>UQQU01000008.1 GCA_900543325.1 uncultured Clostridium sp. | reverse complement strand
TTTGGAAGTGTAATCCTCTTAAAACACCTTTTTTAGATCTTGATTCATTATCTTGTACGAAAGTCATAGTTAATCCTGCAGCATCAAAATGTTGCTTATTATAACTTTCCATGAAATATCCTCTAGCATCCCCAAATACCTTTGGCTCAACTATGTATAAGTCAGGTATTTTAGTTTCTATAAATTTAAAATTTCCTACTTCAACCATCTCTTTTACTCCTCAATTATATCTACTAAATATTTTCCATACTCTGTTTTCATTAAAGGTCCAGCTAATTCTCTAACCTGTTCCTTTGAAATCCATCCTTGTCTATAAGCAATTTCTTCTAAACAAGCTATGAATGTTCCTTGAGTTGTTTGTACTGCTTCAACAAAATTAGATGCTTTTAACATTGATTCATGAGTTCCTGTATCAAGCCAAGCCATTCCTCTACCTAATAAATCTACTTTTAAAGTTCCTTCTTCCATATAAACTTTATTTAAATCAGTTATTTCTAATTCTCCTCTTGCCGATGGTTTTAATACCTTCGCCTTTTCTACTACTGAATTATCATAGAAATAAAGACCTGGTACCGCATATTTTGACTTTGGTTTTTCTGGCTTTTCTTCTAATGAAGTTACCTTACCATCTGCATCAAATCCAACTACTCCAAAGGCTCTTGGGTCTTGAACATAATATCCAAATACCATTGCTCCTTTTTCTAACTGAGCTGCTTCCTTTAAATGTGAACTAAAGTTTTGACCATAGAATATATTATCCCCTAATATCATTGCTACATTATCATCACCAATAAATTCTTCACCTATAATAAATGCTTCCGCTAATCCATTTGGTTGCTCTTGAATTGCATATTCAATATTTAAACCATATTCTGAACCATCTTTAAATAACTCTTTAAAGTTAACTATATCTCTAGGCGTTGATATTATTAAAATATCTCTTATACCAGCTAACATTAACACTGACATCGGATAGTAAATCATTGGTTTATCATATATTGGAACCATTTGTTTTGACATTGCCTTTGTTACTGGATAAAGTCTTGTTCCTGATCCACCTGCTAAAATAATACCTTTCATAAATATCACCTCATTATTATCTTAATTACATCAGATTTTATTATTCTATTTATTTAATACTCCTATTTTAAAGTTACTTTTATAACTTATCATACCCTATCTTACATTAGTTCCTTTTAAACTGTCAAGATTATTGAGAATCAATTTACTTTTATTAAGATATTTTATTTAAATTCCCTTAATATCTCTTAAAAGAAAAATAAAGTTGTGTCAGAGTGAATTTATCAATTCATTTTGACACCAACTTTTTTGTTTAATAATATCTATTCATTATTGTTATTATAAAAATTACTATAAATACTAAAGCTAAAAATTGAAGTTTAAAATCTTTTTCTTCAGTATTTTCAATAGAAAATTCATTGCATGAGATTAATGGTATTAAAGCTAATGCTGAACAAAAATATCTTCCTTGAACTCCTACTATTGTATTACTTCCTACGGATGTCCAAGTTAAATATAATATTAGATTAGTTGCTACATATATCCCTAATAATACTAAAGCTGAACCTAATCTTGTTTTTGCTTTCAATGTATTTTTCTCTGAATACATAAATAATGTAATAAATAAAAATACTTGATAAATAATTGTAACAGTTGGATTAATACTATAACTTAGCCACCCAAAAATATTTATTTGATCTAAATATAATCTCATATTATCAAATAAACTTCTAATAAAATTAATTAAAAAATGAACTGGCGAGCTTAATATATACTGTATTTGTGCTTTTGCATTTACATTATTTTCAGTATAATAAATTGAAAATGGCGTAACAGTACTACTACTTGTATTAGAACTTATTAACAATGATGATAATCCCCATAACACTGTAATTATTGCTACACTCCCTACAAACAGAAAACTCTTATAATATGTTTTTTTATCATTAAACTTTTCTTTAGGAATAAATATTATTAGTCCTGCTAATATAGAATATGGTAATTTAATTAATCCAAGTAATATAGTTATACTTGAAAAAATAGCAATATCTTTAATATTTATAGTATCTTTGTCATATATCTTTAAGAAATATGCAATTGCTAATAAAGTTAATCCATAAGTAGATGCATCTTGATTAAATGAAGCAGCTATAAAAATTACCATAGGCATCATAGCTATTATAGAAAGTCCTATTTTATATTTAGGCGCTATTTTTAAAGCATATCTTACCATTAATGCATAACATATTAAATTGCATATCCTTCCCAAAAGTAATATAGCTATACTTCCTCCTAATAGCTTACCTAATATTATACCTATTGCTTGTGGAATATATGATATAAATATATTACTACTGGCATAGTTATTATAATATCCTGTGTATTTATAATTTCCTTCAGATGTTGTAAACTTACCATCCTCTATTTTTAAAAAAGAATTATCTATTAAAGAACTTACACTTTGTGATATATTAAAATCACTTGGATCTCCATTGGCAAATAAAATACCTCTAGATGTTAATTCAGCCCTTGCTAAATGTGCTGGCTCATCAGGAATATCCATAATAGGATTTATTATCGCTGATATTATTCCCATAGCAATAATAATAATGAACACATAGTTGTGGATAAATCTAGCATTCCACCCTAATATAATCAGACAAGAGACCAAATAGATAAATATTAATATTAATATATAATTAGTACTAAATCTTTCATATATAATTTTTGCTTGTAATGTTTCCTTTGTTTCTACACCATTAATATTAAGTATAGTATCATTATTTTCAGATAAGTATACTATTAAAGCATTATCTTGATCTAAATTATCCGTTTTTATTTGTAATACTAGTTTATCCCCTTTTAGTATTTCTTTACTAGGTAATGAAAGAACTATATTTTGATTTTTACTTAATTCTAAAGTATCTATTTCTTCATTTGCTATTATATTATTATCTTTTAAAACACTTATCTTATAAATAGCAGATTTTTTAGACTCTTTAGCAATTCCTATATTTAATGAAATTTGTCTTGGATTATCTCTATTAATTATTATATATTCATTAACTTCACCAGATAATATCTTCTTCTCTTTTATTTCACTATTTATAACCAAATCAGTATATACTTTTTGCTTATAAAAACAACTAAAAAAAACCATTACTATAGTCAATAAAATTATATATAAATATCTTTCTTTTAATTTATTTATATATATACTTTTTTTATTATTTAACTTTTTCATAATAAAATGCTCCTAAAATATACTTATATTACTTCATTACTATTTAAACTCTTAGAATAAAATTTTGCTAATAGTTTAGCTATATTTTCAGGCCAAAATTTTCTAAACATATCCAAATCTTCTGTTTGTCTTATATTATTTTCTATACAATTAGTTGTTTCTGATTCTTCATGAATTCTATGCAATACTAATTCTTTATTAATATATATAAAAGAACCTTCATATTTCGAAAACTTATACCAAGTATCCCAATCTAATGAACATTTCATTTTTGATGTAAAAAGCTTATCTTTATGTATATTTTTATTATAAGTTACTGATGGACAACATATTGGTGATCCCAATGATAAAATTCTCTTTCTCACAAATTTACTTTTTCTAAATAATTTTATTTTTAATGGTGTTAACATAATTTTTTTTATTTTTAAATTAATATTCAATGGTATAACCTCACCATTTTTTATTTCTCTGTAATCAGAAAATATTATTATAGATTGTTTATCTTGTGAAATATAATTTTTTAACTCTTTACTATAATTACTTTCATATATATCATCTTGATGAGCTATAGTTACATATTCTGTTTTAGCAGATTCGTATGCAAAGTTCCAATCATCTTGAATATCTGGCTTACCCTCTCTGATAAATACCTTTAAAAAATATTTATCTGCTATAGTAGTTATAAAATCATTAGGTGTTGATGTACATATTATAATGTTTGATTTTACTTGTTGATTAATGATTGATTTAACACAATCTTCTAAATATCTTGATTCCTTATAGGCACAAATAGCAAATGTATGATTATTAAACTTTTCCATATAATCTTTCTCCTATTTTTTTATATTTAATAATATTACCCCTATTAATATTAATCCTGTTGCTACGACTTTAGATACTGCTACACTTTCTTTAAATATCATAATAGCTAGCACAAAAGTTGCTACTTGAACAATTCCTGTTGTTACTGGGACTATATATGTTAAATCAAATTTAGATATTAAAAACATATACATTAAAAAACTACATAAATAACATACTAAACCTATAATCGACATCAGACTAATTTTTAAAGTAAAAACTCCTGTTGCTATTGATACTAAAAAATCTTTTTGTGTACCTAATTTAAATAATACAACTCCAGCTATTGTTAATATTATATAAACTAAAATAAGAATAATATTAATCATCTTATGTGCCCCCTTAGCATTATTCATTTTTTCCCTCGCACTTATTTTTTTCTAATTCTCTAACTCTTTTTTCTAATAAGGCTACTTCTTGAGTTAACATTCTCAAGTTTCTATTTAATGATGATACTATAGATGTAATAGTTATTAATATTAATATTATAAACATGCATCCTAATATTAAGGCACTATTTATTGGAGTTTTTATTCCTATTATATTAGATATCCAATACATTGTACTCGGAAAAACAGTAATAATTAACAATACAAAACTAGCTATTATCCATAATAATGTATATTTCAATTCCAATTTCTTCTTTTTTAGTAAATGAATAATAAAACCAAGATATATAACAATAACTACAACAAAGAAAACTGTAACTTTAAGATCCATTTTTTCACCTCTATTCCTATATTAATGAAAGATAAAACT
This sequence comes from uncultured Clostridium sp., assembly GCA_900543325.1. Classification (GTDB taxonomy): domain Bacteria; phylum Bacillota; class Clostridia; order Clostridiales; family Clostridiaceae; genus Clostridium. Next base: position 52,949 of record UQQU01000008.1, on the reverse strand, counting down.
ATTGCAGTATCTTTCATCAAATAACATAAATTTTATATTTTTTCTTTATCACTTATTCTACATAAAATAATAGCTAATGATACCTTTATCATATAATATATAGATCTTATTTTATTAATAGAAGATTCTCCTTCTTGTCTTTCATGCATTATAACAGGAACTTCCTTAACTTTATAGCCTCTTAGTATACTATGTGTTATAGCCTCCGGCTCAGGATAATCTTGAGCATAGTTTTGTGAAAATTCTTTTGCTAACTTTTTATTTACAGCTCTAAATCCACTTGTAGCATCTGTTATAGTTTTTTTACAACAAACTTTTATTAAACCTTTTAAAAAATTTATTCCTACTCTTCTCATAAAAGATGTTTGAAATCCTTCCTTTTCAATAAATCTTGAACCTATTACCATATCAGCTTCACCATCTATTATAGGTTTTATAATTTTATCTATGTAAGAAGGATCATGTTGCCCATCACCATCTATTTGAATTGCTATATCATAATTATTTTCAACAGCATATTTATATCCTGTTTGAACGCCCCCTCCAATGCCCATATTAACTGGTAATGATATGTAATTTAGTTTATTTTCTTCTATAACCTTCTTTGTATTATCTTTTGAACAATCATTTATTATTACATAATCTACATTAGGACAACTATTTTTAATATTTTTTACTACATTAACTATACTCTTTTCCTCATTATAAGCTGGAATAATTACTAATATTTTCATTGCCTCACCCTTATATAAAAAATTCTTTCACCATATGAATTATTATATTTCTTAAACTTATATATTTTTAATTAAAGAACTCCTTGTCCCAATAATTGGGATTATTAGTGTATTTTAATATAGTTTTTTTAGATAATTTTTCATACCTCTGACCTAGTTTATTACCAATATATCTAGCACCAAAATTAGGGACTATCTCAAAAAAAACTTTAAAACTTTTTTCCTTTAAACTATTTACTAAAACAAACTTTACTAAATTAATAGCACTACTGTTAGCTCCAGAATTAGTTATATATTCATGTTGCTTTAAAAATACACCTTGATCAAAATATCTTTTTAATAAAGATAAATATTTATACTTATGCGAATGTATTATTTCTGAATCAGCACAATACTTAATTTTATATCCATTATTAATTAACTTATAAGCAATATACATATCTTCATTAGTTAATAAATTTTTCCCATCATATCCATTAAGTTTTAGAAAGACATCTTTTCTAATAGCTGAAGAAGCATCAGAGTAAAAATATGTCATTATCCCTAATTTATCAATATCTTTCTTTGATACTATCCTACTTTCATCTGGATAATTATTCATTCTCGTATATCTTTCAATAGTTTTTTCTATACAAATTTGTTTTGAAAACGCTGCTTCACAAACACCTTTTTCTATACTATTAGTTAAATTATATAGCCACATATTACTCCTTATAATTATATCTTGGGTTATAAATACAATTATATCTCCTTCAGCTTCATAAACTGCTTCTTCTCTAGTTAAACTATGTGAAAAATCCTCCGCTTTAATAACCTTATATTTAGCATTTATATTTTTTAACTTTTCTATAGTTTTATCTTCATGGCATTCTGTAACTATATATTTAATTTCCTTTATATCTACTTTTAATTGTCTTTTCAACGACATATCTAAATTATCTATATACTTTTCTGCCTTATATAAAGGACATATTATTGATAACGCCATAAAAATCCTCCTAAAATTACTATTCTTTTAAAGATAAATCCTCTCTATCTAAAGTTAAATTTACGTTATAATACGGATCTCCTTTTTCTAAAAACTCCTTATATCTTTCTCTAAATCTATTGAATTCACCTTGGAATCTTTCATTTGTTGCTAAATCATCTACACCTCTACTCTTAGATTCATAATGATATAACTCAGCATAAGGTGTCCATACATTTACTCTTCCTGTTTCTAAAACTCTTAAGCAAAAATCAACATCATTGTACGCAACTTCAAAGCTTTCATCTAATCCATTTACTTCATCAAATACTGATTTTTTAACCATTAAACAAGCTCCTGTTACAGCGCTTAAATTATGTGTAATTCCAAGTCTTAAGAAATACCCATATTCATTCTTATTGAATCCTCTATGAGCATGTGCCGCAGCTCCACCTAACCCAACTATTATTCCACCGTGTTGAATTGTATTATCCGGATAATACAGTTTGGCTCCAACACACCCAACATCTTCTCTTTGTGCTAAAGATACCATTTTAGTTAGCCATTGTTTATTAATAACCTCAACATCATTATTTAATAAAAGTAATAACTCTCCATTTGCAAATTTAGCTCCATAATTATTTATAGCAGAGTAGTTAAATCCCTTTTCCCAAGTTACTACTCTTATATCTGCATCAAGCTTTTGTATTTCTTCATAATATTTAAAAGTCTCACTTTGTTCTGAATTATTTTCAATAACTATAATTTCATAGTTCTTATATTCAGTATTATTTAAAATAGACTTTATAGTTCTATCTAAATCATCTATATGATCCTTTGTTGGTATTAATATTGAAACTTTAGGATTATCTATTATTTCATACTCAATCTCATAGGTTCCAATATACTTCCCGTCTTTAGCTTTTCCTTTAATTCCTTTTCTTTTTAATTCTTCATCTAAAGCTTTCTTAGCGGAATCATAGCAATACATTTTATTCTTAGGATTTCCTGCTGTAGATCCTGAATGAACTCTCCACGAATATAAAATTTTAGGTATATGATGAATATTTTCAGCTACCTCAGTGGCTCTTAAAATAATATCGTAATCTTGACTTCCATTAAATCCATCTCTAAACCCATTTATTTTTGCCATTAAGTCATTTCTAAATACAGAAAAATGGCATATATAATTATAGCTTCTAAAAGTATCAATCGCAAAATCTTGCTTAAAATGAGGATCAAATCTATAGTCACTTTTCTCATTAATTTTATCCTCATCTGTATATATAAAATCGATTGTTCTATCTTCATTTACCGCTTTTACTACTTCAAATAATGCGTTAGGCTCTAATAAATCATCATGATCAAATAATCCTATGTAATCTCCAGTTGCCATATAATAACATTCTTGAGTATTACCAGCTATACCCTTATTTTCATCAAGGTATTTAACTTTTATTCTCTTATCATTTCTTGCATATTCATCTAACATTTCATTTATATAAGATTCTTCAGAATTTCCATCCGCAATACACAACTCCCAATTACTATAACTTTGATTTAAAACTGAATTCATAGTTTCAATTAATAAATGTTTTGGTGTTTTATATGTTGGAATTAAAATACTTATTAATGGCTTATATTCAAATTCATAATTTCTTTGCACTTCCAACTCTGTAGGAGTAGCAACATGTTTTTCAATCCAATTTTTATATTGTAATCTTTCTCCTTTTAACTTAGATATTGCTTTTCTAATAAAAGAATTAAAACCATTATCTTTTATAAACTCTTTAGCCCTACTTATATTTGATTTATTTAAATTTTTAACTACTACAAAAAATAAAGTTCCCAACTTCTTAATTTTTTTTAAAAAGTTAATTATAATATCTCTAAATCTATAAACTGAAACCAAGTATCGCCAACCACTTGAATTATAAATTTTTCTTAACTCCTTTGTCACCCTATCTAAGTCTAATGCTAACTCTCTTTCTTGTACATCTTCATATAATAATCTCATACAAACAGCATCATATTTATCTGTAGCTATTTCAATAGAATTACCCTTCTCTATTTTAACTTTAATTTTAAGATTTTCTTCAAATACTCCTACAGTATAAGGTAATACAAATTCATTCCACCCCTCCTCTATATTTTCTATTATTTGCTCTCCAACTAAACTTTTATATTCTTCTTCAAATATTTCAACTCTTATTCTACCTTTAAATTCTTTAACATTTTTAAAGAAAAGCTCAATCTTTTTTATATTAAATTGGCTATATCTATGGTTAAATTCATAACTATTTTCTTTTGTTATAGTAATGCTACCTACTGGTTCTCCACCAATTCGTATTATTTTTAACTCTTTATTACTCATATAATTAATCATCCCTATAAATTTTATTAAACTATTTAATTATCTTTACTCAATAACTTTCCATTCATGTTTTATATAAAACTTACCTTCTGATATGTATTTATTTGCAATTACAAACTCACATACGGCTGTTTTATAATCTAAATTTACTATACTCTCATCAGTAAATATCCCTACATCAATTGTATAAGTTCCTCCTAATAAAGGCATTTCAGGAATTCTATAAACAACTTTATGCCTTCCAAAGGTATTTGGAATTTCTACTTTTTCTAAATATGTATTTGGTCCAAATATATAATCTCTCGATGGAGTATATATAGCTGCTCCTAATAAGAAGCTATCTATTTTTTCTATATATATATCATAAGTTATTTCAATCTCTAAATCCTCAAATGTCCTTAGCTTATCTTTAGATAATTTTACTTCTTTTATTGAAGCTAACGTATCTTCATTAGAAGGCATTTTAAATTCTCCATTATCTTTCTCAACTTCTTCAGTTATACCAACTTCCTCTTTTAACTCCATCCTAACATCTGCTTGATTATCTACTGTGCCATATTTCATAAAATCTTCATACAAATCTGCTATTTCACTTGATTCACCTTGAGCTTCTATTATCCCATCTTTAATCCATATAGCTTTATTACAAAATCTTTTTATTTGCTCTGTTGCATGAGAAACAAATAATACTGTTGTCCCTTGTTCCTTTAATGCTTTCATTTTTTCTATACATTTAATTTGAAATCTTGTATCCCCAACAGCTAATGCTTCATCTACAATTAAAATATCAGGATTTACATTACTAGCCACTGCAAAAGCTAATCTTGCAAACATACCACTTGAATATATTTTTACAGGCTGATTTATAAAATCCCCAATATCTGCAAACTCAATAATATCCTTTATTCTTAAATCAACCTCTTCCTTAGTATACCCCAGCATAGTGCCATTTAAATATATATTTTCTATTCCAGTATATTCCATATTAAAACCAGTTCCTAATTCTAATATAGCTGATATAACACCCTTTATTTCTATAGTTCCAGATGTAGGTGTTAGTACTCCAGTAATCATTTTTAATAATGTAGATTTACCAGATCCATTTTTCCCTAATATACCTACAGCATCACCTTTTTCAATATCAAATGTTAATCCATTTAAAGCTACAAATTCTCTATGATAGCATTTATGTCTTATAGATAAAGTCTCTTTTAATCTATCCATAGGATTATCATATATATTGTATTTTTTTACTAAATCTCTAACTTTTATAACTACTTCACTCATATATTTACCTCTCTATATAACATCTGAAAAATGTGGTTTTAGCTTTTTAAATAACTTAACCCCGAAACAAAAAGTAACTAAACAAAATACCCAAAAGTACAGAGTTTCATAAGGTCTTTCCCAAAAGTAAACTTTGTCTATAAAAGAATCTCTATATCCTGTAACTATATAATACATAGGATTTAATTTAAATATTCTTTGTACAACTCCAGGTAGCATATCTATTGTCCATCCTATTGGAGTCGCCCAAAATCCTACATTTAAAATTATACCTATAATTTGACCTAAATCCCTAAAAAACAGTATTACAGATGAAGTAATTAATGAAATACAAAATACTAAAACAATCATTGCAAATGAGTAATATATAAATTGTAATGAATATAAATCGGGATAATATCCATATACTGCTCCTAAAACATATATAAATACGACAAAAAATAAATGTACAAATAATGCTGATATTATTTTCACAGTAGGTAATATTTCAATTTTAAAAACAACTTTTTTTACTAAATAACTATATTCTAAAAATACATTACTAGTAGAGTTTAAAGCATCTGAAAAGAAAAACCATGGAATTATTCCTGATATAAACCATATTGTATAAGGAGCATCACCCACATCTGAACTTCTAAAACCAACTGTAAATACAAACCAATATACTAATATTGTTATAAGTGGATTTATAAATCCCCATACTATTCCTAAATAAGAAGAAGCATATTTATTTCTAAAATCATTTTTAGCTAAAGATTTTATTAATCCTTTATTGTCTATAGATGCTTTTATAAATTTTATTGATTTTTTTAACCCTGTTAATGCATTAGCTACTATAAATCCTAATACTAATGAACATAGTATCATTAAGACATCATATATCATTGGCTTTGAAGTAACATCTATTATCTGATTACTTATATTTTCTATTTCGATATATGGATCACTTCCTATAACATTAATATCAAATCCTGTATCTGTTATAGCATATTCCAAATCTTCACTTTCTCCTACTTTCTCTTCTATATCTCTTTTAGAAAAAGTGTACTTCTTATTTCTTTTTAAAGTTAAATTCTTTATCTCTAAACTTTTATTTTCACTTCCAAAATCTATTCTTATATTTTTAGTTTCTATTGGTAAAGCAAAGCTTAACTTATCTTCTTTGCCTGTATTCGTATATAAAATCTTTATAGAATTTTCTTCTGTCCATTCTTTATTTCCATTTGTATCATAATAAACTTGATATTGTTCTATATTATTAGATTTTAATTTCATTGTTAATTTTGCAGCATTAGGTTGAACTGAATAATATTTTTCAAACAACGCAAATAATGCAATAGTTACAAAACAAGTACACAAAAAAATAAATATCTTTCTCTTTGATGCTTTTTTCATATTTTTATCTCCTTTATTTCTAATAAGCATTGTTATTTATAAATCCTTTAAAAAACGTTAATATAACAATTTTTATATCTAATGTTAAACTCCAATTTTCTATGTAATATATATCACACTCTATTCTTTTTTCTATGGATGTGTCACCTCTCCATCCATTAACTTGTGCCCAGCCTGTGATTCCCGGTCTTACTTGATGTTTAACCATATACTTAGGTATTTCATCTTTAAACTTTTCTACATAGAATGGTCTTTCGGGCCTTGGTCCTATAAGACTCATGTCTCCTTTTAATACATTAAATAATTGAGGTAATTCATCAATACTAGTTTTTCTTATAAATGTCCCTATTTTGGTCTTTCTTGGATCATTTTTAACTGTCCAATCTTTCTTTTCTTCTTCTGGATCTTGTTGTCTCATACTCCTAAACTTATACATAATAAAAGGCTTTCTATTAAGCCCTATTCTTTCTTGCTTAAATATTAGAGGTCCCTTGCTTGTTAACTTTATTAATATAGCTATAATTAACATTACTGGTGAAAAAATAATAATTGCTAATAAAGAACCCACAATATCAATTCCTCTCTTTATAGCCTTATTTAATATATTATCAAGAGGTATGTATCTCATATTTATTAAAGGTAGTCCCCCTATTTCTTCTACATAAGGCTTAGCAGGAAAATACTTGTAATAACTAGGAATTATTTGTGTTCTAATACCAAGCTTCTCACATATTGATATTATATTTTTTAATTTATCATAATCCTTCATCTCTAAAGTTATAATTATTTCATCTACATCTCTATTTTCAGCAAGATAATTATCTAATTCTAGTATATTCCCTAGATAATTCAAATTTTCTGAATCAATTTTATAATCCTCAAAAACACCTAATACTTTATATCCCCAATGTCTATTTTCATTAATTAACTTATTAAATTTTTCTGTACTCTCACTATATCCTACAAATACTGTATATCTTATATTAAGTCCCTTTTTTCTTGCACTTCTCATTGATATTCTTATAATTACTCTTTCAAGAGAAATAAGTATTGTACATATAATAAAAAATATAATAAGTAATGATCTTGAATAATCTATTGTTTTATTTACAAATAATAACCCTGAAAATATTACTATTCCAAATAAATTTGCAATAAATATATTTATAATCTCTTTACTTAAAAAAACAGTTCTTTCAGCATTATATAACCTTTTAAAATTATATAGTATTATATATATAGGCAACATTATAAGAACGGGTATCAAAAACTCTTTAAAAGTAAGTGATCCACCTTCTAATTCCATAATTCCACTATGAATTCTTATATACCATGCTAATAAAAAAGATAAAATTATCACTACTGCATCTATAAAAACTAATGCTTTATTTATTAACTTTTGATTTTGCTTAATCATAATTCTAACCTCGCTTAAAAAGGTGTAATGTATTTTTGACTAACATCTTCTGAATGTTTATATAGTTATATAAGTTATTTTTTACTATTACCCTATTAATTTTTTTTCTTGTTCTTATTCCTTCAATTATTCCACTTATATAATCCCTTCCTAATCCTTTAACAGAAAAATATAGCCATTTAATTAATATTCCTAATAATATAAACACAAAATTAACCGCTATTTGTATACTGTGCATATTTTTGTATATTAAATAAATGCTATTTCTAGCTGATAATTTTACTTTAAATGAATTATGTCTACTTCCACTAGTAGCACTTCCTATATGATACACCTTAGCTTTAGCTGAATAATAATTTTTATAACCATAAATTCTAGCTCTATATGATATATCCATATCCTCTAAATAAGCAAAGAAATTCTCATCAAATAATCCTATTTTTTTAAATATGCTCTTTCTATAAATAGCTGCTCCTGCACATGAAGAAAATACTTCTCTTGACTGCTTATACTTATCACTTAATTCTCCATCGCCTATTTTTCTAGCCCATCCAAATATAGTATATTCATCTCCTGCATCATCTATTATATTTCTATTATCAAATCTTAACATCTTGCTACATGCGGAAAATATACTTTCATCATCTTTTATACAATTATATAATTCTAATAACCATTCTTTATGTAATTCTGTATCATTATTAAGTAATACAACAAATTCACTATTACTATTTTTAATACCTTCATTTACAGCTTTACTAAAGCCATAATTTTTTTCTAAACAAATTAATTTAACTATGTTTGAATATCTATTTTTTATATATTTAACACTTTCATCCGTTGATGCATTATCTACAATTATTATCTCATCAGCTTTTAAAGACTGTTCCATTAAGCTTTCCATACAAGCTTTCAAGTACATTTCTCCATTATAATTTGGAATTACTACTGAAACATTCATTATCTTAAATTCTCCTATATCTTTATAAAATATTATAATTATGCATTAATCTACAACCAAACCATAATATTTTATTTTTATTTAAATAAATTTAACTTTTCTCATTTTTTGCTATACTAATTTCATATTAAATTAATATATTATATATTTGATTGACATAAAACTAATTATATAAAATTCTTCTTATTAATACTATTATTATTTTTAATTATTGTCAAATTATCAAATAATTTTATTAATATATCCTTTAATATTGTTACTTTTTCATTTTTATCAATTACAATGATAATATATAGACTTTTTTAAAGACATTCCTCCTGATGTCAAAACTGCTATATATAATCCACTTCCAATAAATTCTTTGTTTTCCTAATAATTATATAATAATAAAAAACTTTTCAAATATATTTTGAATTTATTAACATTTTTTAAACTTTTATAATATATTTGTACTATTTTTTCTTATCTATTATAATATAAATAAAATAACTTATCTCATTTCACCAATGGAGGAAAAATGATTAGAAACTTTTTAAATAAACAAAATATTTTCTGTAAAAAAAGTGCTTTAAATGTACTATTTTTCATATTATATTCGCTGATTTTAGTATTTTTAGTGGAATGTTTTTCGCGTGGAAATATAAATACATCATTTAACTTTTTTAGACATTTTTTTAAAATCTTTTTATATAATTCATTAATTGTAGGATTTACCTTAAGTCCATGTTTTTTGTTCAAAAAAAGAGTGTTTGCCTTTAGTTTAGTTTCATTAACTTGGATTATTTTAGGTATAGCAAATAACCTTGTAATTAAATTCAGAGAAACCCCCTTAACTTTTAGTGATTTAGGAATGATCCAAAATGCTTTAGAACTTAGTAAGCAATATCTTTCAAAATCTTCTATTATATTAATAATACTATTATTTATAGGAGTAATTTCAATATTATCTTTCTTATTTTTTAAATGTAAAAAGTATAAAATTAAATATATAAGAAATATAACCTCATTACTTATATTTTTTGCACTATTTAAAATTTTATTAAATTATGGTTTAGACAATGATATAATAAGTAAAAACTTTTGGGATATAACTGGTGGCTATAACCAATATGGTTTTTCATATTCCTTTTATAATAGTGCTGTTAATAATGGAATGTCTAAACCTAATGGTTATTCAAAAAATACTATAGCATGTATAAAAAATGAATTAGATATATTAACTGCTGAAAATTCTAATAATAAAACTTTAACCTCTTCAGCAATCATTAAAGATAATTCTTCTATTAAAGAAATAAATTCTGATACTTCTATTATTAAACCTAATATAATAATAGTTCAACTTGAATCTTTTATAAATCCTAATTGGATAACTGATATTGAATTAAACAAAAATCCAGTTAGTAATTTTGAAGCATTATCTGATGATTTTACATCTGGTCTATTATCTGTTCCTTCCTTTGGTGGAGGTACTGCTAATACAGAATTTGAAGTTATTACTGGAATGTCAACTGAGTTTTTTGGTACAGGTGAATTTCTTTTTAATACTATAGCTTCAAAAAAACCTATACCATCACTTGCTTATTCTTTAAAAAATTTAGGTTATAGTGCTAATGCTCTTCATAATCATGAAGGAAAATTTTATACAAGAGATAAAGTTTATAAAAATTTAGGATTTGATAGCTTTACTCCTATAGAATGTATGTCTCCTCCTGAAAGAACTCCTGTAGGTTGGCCAAAGGATAATGTTTTAATAGATGAAATTTGTAATATAATTACTTCTACTGATAATCCTGACCTAATATTTGGTGTTTCTGTTCAAGGCCACGGAGGATATCCTAATGATTATGTAGAAGATAAAGAAATTTATATTACTAATGATTATTCTAAAGATAATAAAAATAGCTTAGAATACTATATAAATCAAATTTACGAAATGGATCAATTTGTTGGTAACTTAATTGATGCTGTTAATGCCTTAGATGAACCTACTATAATTGCTTTTTATGGAGATCACTTTCCAGCAGTAGGGCTAGATATTAGCAATATTTCTATTAATACACTTAAATCAACACCTTATGTTATTTGGGATAATATGAATTTAAAAGAAGATGATAAGGATATTAAAACTTATAATCTTACATCTTTAATACTAGACAAGCTTTCTTTTCCAGATACAACTTTAAGTTTACTTCATAATAGTAATCTTGATGAAAGTACAAAGAAAGAATATCTTGAACAATTAGAATATGATATGCTTTATGGTAAAAATTATACTTCTGATTATGAAAAACTTACTCCTTCAATGGATTATAAAGTTGGATTTAAAAATCTAGAAATTAATAGTGTTGAAATTAGTGATGAAAATAATATTTTAATTAAAGGTAAAAACTTTAATCATTATAGTATAGTATATGTTGATGGAAAATCTATTGATAAAATACTTATAGATAATAATACACTTTCTATCCCTAAGGATAGTTGTTCAGTTGGTAGTACTATTAAAGTTGTTCAACCTTCTGCAACAGGCTCTATTTTCTCTTCTTCAAATGAAATAACATTTAAATAATTATAATAAAAATAGAGGATTTAAAATTTACTATATAGCATTAATTATGCATAATTAGTAATTATCTTAAAATTCTCTATTTTTTTATTACTATTATTTATTTTGTAAATTAACTCTTAGTTATATCCCTTAGGATTATTGCTTTGCCATCTCCAAGAGTCTTCACACATTTCCTTGATTCCTCTTTCAGCCTTCCATCCTAATTCTTCATTAGCTTTCTTAGGATCTGCATAGCATGTTGCTATATCCCCAGCTCTTCTAGGTGCTATTTCATAAGGAATTTCTCTTCCTGATGCTTCACTAAATGCCTTAACAACATCTAATACTGAATATCCATTTCCTGTTCCTAAATTATAAGTAACAAGACCTGGGTTAGTTGCTAACTTTTCTAAAGCTTTAACATGTCCTACTGCTAAATCAACAACATGGATATAATCTCTTACTCCTGTTCCATCATGAGTTGGATAGTCATTACCAAATACTCTTAACTGTTTTAATTCACCAATAGCTACCTTAGTAATGTATGGCATTAGATTATTTGGAATTCCATTTGGATCTTCTCCTATTATTCCACTCTTATGAGCTCCTACTGGATTGAAGTATCTAAGTATTGCTATATTTAATTGTGTTTCTGCTTTAGCAATATCTCTTAACATATCTTCAATCATAAGCTTAGTGCTTCCATATGGATTAGTAGTTGATAATGGAGAGTCCTCTGTTATTGGTACAACTTTTGCATCTCCATAAACTGTTGCAGATGAACTAAATACAAAGTTTCTGCATCCATATTTCTTCATAGCCTTTAATACTACTAGTGCACTTGTTAAGTTATTGTAGTAATATTCTAATGGTTTTTCTACTGATTCACCAACTGCTTTAAAAGCTGCAAAGTGAATAACTGAATCTATATTATTATCTCTGAAAATTTCTTCTGTCTTTTCTACATCTGTTAAGTCAACATTATAAAACTTAACATCCTTCCCTGTTATTTCTTTTATTCTATCTTTAACAAGATCCTTACTATTACTTAAATCATCTGCTATTACAACATCATAACCTGCATTTAAAAGTTCTACTGTTGTATGGCTTCCGATATATCCCATTCCACCTGATACTAAAACTGCCATATACAATTTCCTCCCAACTAAAGTTTTATTTTCCTCATTAATATTATATAACAATTGAAAACAATTTAAAACCACTTTTTTAAATTAATTAACAAAGTTTTATCTACATTATTGTACCTAATTTACTCCAAATATTTAACTTTTTCAATTCCTTTATAATAATTTCTATTTACATTTAAAAGTTCTATGTAATTTTATGGATAATATATTATTTTCTGTATTAATATATATTTTTATAGTATAATTACTCTGTAAATGACGACTATTATGTTTAACACAATTAGGGGGTATATTATGTCGAAAAAACTATCTACAACAAAAAAGGTTATAATAAGCATTTTTTTAGTATTTTTACTATTGATTGCTTCATTAGCTTTTGCCGTTAATCATTTTAGCTCTAAAATTGAAAGAGTTGAAATTGATAGAAGTGTTGTTACTGCAACTGGTAAAGAACCAGTAAAAGAAGATGAAGATGTTATTTCTATTGCATTATTTGGTACCGATTTTACAGAAAATGAACAATACGGAAATCTATACGGTGCATCTGATGCTACTATGATCTTAGGAATTGATACTAAAAATAATAGACTTAAACTCTTTTCATTTATGAGAGATCTTTATTTAGATTTACCTGATGGAAGTGGCAATAAACAAAATTTAAATTATACTATGGCTTATGGTGGTCCTGAGCTTATATTAAAAACTATTAATTATAACTTCAATTTAACAGTAGATAAATTCATTCATGTAAGTTTACGTACTCTACCAACTATAATTGATAAACTTGGTGGCGTTGAATTAAATATAACAAATGAAGAATTAAATTTTATTAATAACTATATAACTAATATTGATAATGAAAATGGTACAACCACTGAAAAATTAACAAGTGCTGGACTTCAAACATTAAACGGTACTCAAGCTGCAGCTTATTGTAGAATAAGATATACAGAAGGTAGAGATTTTAAAAGAACTGAAAGACAAAGAGATGTTTTAGCTGCATTGTTTGAAAAATTCAAAACAGCTTCAATTACTGATTTAGCAGTAATGATGAATGATATTTTACCATTAGTTTCAACTAATCTTACTAATTCAGAAATAATGTCAATAGCAACTAAAGTTTTAAGTATGGGAGTTCCATCAATTGAACAATCAAGATTCCCACTTGATGGTAAATCTGAAATGATTGCCACTGATATGCTTCACTTAACAACTGATATAGATGAAACTACTAAAGATATACATAACTTCTTATATTCCTTAGATTAAATTTATATAAATTCAAATGAGATGCCTATTTTATAGTGCATCTCACTTTTTAATACTAGTTATCATGCTTTTACTATTTTTCTCTACTAAAAAATATTGAATTTATTAATAATGAAACTACTACACATGCAAATAAAACTAAGAATATTATACTTAATACTCTATTTACATTTTTTCTTTTTATGGCACTAACAGTATTAAAAGTTTCATTATTGTTTTCACTAGAATTATAACTACTCTCACTTGATTCACTATTTTGAGTTATTTCTTTATCATTTAAATTATTATAATCACCATTTTCATCTATACTATTAGAATTATTATTATCACTGTCACTACTCTTTATATCTTCTTCATTAGTAATAGTGTTTTCAGCTATATAGCTTTTCAATTCTTCATAATCTTTAGATGTAAGAGGTGACTCCTTATAATTTTCATAATATCTTTTAGCATCATCTATATTACACTTAATCAATGTTAATTTACTATCTTTATCTTTTAATACAACTTCCTTAGTTGATAAATCTAAATCAAAGTTAATATTTAATGTATCTGCTATATTTAAAGCTTCATCATAAATATTAAGTAATTCTGTAAATGTAAAATCACTATAATCTTCTTTTTCCTTTATCCTTGAAATAACATTATTTACTTCATCTAATAAGTTTTTTGTTTCTTCCTCACTAAGTTTTAAATTAGTAATATAGTTAATAATATTATCACTATATTCCTTTGGAATTCCTACATTGTCTAATTTTTCTTCTATTAAGTTTAAAGTCTCACTATGTACATATATAATTTGTATATTTAACATCAAAAAAGAAACTATAAATATTCTAAAAATTTTCTTCATATTAATTTTGTGACTCCTTTATAGATAAATTAATTTATCTTAATTATTGCCACAGATATATTAATTATTACATTTTAAATATAATTCTTATAATTTAAATAAAAAAATTATAATACCGTATATCCTAAGTTGGTTATACGGTATTTTTATAAAAATCTATTTATTTTTAAAGTATTCTACTATATGTTCAACAATTCTTATACAAGCTTTTCCATCCCCATAAGGGTTTACTGCATGAGCCATCTTATTATAAGCTTCTTTATCATTTATAAGTTCATCAGCAATATTAAATATAACATCTTTTTTAATTCCTGCTAATTTTACAGTTCCAGCCTCAACAGCTTCAGGTCTTTCAGTTTCTGTTCTTAAAACAATAACTGGTTTACCAAGAGCTGGTGCTTCTTCTTGTATTCCACCTGAATCTGTCATTATAAGATAGCATTTAGCCATAAGATTTGCAAAATCAACATATTCTAATGGTTCAATTAAATGTATTTTATCTTCTATTCCCTTAAAACTTTCATTTGCAAGTTCTCTTATTAAAGGATTCTTATGCATTGGGAATATTACATCTACATCTTCGTTTTTTGTAACAAGCTCCCTAACTGCTGCAAATATATCTTTCATTGGTTCTCCCCAATTTTCTCTTCTATGAGCAGTTAATAAAACGATTTTTTTATTTTCAAAATCTATATTATTTAAACTTTTATCATCAAATTTATGATTTTTATCTACAACACTAAGTAAAGCATCAATTACAGTATTACCTGTTATGTATATATTTTTATGTATATTTTCTTTTTCTAAATTAGCCTTATTACTTTCTGTAGCTGAAAAATGTAAAGTCGCAATTGCTCCTGTTAATTTTCTATTAGCCTCTTCTGGAAATGGTGAATAAATATCTCCAGTTCTAAGACCTGCTTCAACATGACCTATAGGCTTTTGATTATAGAATGCTGCTAATGCTCCATTTAATGTTGTTGAAGTATCTCCATGCACTAAAACTATATCTGGGTTACATTCTTTTATTACTTTGTCTACCCCTGTTAAAACTTTATTAGATACATCAACTATTGTTTGTCCATGAGACATTATATTTAAATCATACTGTGGCTTAACATCAAATATCTCAAGTACTGTATCAAGCATTTCTCTATGTTGAGCTGTAGCACATACAATGGACTCTATTCTATCATCCTTTTCTAACACTTTAACTAAAGGACACATCTTTATTGCTTCTGGTCTTGTTCCAAATACACTTAAAACTTTTATTTTACTCAATATCCTTACCTCCTATAATAAAATATAGTTTTATATAACTATACAATTTAATTACTAAAATATTTTTATAATTATAATTTCTATCAAAATCACATAATAATATAATAATTTATAAAATCTTCTTAATTCATTAACCTTATTTTACAATAATAACTATACTAATAAAACATTTTTCTATTTATATTAAAATAATTATAGTGCTGCTATATCAGATCGTTATTAACAACAATTTGATATAACAGCACTATATACTACAACCTATTATGAAAAATAATAGGTTTCCACTCTAAACTATTCCTTATCAAAATAACTTCCTACAACTATTAATATTACAGGAATAAAATATGAAAACATATTTGCTATTATACTAAATCCAAAATAGCTAGATGCTATATTTGCACTAACAAATCTAATTAATGTAAATGCAGCAACAACAACTATTGGAGCTACTATTCTAATTTCTCTCTTTAATTTCATAAAATTATTAAATAATAATGCAGCTAATGCAATAATTATTATTGGCTCAAGTAAACTTGAAATAAATTCTATAACGTAAAATATTGTTCTAAAAGCACCATAATATCTAGCTGAAAATATAAGTTCATCAAAGAAATATGGTATGTTGCTAATACCACTTGTAACCTTAGGAATTAATAATGCAATGGCAATTATTCCAAGAACGTAATTAACTATTTTTTGATTTTTACTAACCTTATCTACAGTTTCCTTAAAATCTTCTGATTCCGCAAAATCCTTAACTAAATTTAATGTATTATTAGTAACCTCAACTGTAGCATTTACTGCTTTATCAGCATACTCTTTAACTTTATCTGAATTTATAGTACTTCCATTACTATAATTGTTATTTCTATTATTATAATTATTGTTACTATTATTATCTGAGTACATTTCAGAAACACAATCCTTACAATAATACTTATTATTTATTTTTACTTTGCACTCCTCACATATAAGCTTATGGCATCTCACACACATTCCTACAGCTTCTCTTTCTCCATGATTTGAACAATTCATATCCTTTTAACTCTCCCCTCTATTATTAGTATAATATTAAATCACCATTTGCATCAGTGAATTTCTTGCAAGCAATTAATATAAAATCTACTAAACTCCATATTCCAAGTCCACCAAAGGTAAACAATTGTACTAATCCTGTTCCTATTTTCCCTACATAAAATCTATGAACTCCTAAAGTTCCAACAAAAAGACATAATAACAATGTTACTAACCAACTCTTTTGTGTTGTCTTTTTTGCATAATAATTATTATAACCTTGTTGATTCATTCCACCATAATTATATCCATGATTTGTATTAAATACTCCATTTTCTATACATGCTTTACATATTGCTTTTCCATTTATATTAACATTACATGCTTCACAAATAAATCTTCCACATTCTGTGCATGCAGCTATTACTTCTTTATTATCATGATAATAACATTTCATAATCTTCATCTCCCTTTAAATTAAAATCACAAAATCTAGTTTATTTTAATTCTTCTCTATATTATTCATATTTATAATTATATCATATAATTTAACTCCTAAGAATCGATTATAAAATAAATGGACCTGCAGAATGTAGAAATCTGTTCTTCCTAGGTCCATTTCTATTTCTATTTCAAAAACAGTTTTATACTTATTATAATTTTTAAGAGATAGAAACATAAATTTCTTTAAAAACAATAAGGTCCCTATGGAACTAGTAAACTTGTTCCTAGGGATCCTTATTATTTTCTCCATACCTCTTTATACGGATAAACTTCTTCGCCATTTTCATTAATATATTTATTAGCTTGTACAGCTTCAACCTTAACTTCAACTCTATATTCCATACCCTTATATATTGAATTACTATCAATATCATTACTAAAGGCTACACTTTCTAATAACATTTCTGTTGTTGCTTTTCCCTCTAATACTTTCTTATAGTAATAATAACCATCCTCTTCACAATAAATCCAATTTTCTTGAAAATTTTCAGCAAAAACTAAAGTAATTAAGCTATTATCTACAGGTAATACCTCATTTAAATCATTAGGATTTACCCATCTCCCACTAATACTAACTCTTACTAAAGAAGAAGATTCACTTGGATTAACAATCCAAACATTTTTCTTACCACTGTTAGAATCAAAGTCTTCTTTTATCTCTACATCAATTTTCCCTACCCTTAAAGTGTTTATATTCCTATGGTTGTCTATAAAATAAGCTAAACTAACATTTAAAAAGCAAGATAAAGAAACTATTACTAATAATGCAATCATTAATATTTTAAACTTCACTGATTTATAATTACTATTAACCTTCATATAAAAGCTACCTTTCTACCTATTTCCTCTTAAAGGATAAGTAAATATATTAGTTTCTTGATCCTCATCATAAAAATACTTATTATTTACTAATTTATTCTTTACTACAATTATACTCTCCATATTTTCCGAAGCTAAAGTAATAGTATTTCCATTTGAAAGCATATTACTTTCATTATCCTGAACCTCTATTGACTCCAATTCATAATTAGCTGGTATAACTTCACTAACATTATAAGTTACTCCATATTTTAAATTATTAATTACATATTTTTCATTAGGCATTGCTTCAACAATAAAACTTGTACCATCATTTCCTTTTATATTTATAGTAAAAGATTTGTTTGTATCATTACTTATATCATTATCATTTTCATCAACAACTATCTTTTTCAAATATAATTTAGTTGGTAAAATCTTAACCTTTGCAGCAGAAGTCCCTAACTCCTTTTTACCATCGCTACATTCCTTGTATAACTGTACAGTATTAACTACATTGTAATCCCATATATTTATACTATTATCTTCATTTATATTATAAGGCTCTGGCACAATCCATCCTGTAGCTAAAATAGATATGTTTTCATTTGCCTTTAAATCAAAATTACTATAATCAAAGTTTTCTTTTTCATCACAACTAAATATCCAATTAGGTGTTTCATAAGGTAAAGTTAAAAAATCATTAATACTTAAATTAGTAATAGGTAATGCTGTATTAGTAACTCTATTATCATCAATAGTTCTATTCTTTATTTTAATAATGAATGAAACTTCATCTCCTGGATATAATCCTGGTACGTCCTTATCTGAAATAGAGGATTCATTATTATATCTATAAATTACACTACCATTTCGCTTAACTTCATAAACATATTTATTAATATCAACTATATCTTCACCATATTCTGCAACATAAACCTTAAAACCAGCACTAGCTTCAGCTGTTAATTGATTATTTAAATACTTAGCACTTCCAACAACAGTATTAATAATCACCTTATTTTCTCTCTCTAAATCTTCTAAAGTAACATCATATTTAATATTATCTAAATCCTCAACTATTAAACTTTCACCAACTTCAAGTGTATGTAAAAGCTTTAAAGCGCTATTTCCTTTAGAAGTAATTTTACTTCCATCAGCAGACACCTTAGTAATACTCAAGCTATTATTGCTTAATTTAGTGCCGTCGCCTCTATAAATACCAGTACTATCAATTTTAATATCTATAAGCTCATCATTAAACTCAACTTTAGTTAATCTATCCTTACCAGTATTATTTATCGTAAAATTATAATAAACTCTTTCTCCCGGATAAACATGCGATGTTCCATCTTCTCTTATATAATTTTTCTCATTATTTTCATCTAATAAAAATCCATGTTTACCAACTTCAATACTCGGGTCTTCAACTAAGAAAATATCAAGCTTAGTTCCACCTCCACCACCAGTATTATCACCACATAAAATTTCTATTTTGTGTTCCTTACCATCATCTAGAAAAGATGTTATATCACCTAATGTATATCCATCTCCGCTTAATTCAGCTTGATCATTTAAATGAGCATGCCATGTATCTGTATGCTTACTTATAGACGTATGACTTGGGTCATTACATCTCATATTTCCCGCTACCCTATGATAGGCTCTTTTAAAAGTAGGTGTATATATTTCATTATCTGAAAATCTAAATTTAATGTTATCTTTATTACTATCTGTAACCTGCTGAGTAGTAAAATTAATATTAGTTGGCTTTCCATCAACTAAAACAATCATAAAGTCATTAAGGGGCATTATAAGTTCTGGCCCATTCTCACCTAGAACCCCTAAATAAACTCTTTTATTTTTCATTTCTGACGATGATAAATCTAAAGTAAAATCCCCTCTAAGCAATCTCCATGAATCCCCATTACCATAATGTTTCCATGTTGCAAAATCCTTAACCTTATACCCATTAGATATATCGCTATCTTTTATATATCCACTATAGTATCTATTTGATGAAGCACCATCCCAAACATTACTTTTTTCCTTAGGATTTAATAATGCTATTAACGTATTATATTCAAATAAAATTCTATTACCAGTTTGTCCTGAATATATAGTTCTAGGAGTTAATAAAACTTTTCCTAACTTATTACTATTACTTGGATAATTATTAATTACTTTATATGTATTTCCATCAATAACTTCAGTAGTATAATAGCTTTGCCTATCAATATTAACTTCATTAATTTCATCATCTAAATTATCTATCTGGAATATTTCTTCTTCTGCTGTTTCTTTAGATAAGTTTTCACCTTCACTTATAACAGTACTATGAAATTCCTTATTATCTAAGATATTAATATAATCTGTATTATTAGTTGGTTCCTTTGTTCTAGACCATATAACATCTAAAACCTCTGCTCCATGATCAGCATATGCGTTTATATTGCTATTGGTAGCTAATACCTTACTAGAAGAAACTATTACAAAAATAATATATATAAATAATAATATTTTTATTCCTTTCCCCTTTAGCATTTGCTTACCACCTCAGCTTTTTTTCTGCTACTTTTAAATATTTCAGATAATAGAACAATTAATGCTATGATTCCTAAAACTATAAATATATTATTTTGAATAAATAACATTATTGATCCTAATGCAGGAATTATAATAATAACCTTTCCTACTATCATGTCTTTTCTTACCGGGAATGAATCAACTGTATTATTAGCATCACCCTGTGTTACATAATATTCACCATTATTTTGTTCTTCAACTATTCTATGAGTTACAATACTGTCAGTTTGCTCACCTGAAAAAGTAACAATATCACCTACTTCTACTTGATTTTCCTTATATTCCTCAATAATAATTAAACTACCTGGATTTATAGTTGGAGACATACTTCCTGTAAGTACATTACAAAAAGCAAATCTTCCAATCTTTTTTACACCCTTATATTCATTAGCACTAAAAGATAATATACTAAATCCTATTATGATAGCTATAAAAGCATAAAAAACTATATTATATAAAACTTTAATTACCTTTTTCATTTAGTTCTACTCCTTTGTTAGACTGCTATTTAGAATCTTACTTATCACAAAAGACTAACTGGTTATAACTCCAAGTTAGTCTTTATTTTAAAATTATTTCTTTATTAATTTATATACAAATAATATTGATAATGCTGATATTAAAACTACATATATAATATTATCTTTACCAGTTTGAGGTAGTTTAAAAAGCTTGTTATGCCACTTACTATAATCCTCATATTCTTCGGTAATAAAGAAATTAATATTAAAAACACCATATTTATTTTGAAAATCATTACCCACAGAACTCCCATCTAATTTAGAGATGACCTTTAATATTGATTCATTATTTTTTATTATTTTTCCTAAGTTTATATAATTATTCTTAAGAATATCTATATCAGATGCTTGTCCTTTATAAATTACTTTATTATCATATATTAAAGTTATTTCTAATTTATCTAATAAATAAAATTCATCCTCTTTATTAGTTATTTCCTCTGCATTCATTACTATGTTAAATACTTTATTAGATTTATTTTTTATTCGTAAGTTTTTCTCTATATAATCACCTGGCATAAGATTACTTGCATTTATAAAAACAGAGGTTTCATCATTATTAAATAAATTATTACGTCCTATAACCAACTCTGAATCTATATTGTCCCTTGCTATTTCACCTATAGTATCTGCTTTTATATCATTAAATGGAATAATAATTATAGTAATAAAAATTATAAATAATGTTTTATATATCCAGTTCATTTTTTTACTCATTATCTTCTATTATTTAATTAGTTATTATTAACGTGAGTTTTACCATTTGCTTCTTTATAAGAATCTACTAATCCATCTAACATACTAATAATGCTTCCTTCTACATTTTCAGTAATTTTCCACTCTTCTCTATAGGCATCTTTATTTACTTGAACTGTTTCAGATTCAATTATTATATTCATTTCTTTGTTAGCATAATTACTTTGATCTGTTACTGCTCCACTTAATCTAACGGCATCTAATAACTGTGCAGTTTGACGTTCAATATTATCTGTATTAACTGGTAATATTGATGTATAGTAGAAATAGCCATCCTTTCCGCATACCCATTTTGCAGTATCATTTACGCCTGAATTAACTTCTGTTTGAACATTTTCTGCAAAAACTAATTGTATTACATCAGTTTCTAAATCGTTATCTGCTACATCTTCATTAGTAACCCATTGTGGTGTTATTTTAACTCTTAATAAAGCTTCTGACTTACCAGTATTTTTTATCCATACATCCTTATTAACTTCATCTCCTGGTAATAAATCTTTTGAAGCTCCTTTTTTATTAAAATCTTCTACTATTTTATGACTAATTGAACCTGTACTAAAATGGTTTGTTTCAGCATCTTTAGATGTAAACCAAGCTAATGATCCTCCCACTACTGTTACTGCTAATACTCCTGCTGCTATCATTAATGACAACTTTTTCTTATTCATTATGTACTCCACCTAAATTCCTTTACTCTAATATGTATTTAAATATTTATATATATCTTCTAATTCTAAGGAAAAATAAAAGCTATTATATATAAAGATACTTATAAAAATATCATTATATATAATAGCCGGTTGCACTACTATCTCCACATATTCTAAGTGCCCAAATACAGAATATATTTCTCAGAATCTATGTATAAATTATACATTTTATTACATATAATGTAAATATATTTAATTAATTTATTAATCTTACATATTTTTGTCACTAATTAGAACATTTTGTCAATAACCGCTTTATAAATATGCAAATATGTTAATACATAAAAAAATATACTCTAAATTTCATTATATATTTTTATTTTTATCTATTGTTTCCTTGTATTTGTTGTCGTAATAATCATATTCCTCATCTAAACCATCATCTTCATAAAAGTTATTATAAAATTCTTCAACTTCATCATCAAAATCACTTGCCGCCTTTAATAATGCAAAAATAACTACACACACTAAAAACATAAATCCAATAATAAAAATATATTTAATCAAATAATCACCTCTTATACTAAACAATTTTATTATAATTCTTTCCACCTACACTGCAACATATTCAATTAATTATTAATATATATATTTTTTTATTTACTTCTGTTTATGATAAGTATAAAAAAATTTACTATGACAAGAATAAAGACATATAACTATGATTTATATTTTAAATTTTAATAAAGGTGGTAATTTCAATGACTAACTTTAACACAAGTAAAACTAAAGAAAATTTATTAAAAGCTTTTGCGGGTGAAAGCCAAGCTAGAAATAGATATACCTTCTCTGCATCTGTTGCAAAAAAAGAAGGATATCCTATTTTAGAAGACTTATTCAACTATACTGCAAATCAAGAAAAAGCTCATGCTAAGCAATTTATGGATAAATTAAAAGAGTTTTCTGGGGAAGAATTAGAAATAACTGCTTCATATCCAGTTGTTGTAGAAACTAGTACATTAACTTTATTAAGACTGGCTGAAAAACATGAAAATAACGAATTTGAACATGTCTATAACGAGTTTGCTGCAATTGCTAAAGAAGAAGGTTTTCCAGATATAGAAAAATTATTTACTAATATTGCTTCTATTGAAAAAGTTCATTCCGACAGATTTAAGAAATATGCTGATATGCTAGAAAATGGATCATTATTTAAAGATACTGCTAGTACTGCATGGATGTGTACTAATTGCGGATTTATTTATGAAGGTCAAGAAGCACCTTTAAAATGTCCAGTTTGTGAACACCCTCAAGGATATTTTATAAGATTCCCAGAATCTCCATTTGAAAAATAAAATATTAATCACTCCTTGAAGTATACATAAAGAAAAGAGCTATACACAGGTATAGCTCTTTATAAAATTCAAAACTATCTTCTATTTTATAATAGTTTTTAAATACTCAATAAATCCATCTCTTAAGTCTTCTTTTCTAAGAGCATATTCAACTGTAGCTTCAAGGAATCCAAGCTTATCACCTACATCATATCTTCTTCCTTCAAAGTCGTAAGCATACATTGCTTCTTCTTCAATAAGCTTAAGAAGTGCATCTGTAAGTTGAATTTCATTTCCCTTACCTGGTTCAGTTCTTTCTAATATTTCAAATATCTTTGGTGTAATTATATATCTACCTAATATTGCAACATTAGATGGTGCCTCTTCTACTGAAGGCTTTTCAACTAAGTTCTTAACCTTATAAACTCTATCTTCAATATGAATTCCACCAACTATTCCATATTTATTTACATCTTCATCTGCTACAGTTTGAACACCTAAAACTGAAGTCTTATATTCACTATAACAATCCATAAGTTGCTTTAAGCATGGCTTTCTATCATTATAAACAACATCATCTCCAAGTAATACTGCAAAAGGCTCATCCCCTACGAAAGTCTTTGCGCAAAGAATAGCGTGTCCTAATCCTCTTGGTTCTTTTTGTCTTATGAAATAGATATTCACCATGTCCGATATATCTCTAACCATTTCAAGCATTTCTTGTTTTCCTGCTTTTTCAAGCTCCATTTCAAGTTCTACTGATTTATCAAAGTGGTCTTCTATAGACTTTTTATTTCTTCCTGTTATTATAAGTATTTCTTCTATTCCTGATGCGACACATTCTTCAATTATGTATTGTAATGTTGGCTTATCAACTATTGGAAGCATTTCTTTTGGTTGGGCCTTTGTTGCTGGTAAAAATCTAGTTCCAAGACCAGCTGCAGGTATTATTGCTTTTCTTATTCTCTTTTCCATAACTCCTATTGTCTCCTTACTTCGTTACTATACTTTAAATATAATATTTTATGTAAGCTGTTAATAAACACTTTACAAATATTCTAAGTATATGTGTTATTGTAATTTTATTCGTTTACTATTTCAGACAGTAATATATTACATTATACCATTATAAGCTATATTTTAAATATACATCCGTACGATATATTTCAACATCTAATATATATTTTGGGAATTTTATCTATTTTTTTATCAAAAAATATAATAAAACCTTCTTATTAATAAAATAATAATTTAATTTTTAATGCTCACAACTAAAACATATTTTATAATTACAATATTTTTAATTAGGAAATATAAATCAATATTTTAGAAACTTAATGCTATATTATTATAAAATAAAATTTTGTAATATTAATATGAATTAAGAAATCGATTTCTATTAAAAGTTTAATTAAACAGGTATTGTAGATTTTATTATAAAATATAGAGGTGATAGTTTGAATACAATAATAAACAATAAAATTAATAAAAGTGATGATATTTCTATAAAAACTTTATCTAGCTATGCCGCTGGAAGTCTAGGAAATAATATTATATTTTCTTTAATTAATACTTATCTTTTAATTTTCTTAACTGATAGTTTTGGAATAGGAGCTGCCGCCGTAGGTACATTATTTTTAGTAGCAAGAATTATCGATGGTATAACAGATCCTATAATGGGTGTTATAGTTGATAATACTAATACTAAAATTGGAAAAAGCAGACCTTATTTATTTGCTGTTCCAATATTTATATCAATTACAACTATAATGTGTTTTTCTACCCCAGATTTAAGTTATAGTAATAAAATTATATGGATGTACGCATCATATATCTTATGGGGAATATCCTTTACTGCTATGGACATACCATATTGGTCACTTTCTGCTAATATTACAAGATCTTCTGAAGGGAAAACTAAAATTGTTACTTCTGCAAGAACAATAGCATATGTAGGTGGATTCATAATTTCTACTCTTACTATTCCTCTTGTTTCAGCTCTTAAAAGTTGGACAAAGGTAGCAATAATTTACGCTGTTTTTGCAAGTATATTTATTTGGATTACAGCTCTTGGAGTTAAGGAACTTAACACTACTAAAACTAAAAAAGAAAAACAAGGCTTTAAACAATTTGTAAATTTATTGAAGACAAATAAACCTTTAAGAATAGTTCTATTATCAATGTTAGTATTAGAATTAAGTAGTTCAATAAAAAATACAATTTCTATATACTATATAAAGTATAACTTTAATGCAGAAATGATGATTCCTGTTGTAACTTCAGTTACTCTAGTAGCAAGTATATTAGGAGGATTAATATCTCCATACTTAACAAAAAAACTTGGAAAAAGAAATACTGCACTTTTAGGACTATTAGTTACTGCACTTGGGGCATTTTTAATATTCTCACTATCATATTCTTCATTATATGCAATGATAGCTATAAACTTTATATGTGGTATTTTTGATGGTGCTGGTTATATTACCTTAACTTCAATGGTTGCTGATTGTGTTGAATATGGTGAATGGCAAACAGGTAAAAGATCTGAAGGAATGATATTCTCTTTAAATATATTTAAAAGTAAAATTTCTAATGCCATTGGTGGAGCTTTATGCGGATATATTTTAGCTTATATTGGATATAATGCTAATTCAGCTCAATCTGCATTTACACTAAACGGAATCCATATAATGCAAACTTTAATTCCATGTATAATTATAATGGTAAGTTTCTTATTATTAAAAAGATATAATTTATCAGAAGCTGAATATGATGCAATAGTTGATGACTTAAGAAACGGTGTTACAAGAATAAGTGAATAAATAACTAATAAAAAGTATAAATAAAGTTTATATATAAACCTTATTTATACTTTTTATATTTTAAATATTATTTTGTTTTATTTAACTGATTATTTCTATAATTTAATGGAGACATTGAAAAATATTTAGAAAAAGTTTTTGAAAATAACAGAGAATCACTATATCCTACCTTACTTGCAACTTCTCCTATAGGAATCTTAGTATTTTTTAATAAAAGTGTTGCATTATACATTCTAAGATTTATCAGATACTTTTGTGGAGAAACCTTAAGATTTTTTATAAACATTTTATATAAATAACTTCTACTTAAATTTACATGATTAGCAATTTCATTAACAGTTATACTATTCATATAATTAGAATTAATAAAATTAATAGCTTCTTGAATATACGTATGTAACTCTCTATCCTTACACTCAAAAGCTTTAGGAAACTCCTCTATAAGAATATGTAATAATGAATAAAGTTCCCTTAATAATAATATGTCATCAGAACATGAAGGATTATAAGTTTTTGATATTTCACACATCTTTAATATTATATGCGGTATTTTTGAATCTTCTTTACATCTAGCAGTATATGAATCAATAATAGAGGTTCTATTTAAATATTCATTTGCATTTGAACCACTAAAACCTATCCAATAATACTCCCAAGGATCATCTATAGATGCCATATACTCAACTTTCATTCCCTTTAATAATATAAATATATCACCTTGCTTTAAATTATATAGGTTATCATTTAACTTAAAAGTACCTTCTCCTTTACTTACATAATGTATAACAACATTTTTCAACACCTCATACTTATACCCAAAGCCTGGAACACCTTGTTCTATTCCACATTCATCTACATTTATTTCAAAATTCTCCTTAGTGTATTTTTTCCATAGTATTTGCATATATATCTCTCACCCCTTTAGCTTCACAGGAAACATTATAACATATTTTAGAACCTTTTAACTATTCTAAAATATTAATTTGAATATTAATATTAAATTGTAGATAAAAAAATAAATTTTAAGAGAAGTTATATGGAATTATGTTTCATAATTATGTTGTTATGTTTCATTAAACCACAATAATATTAAATGTATTGGGAGGAAAAAATGCTATTATTAAATGAATACCATGAAGATATTTCTAAACTACATGTGAATATGATGAAAAGAAGAAGTTATTATATTCCCTTTGTAGATACTAATGAAGCTCTTACTGTTAAAGATAGAAATAAACAAAATAACTTTTTTTCACTTAATGGAAAATGGAAATTTAATTATTTCAATAGCCTACAATTAATTAAAGAAGTTAATGATATTAACGAAATTAATTTTCCAACTACAATGGAAGTACCTTCTGTTTGGCAAGTTAATGGCTATGATTATAATCAATATACTAATGTAAAATACCCTATTCCTTATAATCCACCTTTTGTTCCAAAGGATAATCCATGTGCAGTTTATCAAAAAGAATTTGACTTTAAAATATCCCCTGAAAAATACGATTATAATATAAATTTTGAAGGTGTGGATTCTTGTTTTTATTTTTGGATAAATGGAACTTTTGTTGGTTACAGTCAGATATCTCACAGCATATCAGAATTTGATATTACACCACTTTTAGTAAACGGGAAAAATACAATTACAGTATTAGTTTTAAAATGGTGTGATGGTACTTATTTTGAAGATCAGGACAAGTTTAGAATGTCAGGAATTTTTAGAGATGTCTATATCTTAAAGAGAGCAAAATCAAGAATTTTAGATTACAAGGTAATTCCTACTATAAATGTATTAGATAAAGAAGGAAAAATATCTGTTGAAATTCTTTCTACAATTGGTAATCCAAATATTAAATATACACTGATTAATCCTAATAATGATAAAATATCTTCTGGAAATATAGAAAATAATAATTTACAAATAGATATTAAGGATATAGAGCTTTGGAGTGCCGAATCACCTAGTTTATATACTCTATTACTAGAAACAGAAAATGAGGTTATAAAAGAAAGAATAGGTATGAGAGAAGTTAAAATAGAAAACGCTGTTTTAAAGATTAATAATGTACCTATAAAATTAAAAGGTGTTAATCATCATGACTCTAGTCCAACTAAAGGATATGTTGTTGCTTATGATGATCTTATTTTAGATTTAAAATTAATGAAAGAATGCAATATTAACTCTATAAGAGCTTCACACTATCCTAAATCTCCAATTTTCTATGAACTATGTGATGAATACGGATTTTACGTTATGAATGAAGCAGATATTGAAACTCATGGAGTTGTTGAGTTATATGGAAAAGGCTATTTAGATAATTATAATATGATAGCTGATGATAAAACTTATGAAAATGTTATCATTGATAGAATTGATTCATCTATAGTTCCTTTTAAAAATAGATCTTGTATTTTTATGTGGTCACTTGGAAATGAATCAGGATTTGGAGTAAACTTCGAAAGTGGAGCAAAATATGCTAAAGAGCTAGATACTACACGTCCAGTACATTATGAAGGTGCATATTATGCTAGCAAGGAAAGAAAAAATGATTTTAGTAACCTTGATGTTATTAGTCGTATGTATCCAAGCCTAGAAGAAATTGAAGATTATTTTAAAAATGGTATAGATAAACCATTCATCTTATGTGAATATGCACATGCAATGGGTAATGGTCCTGGTGGATTAATTGAATATGATGACCTTATTCAAAATCATGATGAATTTGCAGGTGCATACGTTTGGGAATGGTGCGATCATGCTATTCTTATACATGAAAGCGAAGATGGTAAAAAAGCATATGGATATGGTGGAGATTTTGGAGAAGAAAACCACGATGGAAACTTCTGTGTTGATGGTTTAGTTTATCCTGATAGAAAACCTCATACTGGATTATTAGAATATAAAAATATTAATAGACCTATAAGAGCATTAGAATTTGACCAAGCTAATAAAAAAGTTAAACTTAAAAATATGCTTAATTTTACTAACGCTAATGAAGTATTAGATATTAACTATAAAGTATTATTAGATGGCGAAGTTATTTTAGTAGATAAATTAATCTTAGAAAGCTTAAATCCACAAGAAGAAAAATGGTATAAGTTAAATATATCAGAATTACCTGTTGGAATTATTACTATATTAATTGAGTCTAGTATAAAATATGACCATTCTCTTTATAAAAAAGGTACTATACTAGGTCATGATCAATTTATTATAAAGAATGAAGCAACAAATATAGAATCTGTAAATAAACTAACGCAAATTACTAATGATGAAGAAAAGCTTAATGTAGAGGAATCTATTAATAAAATTAAAATTACAAATTCAAGATTAACTTACGTATATAATAAAAATACAGGAACTTTTGAATTTATTGAATCATTAGGAGAAGTATTTATAGATAACCCATTAGAATTTGTTATTTGGAGATCTCCTACAGATAATGATAGAAAAATCAAAAATGATTGGATTGAAGCTGGCTTTAATCAAATTACAACATATGTATACAATACTGAAATTAAAGAGTATTCAAATAAACTAGAAATAGTTAGTTTTTTAAGTTTGATTCCACCTTATAGAGAAAAAGTAGTTGATGTTACAGTAACGTGGACTATCTATCCATGTGGTTTAATCAACTGTAATATTGAAGCCAATAAAAATATGAAAACTCCTTATTTACCACGCTTTGGAGTAGAACTTAAATTAAACAAATCATATGAAAATGTAAATTATTTTGGTTTTGGTCCATATGAAAATTATATAGATAAAAATTCATCTTGTTATTTAGGTAGATTTAATTCAAAGGTTTCTGAAATGCATGAAGATTATATAAAACCTCAAGAAAACGGAAGTCATCACTTCTGTAGAGAAGTATCTATTAATAATAACTCTGGAAAGCTATATATTTTATCTGAAAATGATTTTGCTTTTAATGCTTCACATTTTTCCATTTATCAATTAACTAATACTAGTCATAACTTTGATTTAAATGAAGAGAACTTTACTTACTTAATTGTAGACTATAAACAAAGCGGAATTGGATCAAATAGTTGTGGTCCTGATTTACCTGAAGAATATAGACTTAATGAAGAAAAGTTTTCATACAATTTCTATTTAAAATTTATAGTATAAAAAAACTTTAGGACCCCTGAAGACCAGCTTTTTGGTCTCCGAGGGTCCATTTTTCTAAATTACCATGTAATTTTGTCTTCAAAAATATAATTATGCAACTGTTCAACAGTTACTTCTTTATCAAATGTTAAATAATATATTCCACTTATCATCTTTCCCTCACAATAATCATCAAGCGGGAATCTTTCTAGTTGTAAATTTGAATCACCAAGCTTTAATACTTCAGTTCCTAATTCTAATATATCAGAGTAACCTAAGCTTGTATTAACCATAGGCAATATTTCTGATAATAATGATGGATAAGAAGTTACTGGCATAGTCTCTATCTTTTTAAATATTTCTGTTAATACTTCTCTATGTCTTTCAGTTCTTTTATAATCCCCACCAGAAGTATATCTAATTCTACAAAAAGCTAAGGCTTGTGTGCCACTTACATGTTGAATCCCTGTAGACTCTATAGCTGGTTCACTAGTTCCATTAATATTATTAAGATGTGCTATATAACCATTTATATATTCTAATTCATCTGCATCTATATTTAATTCTATTCCTCCAAGTTCATCTATTATCTTAGGTAATGTTTCAAAATTAACAGATGCAAAATTCTCTATATTTAAATCAAAGTTTTCATTTAAAGTTTTTATTGCTAATTGAGGTCCTCCAAAAGCATAAGCATGATTAAGTTTATCATTTCCATGACCATCAATTGCAACATAAGAATCTCTCATTATTGATGTTAATTTTAACTTTTTATGTACTGTATCTATAGTTGCTATCATTATAGAATCTGATCTTCCAACATCACCATCTACTGCATCAACTCCAAATAGTGCAATATTAATTATACTATTGCTATATTGTGATAACTTTTCTTGTACTTCTTCCGTAATACCAATATCCTCTTTATCAATTTCAACCTTTTCTAACTTATTAAATAAGTGATTTCCGTAAAAATAAACTGTACCTACTGTTCCTACAATAACTGCTAATACTATTGCTAAAATCCAAATTGTTATCTTTTTACCTTTAGTCATTTTTCTTTCTCCTACGCTAAATACTGTGTCATTTACTTTGCATATTTTTATCAAATTTTATTATTTATTAGTAATAATATCACATTTTTTATTATTTTTCACCTATCTAATAAGTTATTTAATATAATTATAAAAATAAGGTATCCACTAAAGTGAATACCTCATTTTACTTTTAAATAACATTTCATATCTGTTTCTATCACTAATTATTTAAAATATTTTTTGCTACTTTTAATGATTAATGGTAAAGTTTATTATAAGCTTGTCAACAAAAAATCTTAATCCCTTAGGCCCCTTGAGAGAAGCAAAATCCTATGCCTCCACTGCTTCAACATCAGTTGCAATTTGCTTCCAATTATAATAACCATATAAAGAATTCAATAAATTAGTAACCTTCATAACTATTATAATAATTGCACTCTTATCACCAGATGCATATACCATAATCCACATTACTATTGATAAAGCATTTACTCCAACCCACATTAACCATTGTTCAGAAAACCTCATTAAATAAAGAATACTAGCAACAACAGAAACTACAGTTGTTAAAGAATCCATAAATGCTAAATTTCCCCCTAATAAATTCAATACCTTTGCATATAAAAATACAGCTATTAATGTACCAACAAAAGTTGCTATTATTACTTTCATTGGCATAACCTTAAATCTTATTTTGCCATCATCATCTTTATTCTTATTCCATAAATATATTGCTATAGCACTAACAGGAATACTAAATAACATATTATACATTACTTCCCCATAAAGCTTTACACCCATACATTGATATGAATATAATAAACAATTAATAATTGCAAAATATAATCCTGCTATTTTACCTTTTGCCCCTAAAACTAAGTTAAGACATCCTGTTAAAGTAAGTGCTAATAAAAATGGTGAATCTCCATTTATATACCAAATAACAGTCATAATTGTACACACTGTTATTAGCCATACTTTCTCAAATATACTCCAATCTGAAAAATAATTTTTAACCTTATCCATAATACTAGTCCTCTTTTATATATTAAATTTATTAAAACATTCCTTGCTTATTTTAGCTCCTTGTACTTGCACAACTTCACTTGCTACCTTATTTGATAATTTACATCCATTTATAAAATTTTCACCGTTATTTTCACTTAAATAGTATTTCCAAGAATTATTTAAATTCATTTTATTTCCCCATAAAGAATATGCCGAAATAATTGCCCCAATATGACTATCCCCTGCTCCTATTGTATCTACAACTTTAACCTTTTCTCCCTCTATATGAGTAATGTTTTTTCCATCATAAAATATTACTCCTCTTTCCCCAACAGTTATAAATACAACACTTTTAGTTAATTCATATAATTTTAAAATACTATCATTTATATTATTCTTTTTAGTAAACTCTAAAGCTTCCTTTTCATTAAGATGTAATATTGGATTAATTGAAAATATTTTTTCTAAAGTATTTTTACTTATATTATTAATAACTGGTCCTGGTGCAAAAAATATATTTTTATCACTTTG
Organism: uncultured Clostridium sp.; assembly: GCA_900543325.1. Taxonomy (GTDB): domain Bacteria; phylum Bacillota; class Clostridia; order Clostridiales; family Clostridiaceae; genus Clostridium. The sequence goes on along the minus strand of UQQU01000008.1, from coordinate 19,046 downwards.
CTTTAATAGCCAATCTACTATTATGTCACTGTTATCTCCACAAAGTTGATAACCAGCTAAATATATATTTTCATATTGATTCATATTTAAATTATCAAACCATTCTTTTTTATGCTTTGCTTCAATTCCATTAACAGTAATAAAACTTCTTTCCCCATCATCTTCTACTAAGCATAAACAATAGCCATTATCCATTTCTAAGTCATTAATTAATATTTCATATCCATCTTCATTCAATTTTCTTCTTATTATATCTGCATAAATTCCTGAACCTACTGGCACAAATAAATCATGTTTTACATTAAAGCCACTTAATATATTTGCAACATTATATGCACATCCACCTACAGTTAATTTTTTCTCAGTACATAAAATATCTTCACCACTTTTAGGTAACCTTGGAATTTTCATAATAATATCTATTATCGCAGCTCCAAGTACTAAAGTTTTCACTAAAGACAGCTCCTTCCATTCATTAAAATAGAAATATAGCTGTTAAAATCAACATCATTTGCTTTATTTAAAGATTCAATATATTCTTCTTTTATATAATCAATTCCCTTAAAAGCCCCACAAATTGCAGTTGCCATTGCTCCAATTGTATCAGTATCACCAGCTAAATTTGCACAAAGTAAAGCACACTTATTAGGATCTTGTGAATAATAAGCTATAGAAATTGCAGATGGAACAGATTCGCTTATATTTACTCCTGCTCCAACTATGTCATATAACTTTTCTAAAAATAAATCTTCATTATTCTTATATTCATTAGCTAAATGAATACCTATCTTTATCCTTTCTGTTAATGATGGACTATAAGTTTCAGCTCCTAGCTTTCTAGCAATTGGCTCCATTTCAAAAACATCTTTTATGACAATATCAAAATCATTATTTTCAATGGCAGAACTAACAGCAACTGCTACCATTGCTGCTCCAGCAATTGTAATATCACTAGTGTGGGTTACTTCTGAAACAGAATAAACAAAGTCAGCTAACTTTTCTTTATCATGTGCATTAAAAAGACATCCTATAGGTGCAATTCTCATTGCTGAACCGTTTGATAATGCCTTATCTGTAACAGCTTTTGAATTTATTCCATCTCTAAAGTTAGCTAATGCAATCTTTGATGTTGGTCCTAATATATTATTTTCAAATGCATTTTCTTTTTCAGCCCATTTTAAAAGTTTAGTTGCAATATCCTTTGAGTTTGGCTTAAAATTTGTATCATTTAATGAATCTATTATTACAAGTGCTTGTCCAGTATCATCTGTAAATTGACCTTTTTTATAGTTACAAGCTACTGAATTTTCACTTGGCCCATCTAATAAGCCTTCAATTTTACCAAAGTACTTTCTTACTTTTTCTCTTCCCCATAGTTCTGAAGGCATTCCCATTGCATCACCTAATGCCATACCATATATTGCTCCTGCAATTTTGTTTCTCATGTTATCACCCCTATGTTATGTAAACTTATTATATTTTCAATTGTATATACACTTATATTGTTATGTCAACCTATAAGTTAAATTTAAATAAAAAAATAGTGACAAACTTATGCTTTAACATAAGCTTGCCACTGGAAAATTTTAAAACCCCCGGGGGTCCTTGAGAGGGACGAAACCAATATCTTATTGAACTTCATATCCCATTTCTCTTTGTAATTTTAACCAAAACGGATAGTCTTCCTTATACCATGTATCTAATTCATATAAATATCTATCAGTATTTTCATTTTCTTTAAATATAATCTTCTTATTCCTACTTACAATCTGTAATTGAATATTCTTTGGTAATTCCTCTATATTTACTAAATCTATAGACCTATTCAATTTTTCTTCTAAAATTCCTTCTATATAAAGTCTATCTTCTAATTCAATATTACCAACTATAGCAATATCTATATCTGATTGTTCTGTAAATCTACTAGTTAAAAAACTTCCGAAAATATAACAAGCATCAATATCATCCCTTGTGAAAATATCATGTATTACTTTTATTATTTCTGTATTATTCATCATATAAAGATAATAAATCCCTTCTATTATTTTTAATATTATCCTTAAGCCTTTTCTCCATAAATAACTTAAAATTTTCTAAAATACTTTTATTATTTTTATATAACTTTACCAATTCTTTTGTAGTAGGTTTCTTATATTGATGAGCAAATGTATTTCTAATATTTAATGTTTTATTATAAAACTCATAAAAGTCTTCTGGAATTATTTTTAGTTTATATGCATTTAAAATGTACTCTCTTAGCTTATTATCTGTTACTGCCACTCCAACAGAGCTCAATGAAAATGCCAAATAATCTTCAAAAATAGTATACATCTCTTTCATGTTATTTCTAAAAGAATTAGATACTTGCTTATAAAACTTGTCATCTTCCTTTAATGTATCATATAAACAGCAATCTTCTTCTAAATCATTTAATATCCCAATATAATTATTTACTATATTTTGAAATCTCATTGAGTTAATACGTATCATCATTATAATCACTTCCTAGCTTGATATATTTTCCTATATAGCATTATTATATACCTTGAGTGTGAATATATAAATAGAATTCACATATTAAATCTTCATTTAACGAAAAAAATAGTGACAATCTTATGCTTTCACATAGGCTTGTCACTGGAAAATTTTAAAACCCCCGGGGGTCCTTGAGAGGGACGAAGTCACTCTCTTGCTCAAAATAGCCTCTATAATTTATACAGAGGCCACTTTTTTAATTAGCTTTATTCAACTGTAACTGACTTAGCTAAGTTTCTTGGTTTATCTACATCACAACCCTTTTGCTTTGCAACATAATAAGATATTAATTGAAGTGGTACAACACTTATCATTGGAGTTAATAAATCAATAGTTTTTGGAATATAAACTAATGAATCAACAACTTCTTTTGAAGTTTCATCTCCTTCATTAACCACTGCAAATATATTTCCACCTCTTGTAGAAACTTCTCTAACATTAGAGATCATCTTATCCTTTAAAGCTTCTTGAGTTAATAATGTGATAACTGCAGTTCCCTTATCTATTAAAGCAATAGGTCCATGCTTTAATTCTCCACCAGCATAAGCATCACAGTGAATATAAGAAATTTCTTTAAGCTTTAAAGAACCTTCCATAGCTACAGCATAGTCTAATCCTCTACCTAAGAAGTAGATATCTCTATGGTTGTAGTGTTTATCCGCATACTTTTGAAGCTCTTCCTTCATTTCTAATGCTCTTTCGATTTTTTCTGGAATTGTTAGCATTTCTGCTTTAATTTCTTCAGCATATTCTTCAGTAATAGTTTCTTTTAATCTACCGAAATATAATCCTAAAACATAAAATGCAGCTAATTGAGTTACATAAGCCTTAGTAGATGCAACTGCAATTTCTGGTCCTGCTAATGTATAAATAACATCATCTGCTTCTCTTGATACTGAAGAACCAACAACGTTAGTTATTGCAAGAACCCTAGCTCCTTGTCTTTGACCATCTCTTAAAACTGCAAGAGTATCTGCTGTTTCTCCTGATTGAGATACAACTATTATTAAAGTTCTATCTGTTATTAATGGATCTCTATATCTAAATTCAGATGCTACATCAATTTCTACTGGTATTTTAGCTAACTTTTCTATAACAGTTTTACCTACAACACCTGCATGATATGCTGTTCCACAAGCTACTATATAAACTTTATCAAAGTTTTCTAATTCTTCTTTAGTAAACTTAACATTATCTAAAGTTATTTCTTTTCCTAAAGCAATTTTACCTGCTAAAGTATCTCTTACTGCCTTTGGTTGTTCATGAATTTCTTTAAGCATAAAGTCCTCATATCCACCTTTTTCAGCAGCATCAACATTCCAAGTTACATGGTAAACTTCTTTTTCAATCTTTTCACCATCTTCAGTTCTAAGTTCAACACCATCTTTAGTTAAGATAACGAATTCTTTATCTTCTAATAAATAAACGTCTCTAGTATGATTTAAAACTGCTGGAATATCAGAAGCTATAAAGCTTTCATTTTCTCCTAATCCAACTATAAGTGGACTATCTTTTCTTACTGCAATAATTTTATCTGGTTCATTATTTGCAATAACTCCAATAGCAAAACTTCCTTCTAATTTAGCTGTAGCTTTTACTACTGCATCAAAAAGATTTCTTCCATCTCTATAGTAGTAATCAACTAAGTTTGGTATAACCTCTGTATCTGTTTCTGATAAGAATTGGTAACCCTTATCAGTTAACCATTCTCTTAACTTCATGTAGTTTTCAATAATTCCATTATGTACAACACTAATTGTTGCATTTCCATTTGAATGTGGATGAGAGTTAACATCTGATGGTTCTCCATGAGTTGCCCATCTTGTGTGCCCTATCCCTATATGCCCGTGTATAGCATTAGCATTTAAATCATTTTCTAAATTAGCTAATCTACCTTTTAATTTTCTTACGCTTATTTTTTCATCTTCTATGATTGCAACACCTGCTGAATCATATCCTCTGTATTCTAATTTTGAAAGACCTTCAACTAATAAATCAGCTGCCTGTCTTTTACCTATATATCCTACTATTCCACACATATTTTATTCCCTTTCTTACTACTTCTTCTTATGTAATTTAAGTATTTTTTATACTTATTAATTTATTTCTAATATAATTGATATAATAATAATAAAATTATCACCATTAAATTATAACACATATATTCTATATTTTTTTCTAAAATTAATAACAAAATACAACATCTTGAATACATTTACAAAGATTATTGTTACATTTTTTATTATAAAAATTTTAATATAACTTATATAAAAAATAAAGTTAACCCTTATGAATATACATAAAGCTCAACTTTTTATATTTCTTATTACTATTTTTTAATAAAATATATAAGAACTAAGTTTCTATACTATTTACAATTATACGATTATAAAATTTATATAACATATATCCTATTAATCCACTAATACTATTACAAAGTAAATCCATAGTATCGAATGTTCTTGCATAATTAGGAATGATTATTGATAAAGTAACCTGACTACATTCAATAAATAAAGATATGCATAATGATATAATCAAAATCTTCTTCATATTAAAATTTAATTTCTTTAAATAATAACATAAAAAGAAAATCATTGGAGCTAATAATAATAAATTACCACCAATATTCTCAATAACTAAATCTAGACCATATTTTTTATACATTCCAATAGTACTTTCCCATGGAATAATATGAATAGTTGGATTCTTGTATTTTATATATTTTCCCCATACTATAGGAAAAGGAAAATATACTATAGAAATTACTAGAAAAAAATATATACTAAATATCATCTTCATAAACTTCTTTTTCAGTAACTCTCTACTCATTTTCTTTTCACCAACTATAATTTGTAGCAATACATCTAAATTAATATATAAAATTATTACAGTAGCTATTAGAAAAAATTCTTTTCTAGTTATAACAAAAATATTAATCACTCCTTCAATCAAAAATAAGTAAAAAAGCTATACAACGGTATAGCTCTTTATAAAATTATAACTGTTTTAGATATTACCTCTTCTTCAGAAATTGTTTTAACATCTTCAAATATATCTAAACTTTTGTAAAAATATTAAAACTTCTCCCTATTGTTATCTTTATTACATATAGATTATATCATAATGCTAAGCTTGTATATCTAACTATCATACGTATAATTTCTACAAAGGTAATGATTTTCAGGGTTATTAATGATATTTTTTTAATTATATTTTTCAATTAAATTATAAAACATAACATTATTATACTTTTCTATTACAACTTTATTTTTGTGAGTTTATGCAAATTTAAGGTAGTAATAAGATTTGTTCTTCACACTTCTTATTACTACCTCTTTTTATAAAGTTATCTCAAATTATTAAACAGTAAACTTAGTAACTTGTCTTTCTGTTACTTGAGCTGAATACTTAGAAACTAGCATTCCTTTGCTATTTTCAAAAATATTATTTTCAATTAAGCTATCCATTAAAACTTGAACCTCTTCATTTGTTATTCCAGCTTTAACATCTGAAATAGATATATTAGATTTTTCTCCTGTTTCAGTTAAAAAAGTCATTGTTAATGTATATTCCATAATTCACACACTCCACTTTTATTATTCTTGAATTTGAGATAATTCAGTTACATAGAAATTTCTAGTGTTTTCACTAAGTAAGTCTGCTACTAAAGAAGCCACTTCTTCAACCTTGTTAAGATCCGCATTAGGCACTAAATTACCTATCTTCTTTTTTGTAAAGGTTGGATTACCATCCTTGTCAATTGCTGATTGCACCTCAATTGCTAATACTGTGCTTTCTAAAGCTTTGTTTGCCATAATAAATTCCCCCATTCATTTTTTATTGTAAGTTTTTTTATTTATTTGCCTTACAATTAATACATATCCATGAAGAGAACTGTTTTTACAAAAAATAAAACTTTTTTTAAAATTGCTGTATAAAAATTTCAAATGTGGTCAAGCTATAGATATAAACATATTATTTTAAACCTCGTTCCCCATATATAGAGACTACAGTTCCCCCACTGTAGTCTTTTTTATTATAAAAAATAAGGCGTCCACTAAAAGTGGACACCTTATTTTACTTTTCCATAACTTTAATTTATATATTCAAAAACTTCATCCCATGTTGGTATAGATTCTAACGCCCCTATTCTTGTTGTTGTTAATCCACCAACTATATTGGCCAGCTTAACAATTTCAAAAATATCCTTATCTGGTTCATTTAATACTTGAGCTAAAACTGCGCCTATAAATGCATCACCTGATCCAGTTGCATCCTTCATCTCAATTTCCTTAGTTGGAACCAAAACTTGACTTTCTTTAGTAGTTACTAAAGCACCTATTTTACCTAAAGTAACTATTAAACTCTTGCATCCTAGCTCCACAATAGATCTAGCTGCCTCTTCTACATTTTCCATGCCACTAATAAGCATTGCTTCTTCATCACTTAACTTTACTATATCGCTATCAGCAATAAATTCCTTACAACAAAGAATCACCCTTCATTTAATAAATCTACTACTTACTCATTACACTTCAATTGTCCAAATATCAAAGCTATTAAATACAACATTTCCATCAACAGCTTCTAAATTTACTTTATTGCTACATTCTAATGGATAAATATTATTTGACATAGCTACTTTATTATCATCAGTAAATACTTCAATAGATATATTATCAGAGAATATATTCACAGATAATGTATCTTCAAGTAAATCTAAATCACAAGTTTTAATGCCTTTATTGTAACCATCACAATTATTTCTATCAAATATTAACTGTTTATTTTCAATATCTAATTTTAAAATAGCTACACCATTTTTATTTTCTCTTAACTTGATAACTAATTCCTTAGCAGTTGTAGCTTTTAAATCAATATTAAATAACATTTCATATCTATTTCTATTACTAATTGTTATATCTTTACTTCCATTAAGAGTGTTTAATTCAACTTTATTTTCTTCTTTTCTATAATTTTTAATCTCTTCTACTAGTATAAACTTTAATTTACCAGTTTTCTCATCAAGCTTAACTTCTCTAGGTAAAGACATTGCTCCATTCCACTTATCTTCCATATTAGGACCAAAATCACTAAACCATTCCATCCAAGGCCAGCTATTATCCCAACCTATTATAATTCTTCTACCTTTATCATCTAATAATGATTGTGGTGCATAGAAATCACATCCAAAATCTACTTTTCCCTTTTCAGTCCATGTAAACTTTCCTGTAGAATAATCCATATCTCCAATTAAATACATTGTAATTGTAGTACCTAGCCCAATTGGTGAGAACATTAAAACATGCTTATCTCCAACCCTAAAGAAATCTGGACACTCCCACATACTTCCTAGCTCACCATGAGATTCTGCTAAAACACTTACAAACTCCCACTCTCTTAAATCTGGTGAACTATATAATAAAACTCTTCCTTCATTATTTTTAGTAGTTCCTATAACTACATACCAAAGGTCTCCCTCTTTCCACACTTTCGGATCTCTAAAATCTCTATTTCCTTCAATAAAGTTAGGTAATATTACTGGATTTCCTTCAAACTTTTCAAAATTTACTCCATCATTACTTGTAGCAATACATTGAACTTGAACTGTTCCTTCTTCATTATTAGTAGTACCTGTATACATCAAAGTTAACACTCCATTATCATCTACTGCACTACCTGAGAAACACCCTCCATCATCATCGTCATAATAAAATTCACTAGGTGCTAATGCTATTGGTAAGTGATTCCACTTAATTAAATCATCACTTTCTGCATGTCCCCAATGCATTGATGACCACTTTGAATCATAGGGATTATATTGATAAAATAGATGATATTTACCTTTGTATTGGATAAATCCATTTGGATCATTAATCCATGATGCTGGCGCCATAAAATGATATCCTTGTCTATATTTACTTAAAGCTACCTCATCTTTTATTGAATCTACATATTTTTGTGCTTGTTCTAATTTCACCTTATGATTATCTGCCATATTAAAACCTCTCTAAAATAATATTTATTTTTCCTTTATCCCTTAATTCCACTAGACATAATACCTTGTACATAATATTTTTGTAATAATAAATATACTATTAATATAGGAATTGTTGAGAATACTATTAATTTACTTTTGCATCCTTTAAGAATTTTTCAATTCCTGCATCAGTCAAGGGATGGAAGCACATTTGCTTTAATACATTAAATGGAATAGTTGCAATATCAGCTTGAGCAGCTGCACACTTAGAAGCATGTATTGGATTTCTAATACTTGCAGAAATAATTTCAGTTTTAATACCTTGAACTTTAAATATATTAGCAATTTCACTTATTAATTCAGTTCCATCCATTCCAACATCATCTAATCTTCCAACAAATGGACTAACATAAGTAGCTCCAGCCTTTGCTGCCATTAAAGCTTGTTGAGATGAGAATATTAAAGTAACATTAGTTTTAATTCCTTTTGCACTTAAAATATTAACTGCCTTTAACCCTTCAATACACATAGGTATCTTAATAACAATATTCTCATGAATCTTTACTAATTCTAAAGCCTCTTCAACCATCTTTTCATGTTCTAAACTAATAACCTCGGCACTAATAGGACCATTCACAATTGAACATATTTCATTAATTACCTCTGTTAGATCTCTACCTTCCTTTGCGATTAATGATGGATTGGTTGTAACTCCATCTAAAACTCCCCATGTTGCAGCTTCTCTAATTTCATCTACGTTTGCTGTATCAATAAATATTTTCATAATATATCCTCCAAAATTTTATTTATATAGATCTATTTAAGTACACTCATTACTATATTTTTAATATTTTCAACAGTTAATCCATGCTTTTCTAATAATAAATCAGGATTACCAGACTCACCAAATACATCATTAACCCCAATTTTCTTAACTAATACAGGATAATTACTACAAACTACAGATGAAACTCTATCTCCAAGACCACCAATAACAGAGTGCTCTTCTACAGTTACTATTCCTTTAGTTTCTTTTGCAGCCTTAATTATAATTTCTTCATCTATAGGCTTAATTGTAGATATATTAATAACTCTAGCATTAATACCTTCATCCTTTAATTCTTCTGCAGCCTTTAAAGCTTTATGAACCATAATTCCTGTTGCTATAATGGTTACATCATTGCCTGAAACTAATTCACTACCCTTTCCTATTTGGAAATCATAATCATTATCATATATATCATCTAATGGTATTCTTCCTAATCTTATATAAACAGGTGAATTAATACTTGCCGCTGCTCTAACACACTTACAAGCTTCAATATCATCAGCAGGTGATAATACTACCATATTAGGAAGTGAACACATTAAAGCAATATCTTCTATAGCCTGATGAGAACCTCCATCTGGACCTACAGTTATTCCAGCATGAGTAGCTGCTATTTTTACATTAGCTTTTGGATAACAAACAGAATTTCTTATTATTTCAAATGCTCTACCAGCAGCAAAAACTGCAAATGTTGAAACAAATGGTATCTTTCCTGTAGTTGATAAACCAGCTGCCATACCAATCATATTTTGTTCTGCAATTCCTATATTAAAAAATCTATCTGGAAACTCTTTTGAGAAAAACTCTGATTTAGTAGCCTTTGATAAGTCTCCCTCTAAAGCTACTATATTTTTATTTTCTTTTCCTAGTTCTACTAAAGTATGTCCATAAGAATCTCTTGTTGCTCTCTTCATTACTACTTCCCCCTATCCTATTATTTCTGCTATGGCCATTTCAGTTTGCTCTTTATTTGGTGCAACACCATGCCATGCTACATTATCTTCCATAAATGAAACGCCTTTTCCCTTAATAGTATTTGCAATTATACATTTAGGCTTATCTTTAACTTCTTTTATTTCATTAAAAGCTCTATTTATATCATCAAAATCATGACCATCACATTTAATTCTTCTTTATCAAAGAAACCTTTTTCAGCAAGAGTAACATATAAAGCTGGAGCTGCATGTCCTTTACTTAATACAAATCTATCTCTTTCTTCATACTTAGGATTTGATACATCTATATTCATCTTTTCAAAATATAAATATGAAAGTATATCTATAATAGAAAGAGAACCACCAGGATGTCCTGAACCTGCTTTATTTATCGTTTCTATTATGTCTTTTCTTAAATTCTTTGATATTTCAACCAATTTATCTTTATTCATTAATAAAATTCTCCTTTTCTATTTATATTTTTGTATAAAAATTGAGGAATCAATAAATTCCTCAATTTTAAATCTACATAATATTTAAACTATCTCTGTATTTTTAACTGTAACTTCTTTATCCTTACTTACTAAGCTAATTACAATTAACACCGTAACTATAGCAACTAATGTTATAGTTAAGCCTGTACCACCAATATATTCTTGGAGTTTTCCTAAGAAAATTCCTGATACAGCAAAGTCAGCATCTGAGAATGTTGAATTCGCTACTCCTAAATTTCCAAGTACAGGTAATAAACCTACTGGTAAGAATGATATTAATATACCGTTTACAAATGATCCTAACATTGCGCCTCTTCTACCACCTGTAGCATTACCAAAAACTGCTGCTGTTGCTCCACAGAAGAAATGTGGTACAACTCCTGGTATTATTACAACTAATCCTAAAGCCCCTAAAGCTATCATAGATACTATTCCACCTAAGAATGAGAATATAAATCCAATTAATACTGCATTTTGAGCATATGGGAATACTATTGGGCAATCTAATGCTGGTTTTGAGTTAGGAACTAATTTGCTTGAAATTCCTTTAAATGCTGGAACTATTTCATTAAGTACTAATCTAACTCCATTTTGGATTAATATAAATCCTGCGGAGAATGTTAATGCTTGAATTAAAGAATATACTATATAGTTATCTCCACCTGATAATTCACTTTCAACAAATGTTGGACCTGATACAATTGCAACTACTAAATATAAAACAACCATTGTAAGTGAAATAGATACAACTGAATCTCTTAAGAAACTTAAAGATTTTGGCACTTTCATTTCTTCAGTTGATCTTGAATTTTTACCTACAGCTTTTCCAATTAATGCTGATAAAGCATATCCTACACCTGAAAAATGTCCTAATGCAACAGAATCATTTTTTGTTATCTTCTTCATGAAAGGTTGTAATATTGCTGGTGATAATACCATTACTAGTCCTAAGGCAATTGCTCCTGTAAATACTAATTGGAAACCTGTCATTCCTGCTGAAGCTAAGATAACTGCTATCATACAAGCTAGATATAATGAAACTCATCAATAGCTAAAGCAACAACTGCTTCATTGTTTGGAATAACACCAGATATATTAAATGCATGTGAGAACATAGTTCCAAATGGTGTTAATGAACTTGTTATAACATTTGCAGCTGCACTAATAACTAAAAAACCAACCATTGCCTTTAATGTAGATTTAATAATTACATCTAAATCTTTTTTCTGAAGTAATAATCCAACTAAAACTATTATTCCAACCAAAATTGATGGTTGTGATACAAGGTCAACCAATACTTTTAAAAAACCTGTCATTACTAATTCCCCCTATATTTTTATGAAACTTATCCGATACAAATATATCTTTTATAATCCTAATTTTTCTTTTATCTTATTTTTTAATTCATCCCTATCTAATAATGAATCTAATACTATAAGCTCTGGTAAATGACTTGCACTATCAGCTAAATCTGCTCCTGTAACAAAAATATCTGCATCTGATGGTGTTACATCTGCTAAAGAAGTGTGACTTGCTTCATATTCTCCTGATACACCTAATTCATTTAATACATCTGTTATATTCATTTCCACCATAAAGCTTGAACCTAATCCTGAACCACATACTGCCATTATTCTTTTCATTTTAAAATACCTCCATTAACTCTTTTTCATTATTTATTTTCATTAATTTATTAAATTTATTTTTATCCATACAAACTTCTGCAATTTTTCTTAATAACCCTAAATGTGAATCATTATCCCTTGCAGATAGTGTAAAAAACATACTTATTTGTTTTCCTAAAAAATCTACTGGCTTATTTAACTTTAATATACATAATCCTTCTTTTATAGCTCCATCTTCTGGTCTAGCATGAGGCATACACACCCCATCAGCTATGCAAAAATAAGGACCAAATTCATCTATTTTTTTTATTATAGAATCATAATATCTTTCCTCTATAATTCCCTCATTTTCTAAAGTATCACAAGATATTTTTATTGCCTCAGTGTAATCCTTGACCTCATCTATTATTTTTACAAACATTTTCCTCCCCCTACTTCTTATACTAGTTTTTTTATTTCTTCATATTTTGTTGCAGATTTAAATTTATCTACATTACTACCTTTCATCAGTATATTTACTAGTGAAACTAGGCTTTTACTTTCTTCTTTATTAGCTAAAACTACTATTGCTTTTATAGTTACTTTATTTTTAACTCCAAACTCTAATGGTTCTTTTAATGTTAATAAACTAACTCCATTATCTATAACATTTTCTGGTGGAGCATGTACAAATGCGATTTCCGGAATGAAAACCATGTAATTTCCTAATGTTTCTATAACTCTTATCATATCTGAAATATAAGCTTGTTTTATTTTTTTAGATTTTACTAAAGGTTGAGATGCTACTTTTATAGCTTCTCTCCAATCATCTATAACTAAATTAAACTGAGCATATTTTTCAGGTATTATTCTTGCTATATCAGTTGTATCTTCACTTTTAACTTTCTCAATTAAATACTTACAATTCTTTTCATACCACTTATTATAAATTTCAGCTTTAATTCTCTCTAAATCTTCAATCTCTAATAATGGACTTACTTTTATAACTTTATATTCCTTTAGTTCTAATGGTACTGTAGTTACTACAAAGTCGATATTAGTATTATTTAAATAATCATTAACATCTTTTAATCTACATATACCTTCAATAGTCACTTCTGGTATCATTAAGTTTATTCTAGACTTTAACAAGCTTGATGTTGCTAGTCCTCCATTGCATACAATTAAAATTTTAGAGTTTAAATTACCTTTAACATACTTTTCAAACAAGGTTTCAAAATACATTGCCATATATGCTATTTCTGCATCTGGGAACTCTACACCAATAACTTCTTTTTTATTATTTAATACCTTTTCTGTAACATCATATATGAAAGACATTTTATACTTAATCTCTTCTAACATAGGATTATTTATTATCAAATTATTTTTCAATCTATATATTGCTACATTTAAGTGCATTGCCATTTGCATTAAAAATTCATTATCGTTATCAACTTTAATATTAAGTATTTCGCATAGTTCTTCTACTATCTCATTAACAACAACATCTAATTCTTCTTTATTTTCAGTAATATACTTAGATCTTTTAGCTCCTTTAAATACTTTAAACAAATAAGATATTCTTTCATCATTAACTTTTACTGGCGAAAACTTTTCTATAATTTCCTTTAGAAAAATACTTTCTTTAGTTAATAAATTACTTTTATAATTTTCATCTTCACTCTTGGAATTTATACTTTTATATATAGTTAATAATAAAATTATTTCTAGCTCTTCATAAGCTTCTTCTGTATATTGAATACCTTTATTTTCTTCAACAGCTTCTATAATGTTTCGTATTATTTTTTTATCTAAGCTGTTATTTTCATACAAAAGCTTGTATACTTCATATTCATATCTCTCTTCAAGCTTATGAAATAATACTAAGAAAGCATTTGCTAACTTTTCATAATTATTTTCCTTCGTAGTAATTCCGTAATATGATTTTTTGGTAACTTCAACACCCAAACTCTTTAATATTTCTTCAGATGCTTTCAAATCATTTACTAATGTGTTTTTACTTACTTGGATATAATCTGATAATTTTTCAATAGTTGTGCTGCTTCTTATTAGCAATATTATTGCTATCATAATAACTCTATCATCAGCTGTATATAACTTATTAGTACACTCTTTCAGTATATTGTTAATATTTTGATTTCTTTTTAAGTTAATCTTAACTCCTAATCTTGGCTTTCTTTCTAATTCAATATTATTTTCTTGTAAAAATAATCCTATAGAATCTAAATCATTTCTTATTGTTCTTTCACTTACATCAAATGCTTTAGCTATATTTTCTATAGTTGTCCATTCTAGTTTGTTTTCTAGAAAGTTAGTTATTTTTATTTGTCTTTTAGTAAGAATTATCAACTCTTTACCTCCTTAGCTACCTTACAATATCATTGTATTCGTTTTCTTAGTATTAAACTATACCAATTATCTTCCTTAATTGTGGCAATTTTTATTTATTTTTTTTTTTCTTGTTATAATTATAATTCATAAGATTCTTATTTGGTTACATTTAAAGAAATTTTATTTCTTATAATTATTTAGATATAAAAATAAGGAGTTGTATTAAAATTGAATTAATAAACTCAATTTTAATACAACTCCACTTTTAATATTATTTATATAATAAACTATTTATTAAATTTACTATTTCATTTAAGTTTAACTTTATCTTATTCTTGAATAACTGGTTTAGATATTAATACTTCTAAATCTCCCTTAATTTCATAATTACCTAATTGTGCCGGAATTAAAATACTATCTCCTTTATTAACTATTTCAGTTCCATTCTTATAATTAATTAATCCACTTCCATCAACACAAGTAATTATAGAAAACTTATCATTCTCACTACTAGTATTAAACTTAGAATTTATAATACATTTATCAATTATAAAATAATCACTTGAACATAAATTAGTATACTTATATCCATCAAATGACTTATATTCTTCAATTAATCTTTCAGGTTTTAAATCAAAATCAATTACTTCTAATGATTTTTCAACATGAATTTCTCTTGGTCTTCCATAATCATAAACTCTATATGTAATATCACTATTTTGTTGAATCTCTGCAATAACTAATCCTGAACATATAGCATGAACTAATCCACTATTTATTAAAAAAGCATCTCCTTTTTTAACCTTAATTCTATTTAAGCAATCTTCAACACTATTATTTTTAATAGCTTCTTCAAACTGCTCCTTAGTACACCCATTAGTTCCTACTATCAATTCAGCTCCCTCTTTAGCATCAACTACATACCAAGCTTCAGTTTTTCCAAATGAATTTTCAACTCTTCTTGCATAGTCATCATCAGGATGAACTTGAACTGATAAATTTTCATTAGAATTTATTAATTTCACGAGTAGTGGAAATTCATTATTCTTAATGGTATTTCCAAATATATTCTCATTATATTTTTCAATAAGCTCCTTAAAAGTCATACCTTTAAATTTTCCATTTGCAACTATGCCAGTTCCATTTTCATGGCATGCAATATCCCAGCTTTCACCTATATTTCCCTCTGGCAAGTTTTCTCTAAACTCTTCTAGGTCACGTCCGCCCCAGACCTTATCATAATATAAATTTTCAAACTTAATTGGATACATTTCGCCACTCCTCTTAATATCATTTTATATATTTAAGATTACATAAAAACTTATGTAATCTTAATTTTTAAAACTAATATAATATATTATTAATCTTTTCCATAACAATATTTTTAAAATTGTTTAACTTCTCTTCAGAATCTTCTAATGATTTACCTACTACAGATAGATAAATTTTCATCTTCGGTTCAGTACCAGAAGGTCTTACAACAAACCAAGAATCATCTTCTAATATATACTTTAATACATTAGATTTAGGTAATTTAATTTCAGATACTATAGTTTCATTTCCATAAGTAATTTCCTCACTTAATTTATAATCAAAAGCTTTAACTACCTTAACTCCATTAACTTCTATTAACTTATCTTTTCTTAAAGTATCTAAACAATTAGCTATCTTTTCTTGCCCTTCTTTACCTTGAAGCTCAATAGAAATTAACTCTTCTTGAGTAAATCCATACTCTTCATATAATTTAATTAAAGCTTCATATAGAGTTAACCCTTCTTCCTTATAATAAAGAGCCATTTCTGTAATAAGAGCCGCTGCGATAACAGCATCCTTATCTCTAACAAAAGTTCCAGCTAAATATCCATAACTTTCTTCAAGGCCAAATATAAATGAATTACTATTAGTTTCTTCAAATTCTTTAATCTTTTCACCTATATACTTAAATCCAGTTAATGTATCAATAAGTTCTGCTCCAAAGCTTTCAACTATTTTTCTAACACCTTCAGTAGTAACTATAGTCTTAATTACTGCTGAATTCTTAGGCAATTCATTTCTATCACTTAATGATTTAAGCATATAATGAGCTAAAAGCATTCCTGTTTGATTACCAGTTAAAACTTTATATTCTCCAACATTATCCTTAACAACAACACCAATTCTATCGCAATCTGGATCTGTTCCAAATATTATATCTGGATTGCCTTCCTTTGCCATTTCTAATGCTATATTAAATACACTTTTATCTTCTGGATTTGGATATGATGCTGTTGGGAAGTTTCCATCTGGCTTTTCTTGCTCTTTAACTATATTTAAATTTTCAAACCCAAGTTCAGTTAAAATTCTCTTTATTGGCATAAGCCCTGAACCATGTATTGGAGTATATATTATGTTAAGATCCTTTGCTTTTTCTTGTATTAATTCTTTTCTTAAAGATAATGATTTAACTTTTTCTATATAAACTTTGTCTATATCTTCACCTATATATTTTAATAATCCCTTAGATACTGCTTCTTCTTCAGAAATTGTTTTAACATCTTTAAATATATCTAAATTATTTATATATCCTATAACTTCATTTGCAGTTTCATCAGTTATTTGCCCACCATCTTCACCATAAACTTTATATCCATTATATTGCTTTGGATTATGAGATGCTGTTATAACTACACCACCCTGACATTTTAATTCCCTTACAGTAAATGAAAGCATTGGTGTTGGTCTTAAATCTTCAAACAAATATACCTTTATATTATTTGCAGCAAATGTTAATGCTGTAGCTTTCGCAAACTCTCTAGACATATTTCTTGAATCATATGCTATTGCTACAGTTGGATTTTCAAAATGATTATTTAAATATTGTGCATATCCCTGAGTTGCTTTTGAAACTGTATAGATATTCATTCTATTAGTTCCAGCTCCAATTACTCCTCTAAGTCCGCCTGTACCAAATTCTAAATCTTTATAAAATCTATCTTCCTTTTCTTTATCATTATTTATTGTTTTTAATTCATTTTTTATTTCTTTAGTTACTATTTGTGATTCTATCCACTCATTATACTTTTGTAAAAACATTAAAAATTCTCCTTACTATTACCTTCATTACATATATATTATACCATAATGATATATATGTATATCTATTTATAATATAGTCAATTTAGCAATAATTAATTATTCATTAAACAAATTATAAAATAAAATGTAGTAATAAGATTTATTTTTATATTTCTTATTACTACATTTTCTTATTTAATCTAATCCCTATTAAATAAGTCCCTAGTATATACCTTTTCCTCCACATCAAATAGCTCCTTTGATAATCTATTTGATACTATAACATCACACATATCCTTAAATTTATTCAAATCTTTAATTACCTTTGAATTGAAAAATTTCTCTTCTTTTAAAGATGGTTCATATACTACTACTTCAATTTCAGTATACCCAACTGGTACTGTTGATTTAATAACCATTGTCGCTTCTGGATTTATTGAAAGCACATTTGCTATTACAGCTTCAACACTTCTTGTGTTAAAATAATTCTTTTCTGGATCATAATTTGTTGGTGTTGAAATTAAAACAAATTCTGCATCCTTATATGCTTTATATGCATCTGTAGTGGCTACTAAATTTAACTTTTTATTTGTTAAGTAATCTTGTATCTCTTTATCTACTATTGGAGATACTTTATCATTAATCATATCAACCTTTTCTTGAATAATATCTAATGCTACTACCTCATTATGTTGAGCTAAAAGTATTGCATTAGCCAATCCAACATATCCTATTCCTGCTATTGCTATTTTTTGCTATTTTCATATTGTCTTCCTCTCATCCTTTCGCTTTGTTTATCTGATATTTCTTTTAAATACCAAATTTCATTATCACTATCTTTACCTATATACCATTTAAAACCATATATTACATATATTATTATAAAATAATCAATTAACTTTTTATATATATTATTAGTGTTTTTTTGTATTTTTTATAATTTATATAAATTTAAGGTAGCAATAAGATTTACTTTCTCATCTCTTATTACTACCCTCTTCTTATAAGCTAAATCTATTAAATATTGAACTTAGTAACTTGTCTCTCTGTTACTTGAGCTGAATATTTAGAATAATACATATCCCCAAAGAGAATTTTTTACAAAAATCCCCCAAAAAAATATTAAAAAATAAGCCATATGCTTATGCATATAGCTTGTATTTTAAAACTTAATGAAAAAACAGTAACAAACTTATGCTTTCACATAAGCTTGCCACTGGAAAATTTTAAAACCCCCGGGGGTCCTTGAGAGGGACG
>UQQU01000007.1 GCA_900543325.1 uncultured Clostridium sp. | reverse complement strand
CGAAACAGCTGTAGCCAGCGTAGGTATGAGCCAGGCCGCCCGGAGGTTATTTTTTTATGAAACTTATAAAGTTTAGTGTTTTATTGTATGGATACATTTGTCTGATTATGTGTGTTATGGTAAATTATTCTATAAATAAATATTTAAGGAGGGCTATATGAATAAAAAACAATTTACTACAAAAGAAATTACTAAAATTGCAATGATGGCTGCATTGGTTTTTATTGCTACATATTCTTTAAAAGTTCCATCTTTACATGGATATACTCATCTTGGTGATTGTATGATTTTTATATCTGTATTGCTTTTAGGTGGAAAAAAAGGAGCAATTGCTGGGGGGATAGGAGCTTCTTTAGCTGATTTAGTAGGAGGATATATGGTTTGGATAGTACCTACATTCTTTATTAAATTTGTTATGGCTTGCATTATGGGACTTTTTGTTGAGAAGTTTTTATCTAATGTAAAATTTAATTGGGTTATTGGAGCTTGTGTTGGAGGGCTATTTCAAATAATAGCATATACAGTAGTTAAAATACCCCTTTTTGGTATGGCTTATGCTATAGCTGGCATATATGGATTAACTCTACAAACTATTAGTGGAGTAATAATTTCAATATTACTTATTTCAGTTTTAGCAAAAGCAAAAGTAATAAATAAATTGAGAGAGGTTTAATTATGAAAAAGATAGATGCACACAGTCATATTGGTGACTTTGGAGGATGGGCTAAAGTTGCTATTGATATTGATAAATTAATAAAACAAATGGATGAATATGAAATAGAAAAGGTAGTTTTATGTGGGACAGGTGCCCATGATAATGAAAATGTTGCTAATGCATATAAGAAATACAAAGATAGAGTACTTCCTATAGTATATACTAATCCATATGAAGGAAAAGTCGCCGTAGAAAAAATTTATCACTATGTAAATAATGAAAATTTCTGTGGTATAAAGTTAAGTCCACTTAAGGATGCATATGTTGCTGATTCTGAAATTTTAGATCCCATAATGAAAGCTGCTGAGGATTTAAATATTCCAGTATTTATACATTGTGGACATCCACCTTATTCCTTACCTTGGAGTATTGCACTTTTAGCTGAAAGATTCCCAAAAGTTAAAGTTGTTATGATTCATATGGGACATGGACATGGTGTATATATTGATGCTAGTTTAAAAATGGCTAGACGATATAATAATCTTTATTTAGAAATGTCTGGAATGCCTATGGAAAGTAAAATAAGGGAAGCGTATGAGACAGTAGGTTCAGATAGAATATTATTTGGAACTGATGCACCATTCCATCATCCTTCCATTGAGATACAAAAAGTATTAACATGTGGATTAGATGAAGAAGCTTTGAAAGATATTTTTTATAATAATATTAATAAGTTACTTCAATAATTTTGATTTATGCAAGAGTTAGTGTTGAGCTAGCTCTTTTTAAATTTAACTTTTATATTTAAATATGTTAGTATAAATTAAAAGATTTCTTATTCAAATACTTATAATATTATTAATGATTTATAGAGAGAAATATATAATAATAGTATACTAAAATTACTTAGGGGGATTTAAATGAGATATTATATTAAATCAAAGTTATTTAAGATTAAAGAAGATTTTTGGGTTAAAAATAATAAAGGAGAAGATTCTTATTTTATAGATAAGGAATTTTTCAGTTTTGGATTACAATTTAGAGTAATAGAAAATAATAATGAAATATATAAGGTTAGAGAAAAACTACTAAAATTTATGCCTAGTTATGAAATATATGATGGTAATGATAATATAATAGGTAGGGTAAAAAAACAACTTACATTTTTTAAAGATAGTATATTTGTTGAAAGTAATTATGGTGATTTTGAAATTCAGGGAGACTTTTGGCATTATAGTTATAGAATTAATCATAATGGAAGAACCATTGCAGTTATTGATAAGGAAGTTTTGTCATTTACAGATAATTACTATGTTGATATAAATTACGAGAATCATCCTTTTATAATAGCTTTAGTTATAATTATTGATAATATAATAGATAAGCATAATAATAATTAGAAAAAGTTTTGAGATATCCTTAATATGTTATTTCGAAGAGATAAAGCATTTTCTTATAAATTTAGATTATAAATAAAAAAAGCATGTGAATATATGAGAAAAATATATATTTATATGTAAATATTATCATTGAAATGTAATTATTATCACGGCAATTTCATTATTTTTCATGCTATTATTAAAAAGATTAGTGTAATAAATAAAATTAATGAATATGTATTATTTGATTAATATAAAATTAGATATTAGGGAAAGAGGTAGATGCATGAAAAAATTTATAAAGGAGCAGGTATTAAAAGTAGTAGATACACTAGAGATAATAATAGGGATACTTTTATCCGTTTGTATTGCAATATCAGTTGTATATCTTATTTTTGATATTAAATCCATTTTTTCAAATAATAATTTAGATGCATTTAATAATTATTTATCTATAGCATTTAATTTTGTTATAGGAATAGAGTTTATAAAGATGCTATGTAAACATACTCCAGAAACGGTAATAGAGGTATTACTTTTTGCTATTGCAAGGCAATTAATTGTTGAGCATATGACAATATTTCAGAATCTAATTGGAGTAATAGCTATTGCAGCATTATTTGCTACAAGAAAGTATTTGTTCTATAATTTTGATGAAGTAGATAAAACTATTTATAGAAGTAGTGAAAGAGTAAAAAGAATAAATTTTTTAGAACATATTGATATACCTCATGATAATAAGGAAGATACTTTAGAGGATATTATTTTACGAGAAATAGAATCTAGAAAGTTGGAATTAGGAACAGGGGTATGCATTTATTATCCAGGCTTTGCTTTAAGAGTAGCTAAAATAACTAATAATGTAGTTACAAGAGTTGAAGTAATACGATCTATAAAAAAGAAATAGATATTTCTATGAAAATACAAAATTTAATATAAAGAAATAGTTAAAATCTCAAGGAACCTTATGACTCCTTGAGATTTTATATATTACTCTTATAACTTTTATCATTTAAAATTTCTTTCAAATAACTTTTTAACTTGTCCACTTAAAGTAAACTAATAGTACAGTTTTAAAAGCTGAAGATGGAATAAAAGCAATGGAAGTATTAGATAATCATCATGTGGATTTGATTATTTTAGATATAATGATGCCTAATATGGATGGATATGAATTTGCACAGGAGCTTAGAGATGCAGATTGTATGATACCAATACTTATGGCAACTGCTAAACAACTTCAAGAAGATAAAAGGAGAGGGTTTATTGTAGGTACAGATGATTATATGACAAAGCCTATAGATACAGAAGAAATGCTTTTAAGAATTAAAGCACTTCTTAGAAGGTCACAAATTGTAAGTGCAAGAAAGCTTACAATTGGAAAGGTAATTTTAGATTATGATACTTTAACTGTAACACGTGAAGACGAAAAGCAAACACTTCCTCAAAAGGAGTTCTATTTATTATATAAGCTTCTATCCTATCCAGATAGAATTTTTACCCGTATTCAGTTAATGGATGAAATTTGGGGAATGGAAACTGAAAGTAGTGATACCACAGTAAACGTTCATATTAATAGATTAAGAAAGCGTTTTGATTCTTACCCTGAATTTGAAATAATTTCAGTCCGTGGGCTAGGATATAAGGCGGTAAAAAATAATGAATAAGATAAGTAAAAGAATAACTTTATCAATGCATTTTGGAATCTTTATCTTTATTATTAATTTAATAACTACATTTATTACTGGTGTTTTAATGTATCTATTATTTTCTATAGGAATTTTAAATGAAAAAAATATTAAAAGTGTAATGGTGTTACCAATAATAACATTAGTATCCTGTATATTGATAGGTACTATAGTATCAGCTTGTTCAAGTAGAGTCGCATTAAAAAATATTAGAGAGTTTATTGAAGCAACAGATAAATTATCTCGTGGGGATTTTTCTGCACGTTTAAATATAAATAAACCACCAGAGTTTAAAATATTATCTAAAAATTTCAATGCTATGGCAAAGGAATTGGGTGGAATTGAAGTATTGCGTACAGATTTTATAAATAATTTTTCACATGAATTTAAAACACCAATTATATCAATTAAAGGCTTTGCAGAAATTTTAAAGGATGATGATTTATCAAAGGAAGAAAAAAATGAGTATCTAGATATAATTATAGAAGAATCTAAAAGATTATCTTCTCTTGCTACAAATGTACTAAATCTCTCTAAAATAGAAACCCAGGTTATATTAAATGATATACAAAGATTTAATATTGGAGAGCAAATTCGTCAAAGTATTTTACTATTAGATTCAAAGTTTCAAGCTAAGAACATTTTGCTAGATATTAATATTGAAGATTGTTACATAAATGGAAATAAGGAAATGTTAAATCAGGTGTGGGTAAATTTATTGGATAATGCCATTAAATTTAATAGCAAAAATGGAATAGTTAGTATTAATATGAAAAAAGAAGAAGGAAATATTTTTATAAATATTACAGATACAGGTGTTGGAATTGAAAGTGAATCTATTCCTAAAATATTTGATAAATTCTATCAGGGAGATATATCTCATGCAACTCATGGAAATGGCTTAGGTCTTACAATAGTTAAAAAAATAATAAAATTACATGGGGGAACAATAGAGTGTGATAGTATTGTTTCAAAAGGAACTAAATTTACAATTATACTACCTATCGAATCAAATATATAAAAATTAAATTTATGAAATAAAGGTCATACTCAGTTTAAATAGAGTATGACCTTTATTTCATAATTGAAAAATATAGTGAAAGTTTATTTTCAGTTAATATTTTGAAGGTAGGATGTAATCAAGATAACAAGGAAGGAGATTTTAATCTATGTTAAAAATATTTAGGAACTTTAAAGGAAAGGAATGGGTACTATTTACTATTAGTATCATATTTGTAGTTTCACAAGTATGGCTTGATTTAAAACTACCAGATTATATGAGTGAAATTACACAACTTGTTCAAACACCTGGAAGTGAAATGAGTGAAATTTTAACTTCAGGGGGATGGATGTTACTTTGTGCATTAGGAAGCTTAGTGGCTTCAATTATTGTTGCAGCTTTAGCCGCAAAAATAGCTGCAAACTTATCTGCAAGACTTAGATTTAAGATGTTTGATAAAGTTCAATCATTTTCTATGGAAGAAATAAATAATTTTTCTACAGCAAGTTTAATAACACGTTCTACAAATGATATTAATCAAATTCAAATGTTTATAGTTATGGGATTACAAGCATTAGTAAAGGCACCTATACTTGCGGTATGGGCAATATTAAAAATTGTGGGTAGAAACTGGCAGTTGTCATTAACTGTAGCTGCAGCTGTAGTAGTATTAATAGTTATTGTTTCTATTTGTATAGTATTTGCACTACCAAAGATGATTATGTTATAAAAGACATTAGTTTTAAAGCTAATAGAGGAGAAACAGTTGCATTTATTGGAGCAACAGGTTCAGGAAAGAGTACATTAATTAATCTTATTCCACGTTTTTATGATACTACAGAAGGTGAAGTATTAGTTGATGGAGTTAATGTAAAAGAGTATGATCAAAAATATCTTAGAAATAAGCTAGGATATGTTTCTCAAAAAGTTACTTTATTTGAAGGAACAGTTGAATCAAATGTAGCTTTTGGAGAAAATGGAAAGGCTGAAATTACAAAAAATGATGTTGTTTATGGTGTTTATGCAGCCCAAGCTTCAGGGTTTGTAGAGAACTTAGAGGGAGAATATGATGCGCATATTTCCCAGGGAGGTACTAATCTTTCAGGAGGTCAAAAACAACGTATATCTATAGCAAGAGCAATAGCTCGTTATCCAGAAGTATTAATATTTGATGATTCTTTTTCAGCTCTTGATTATAAGACAGATAGCAAGCTTCGTAAGTTCTTAAAGAAAGAAAGTATAGGAACAACAATGCTTGTAGTTGCACAAAGAATCAGTAGTATAAAAGATGCAGATAAAATTATCGTATTAGAAGATGGTAAAATGGTCGGTATGGGAAAACATGATGATTTAATGGAAACATGTAATGTATATAGAGAAATTGCATATTCACAACTTTCAAAAGAAGAGTTAGCTGTAGATAAGGAAGCTACTTGTTCAGAACTTCAGGAGGAGGAAGCTGTTTAATGAGTAAAAAGAAAAATTCAGAAAAAAGTTTAGGTAAACTTATAACTTATTGTAAAAAGTATATTCCAGTAATAGTTATTGCTCTTATGAGTGCAGTAATAGGAACTGTATTATCTTTAATTGGCCCAGATAAACTTTCAGAAATGACTGATATAATTACAGCTGGAATAATGACTAGTATTGATTTAGAAAAAATAACATCTATAGGCTTAACACTAGTTGCTATTTATGTTGTTAGTGCAATTTTAACCTTTGCTCAAGGGTATATTATGGCAACTGTTACTCAAAAGGTTTCAAAAGGTTTAAGAAGTGATATTTCTAAGAAGATAAATAAATTACCTATGTCATATTATAATAATAACACTACGGGGGATTTACTTTCTCGTGTTACAAATGATGTAGATACAATAGGGCAAGCATTAAACCAAAGTGTAGGAACATTAATAAGTGCAATATGCCTATTTTTTGGATCTTTAATTATGATGTTAAAGACAGATGTTACAATGACAGTGACTGCAGTTTTAGCTACTATGATTGGCTTTGGATTAATGATGATAATTATGGGAAAATCTCAAAAGTATTTTAGAAATCAACAAGAATATCTTGGAAAGATAAATGGTCATATTGAAGAAGTATACTCTGGTCATACTATTGTTAAAGCATATAATGCAGAAGAGCAAATGGATGATAAATTTAGAGATTTAAATTCTAAATTAAAAAATAGTACATTTAGAGCACAGTTTTTATCTGGACTTATGATGCCTATTATGACATTTATAGGGAATTTAGGTTATGTTGCTGTTTGTATAGTAGGTGCAGCACTTGCAATGAATGGAAAAATTTCTTTTGGTGTAATTGTAGCATTTATATTGTATGTTCGTTATTTTACTCAACCATTAGCTCAAATTGCACAAGGAGTACAAAATTTACAATCAGCAGCTGCTGCAAGTCATCGTGTATTTGAATTCTTAGAAGCAAAGGAAATGGAAGATGAAAGTCATAAATCACTTGCTCTTGCAAATGCTGAAGGTAAAGTAGAATTTAGAAATGTTAAGTTTGGATATGAAGGTTCAGATAGAGTTATAATTAATGATTTTTCTGCAATTGCAAAACCAGGGCAAAAGATTGCAATTGTTGGCCCTACAGGAGCTGGTAAATCAACATTAGTAAATTTATTAATGCGTTTCAATGAAATAAATAGTGGGGAGATTTTAATTGATGATATTTCTACAAAAGATTTAACGAGAGAAAATATCCATGATTTATTCTGTATGGTACTGCAAGATACATGGTTGTTTGAAGGTACAATTAGAGAAAATCTAGTATATAATAAAGAAGAGGTTTCTGATGAAGTAATTAAGGCTGCATGTAAAGCAGTTGGATTAGATCACTTTATTGAATCATTGCATGATGGATATGATACTATTTTAAATGATAAAGTTAATTTATCTGCAGGACAAAAGCAGCAACTTACAATAGCAAGGGCAATGATTAAAGATGCACCAATGCTAATTCTAGATGAAGCTACAAGTTCGGTAGATACAAGAACAGAGCTTTTAATTCAAAATGCAATGGATAAACTTATGGAAGGCAGAACGTCATTTGTAATTGCTCATAGACTTTCAACTATAAAGAATGCAGATGTAATTCTTGTATTAAAGGATGGAGATATTTTAGAAAGTGGAAACCATGATGAGCTAATTGCTAAAAATGGATTCTATGCTGAATTATATAATAGTCAATTCGAACAAGTAGCTTAAATTACAGGCATTAATGTTTAAATGGTAATAAAAGGTTATATGTTATTTAGAAAGAAACAGCATATAACCTTTTTATTATTGATTTAAAGAAGTGATGTTAGATATAAGTATTTAATATGGATAATAATCTGAAAAAATAGTAAAATAGTATTAAAGGTTTTAGGTGATACCTAATATAAAAGTAGGTGAGTATTTTGAATAAATCAATTAAGGAATTCCTTAGATGGATTCTGAAATACTTAGTAATTATCGTAACTACTATAGCTTTAGTTCTAGGAGGAAATTTACTATTCATTGAAAGTCATAAAGTAATTTCTCAAAAAAAATCATTTATACTTTATACAATATCTTCACAGAGTATGGCGGCTATTATGGTACTTATTGCTTCGATTATATGTATAATAATATTTAAACTTAATAAAAGATTTTTAACTAAAAAGGTATCTTCTAAAAGTAAGAAGAAGTTAATATATGACAATATTGATTCTTACAGCCCTTTAGTTAGATGGACCATAAAAGTTGATAGGAAGATAAATAAGCTTGCAAAAAGTAATTTAATTAAAGGATTATATATTGTTTTTGTAGTTGGAATTATTGTATTTAGTTATACTAATTATACGGCAGTAACAAATAATCAAATAATTCATAAAACAGTATTTTCAGATAAAGTATATAATTATGATGATGTTGAAAGACTAGAATTAGGATTTACTAAGGGTCAAGAAAGCAATGTATATTATGATTTAGTAATGAGAGATGGTACAAAAATAAGTTTAATTGGAGGATCTATTGAAGTAGTTGATGAAAGTTATGAAAATGTTGTATATGAAATAGATAGTAAACTGAAAAGTTTAGGGAAAGATAAAGTAGTTGATAGATTCTATATAGAAGATTTTAAAAACCAAGGTTATAGCCAAGATTATGTTGAAAGAGTACTAAGATTATTTGAGGAATAAAGAAAAAATATCTCATTAAGAATAATGGGATATTTTTTTGTTCATAGCATTTAAGTTATAAAATAAAGGAATTATATACTTAAATAAAATACTCGTAAATGAATATAAAATTAAAAGAACAAATATAAAGTTGTAACTTTAACTGAGTGTTTTTAAGAAATTATATGGATGTCTATGTTATAATAGTTAAAACTATAATAATATAGAAATTTTATGATATATAAAGATTAATAGATACATAAAAGGAGAACTTCATGAAAAGAAAAAGAAATATATTTATATTAATAGTAATTGCTTTATTAGTTATAGGAAGTATACTATTTATCACTATAAAGTCTCAAAATACACCAATAATAAAAGAAGAAATAAAAAATGAGAATATAGATAAAGTAGTAGCAAATAGAACTTTAGAATTTTTAAATGCTATTTCTGGTGTTAAAGCTGAAAATATAGAAATAATAAATAGTCCTGTAATAGGAATTAAAGGGGAAATTTTTGTGCCTAAAATATCTATAGTAAATGGATTAAATTACTTTTTAGACAATACTAATAATAATAAAATGAAAAATCTTGAAGTTGATATAGAAAATAATAGCATTGATCTTTATGTAAATTATGCAGTTACAGATAAGATTGATACACCAATCAAAGTTAATATAACTCCATCTTTAAATGAAAATAATGATTTAGTTATTGATATTGGATCAGTTAAGATTCTTGACTTGAAATTAGCAGATTTCTTTGTAAATTTAGCATTAAAGACATTTGTAAAAGATTGGTTTGTTAATAGTAATATTAAGGTTGAATATGAAAAGAATAAAGTTATTCTTTCTAAAGAAAATTTTGATGGAATAACATTAGATTCTATTTTAGTTAATGATGATGGAATAGCTTTAGATATGGTTATTGAGATAGAAAAGTTAATAAATTAGCTATACTTTTAGTTGGTACCTTTGATTTAAGAATTATAAGTACAGCTGAAGAGGATTTAAAAATTTGTTTACAACAAGGTGTTTAAATTAATAAAAATCGCACTATCAATATAGTGCGATTTTTATTATGTGTTAAAGTAACACAGCATATCAAATAGTAATATTAAATAATTATCATGAATAAAATAGGATATACAAAATAAAAGCTTTGTATAATATAAAAGATGAAGGAAGGATTGCAATGGATAATTTAGTATTCAACATATGTGAAAGAAGTGAGAAGGGAAGTAAGGTAAGAAAAAATGGAGAAATTCCATGTATTGTTTATGGAGAGGATCATCATAAGTCTTTAGCTGCCAAAATGACTAAAAAAGAAATGATTAGATTATTAAGATATCCTAAGAGTTCAATTGTATCTTTAAAATTAAATGGAAATTTAAAGAAATGTATAGTTAAAGAAATGCAGCAGGATCCCTTTGGAAAGATAATTCATATAGATTTTCAAAGTATAAACAAAGGTGATATAGTTAAATTGAAGATTCCAGTAAATTTTGTTGGACAAGAAGTCTTAGCATCTAAAAACTTATTATTAGAATCTTTTATTACAGATGTTGAATTACAAGGGGAAGCAGATAAATTTCCAGAAAATTTACTTGTAGATGTATCTAACTTAGAAGAGGGAAATCAAATTTTTATTAGAGATTTAGCTATACCAAGTGAAATGGTATTAGAAAGTAATAGAGATTTAGCTATGGCTAAAATAAGTTATAATTCTAATAATAAAGAATCAGATGAAGAAACAACAGAATAAGTAATTTTTATATAATTAATAAAAGTGATTATAGTATAAAATAAATGAAAAAAGCTTCTATTAGAAATAATATATTTTTAATAGAAGCTTTTTTGTATATTATAAAAATAACTATTGACTCTATAGTTACTATAGACTTTATCATTATTAAAGAAACAAAATATGGAGGTGTAATCATGATAAGAGAATTTTTAAAATATGCAGTTCCTTCAGCTTTAGCCATGTTTGTTTCATCTCTATATACAATAATTGATGGAATTTTTGTTGGACAAGGCGTTGGAGATTCTGCATTAGCAGCAGTTAATATAGTTATGCCATTTACTATAATGCTATTTGGTATAGCAACTATGTTTGCTGTTGGTGGGGGAGACCTTGTATCTAAGAATATAGGAAGTAATAATAAGGATAAAGCAATAAAAATATTTAGACAAGTATTTAAATTTTTACTAATTTTAAGTATAGGTATAAGTTTAATTTTTATAGTATTTTCAACACAAATAGTAAAAATACTAGGTGCTACAAATAACTTAGTTCCATTAGCTTCAACTTATTTAAAGTATTATAGTTTATTTTGTATTCCAAATTTAATAGGAATTGCCTTAAACAGTTTCGTTAGAAATGATGGTAGACCGAAACTTGCAATGATATCAACTTTATCAGGTGCAGTAACTAATATAGTTTTAGACTATATATTTATATTTCCATTAAATTTTGGAATAAAAGGTGCTGCTATTGCAACAGGTCTTGGCCAAATAGTAACTATATCTATATTGATACCACATTTTATAGGTAACAAGGGAGTTTTAAGATTTGGAAATGTTAGATTAGAAAGAGAAATAATAAAGGAATTTATTAATATAGGTTTTCCATCATTTTTTGCTGAAGTAAGTTTTTCTATAATAATATTTTTTATGAACTTAGCATTAGTTAACTATGGGGGAGAAACTTACTTATCATCATTTGCAATAATTAATTATATAACAACTAATATTTATATGGTATTATTAGGATTATCCCTTGGTGTACAACCATTATTAAGTTATAATTATGGTGCTAAAAACTCAAAAAAAATGTTAAAATATTATTCTATAACAATGAAAACAGCAATTATAATAAATATGGTGTTTATAAGTGTATGTTTTTTATTTGGAAAAGGTATGATATCAATTTTTACTTCAGATCCTACAATTGTTAATATTGCATATATAGGTTTAAACTTAACAAATATTGCATTTATAATGGTAGGTTTTAATTTAACAAGTACAGTTTATTATCAAGCAATAAGTATGCCTAAGATTTCAAATATTTTCTGCACTTTTAGAAGTATAATATTACTTCCTATATCACTATTTATTTTAGCTAAATTATTTAAAATTAATGGTATATGGATTAGTTTATTTATTTCTGAATTATTAACTTTTATTATATTGAAGTATTCTATTAATATAAAGTCTTATACTACAAAGGCTATTGAAAATTCAAATTAACTTAGGAGAGTTTTAAGATGGAAACTTATTTTTCAGTTGGAGAAATATCTAAATTAACTAATGTTCCAATTCAAACATTGAGATATTACGATAAAATGGGACTTCTTAAGCCAGCTTATATAAATGAACAAAATAATTATAGATATTATTCAGTAAATCAGTTTATAAAGATTGATTTATTAAAGCAGTGTAAACTTATAGGATTATCATTAAAAGAGATAGAAGAGTTATTAAAAAATGAAATATCAGCAGATTCTATGTTAAAATTAATTGATCAACAGAGAAAAGTATTAGATGATAAAATAAAAGAGCTTGAAGCTGTTAAATCATATATTAACTTTTTAGGTGATAGATTAAAGGAAACTAAGGAAATAGAAGAAAATAAAATATTTATTAAGTATAACGATGAAAGAATAGTTAAGAAGTATGAATGTATATTAAAAGATCAAGAAGATATAGAACTAAATTTGAGAAAAGTTTTACTTGATTCAGAAAAAGATAATTGGATGTTACATTCCGAATTAGTATTTGAAGCATCTTTAGAGATGTTAGAAAGAGAAGATAAGGTAGTTTATACTGCTATAATGCTTTATAAACATGAAAATGTAAGTGAAGGAACAGAAAATGTCATATTACCAAAAGGTAAATATCTTACTATGTATTATGATGATGGTTACAAAAATAATTTAAGATATTATAAAATGATGCTTGAATATATTAATAAGTATAATATAGAAACTATAGGTAACTTTAATGAATTCTCTATATTATCTAGGGTAAATTCTAAAGAAGCTGAAAAATCTATAATTCAACTTGAAATAAAAATTAAATAAAATAATATTAAATAAAGTATTATATTATCCCATAAGAAACTAGTTTAAATGATTTCTTATGGGATTTTTGTTTTAATTTAAGAATAAATTATTACTTAGTTATATTAGGAAAAGAAGTGCACAAACTGCATAGATAATATTTATTGCATCTAATATTATTCCTAAAATAGCTAATACTTTTCCTTTTTTCTGAGATTTACAGATTTGATATAAACCTATTGTTAAAATAACAATAGCTACAATTCGATTTAGTTATCCATTATTAATAATATTAAACATAATTGAATAAACATAATATTATTTAACTATGTTTAAGGAGAAAACATAAATATGAATGATGAATTTTTATTAAGTAATAAAGAGTTTAGAGGATTTTGCATATATCGGTTAATTTTTGGAATTAGTTATAGTTTGTTAATACCAATTATACCGTTGTTTTTTAAATCTATTGGTATGGGAACTGTAACAATAGGAATAATAATTTCGTTATATGGAGTTAGTAAAACCTTAATTCAAATTCCATTTGGAATTATTTCTAATAATATAGGAGACAAATTAACATTAAAGTTAAGTTTAATATTAATGTCCTTAATTCCAATTGCTTATGTGTTATTTGGTACAAGCTTTAAAGCAGGTACTATTTATGTTCTTCAAGGAGCTATACTTGGAATAGCTGCACCGGCAACATATTCTATATTAGCTAGAACTTTGGATCCAAAAAGGAGAGGAGCATGTACGGGATTAGCATCAGCAGTATTTACATTAGGCGGTGGTATAGGTGCAGCAATAGCAGGGTATATATTAGCAAAATCAAAAAGCTTTAATGTTATATTTTACATATCATCAGTAGGTATATTTTTTACTTTAGTATATGTAACATTTAGAGTTAAAAAAGTTAAAAATATAAATGTAAAGGTTAAAAATAATGATAATATAAGTGATATTTTATATGAAATAAAAATAAGAAATTTGACTTATAAGATTATTATTTTAGCAGCAAGTGCATTTTTAGGGGATTATATATATTCATGTGTAGTAGCGTTAATTCATTTTTATGGACAAGAAGTATTAGGGGTATCAACTATTTATACATCTTCAATAATATCAACATATTTATTAGTTTTTGGTTTGGCCGCACCGATAGCAGGATGGGTTAGTGATAGAATTGGAAATAGAAAGCAATTTGTTTTATCATTTTCTATAATGAATTTAACATTATTAGGATTAATAATAACTCGAAATATAACAATTTTTACTATAATAATTGTTATATATTTTTTAGGAGCTACTTTTCTTAATGCGGTAGTACAAAGTTCCCTTTCAGAGTTTGGGTCTATTCCTAAAATTCAAGGTTTTGTATTTGGATTTGTAGGAGCATCTGAATCATTAGGTTATGCCGTTGGTCCATTAATATCATCCTGGATTTATAGCTTTAATAAAAACTATTTATTTTTAGGATTATTAATAGTATCTATTTTAGTTACGTTTATATATGTTTTTTTATATTCTAAATGCAATAAATAATATATGAATAATAAAAACTATAGTAATAAATACTAAAATAAGAGTATTCTGTTTTATTGTATAGGAGTGTATTATGAGTATAAAAGATAATATAGTATTTAAGAAAAAAGAATTATTGTATTTTTGTATTCAGAGACTTTTATTTGGATTTAGTTATAGCTTAATGATACCAATAATTCCATTATACTTTAATACATTAGGATTAGGCACATTTATAATAGGTATAGTAATGTCTGTATATGGCATCTCAAAGGCTCTTGCTCAAGTTTTAGTTGGGATTGTATGTGATAAATTAGGAGATAAATTAGTATTAATAATTTCTTTTGGATTGATGACCTTAGTTCCTTTATTATATACATTTACTAATAGTGGTTTTATAGCTAGTATTATTTATATACTTCAAGGCGCTGTTCTTGGCATATCTGCTCCAGCAACATTTTCATTATTATCAAGATCATTAGATGAAGATAAAAGAGGCGAATGTATAGGATATGCATCAGCTGTTTTTACTCTTGGCGGTGCAATTGGAGCTATTATTGGAGGTTTTATATTTACAAAATTAAATAACTATAAATTAGTATTTTATTTAACTTCAATTGGAATTTTATTAACAATAATATTTATAATTATAAAAATTAGAAAAGCTAAATTTGTTAACAAGTGTAAAAAAGAGAAAGAAAGTATTAGTTGTAAAATAAAAGGAATAATAGAAACAATAAAAAATGAAGGACTATTAGCTAAAATAATTCTTTTAGGTTGTATTGCTTTATTAGGTGATTTTATTTATGGAGCTATAGTATGTATTTTTCCTTTTTATGGGCAAGAAGTGTTAAATTCTACTCCCTTTTATACATCAGTAATAATTTCAATTTACTTATTTGTATTTGGAATTTTTGCCCCCTTAGGTGGAGTGACTAGTGATAAAATAGGCGTAAAGAAGCAATTACTCATATCATTCATAGTTATGATAATATCTTTATTTATATTATCAATGGTAAAAAGTATAGCACTATTTACCATAGTAATCATTATATACTTTTTAGGTGCAACTTTTTTAAACTCAGCTCTTCAAAACTCTCTACTTAAGTTTGGAGAAAATGAAAAAATTAAAGGAATAGTTTTTGGAGTTGTAGGTGCATGTGAATCTCTAGGATATGCAATAGCACCTGTTATATCATCTTGTATATATGAATTAAATAAAAGATATTTTTTTCCTATTTTATTAATTTCAACAGTAATAATTTATGTTATTTTTTTATTATTAAAAAAGAAAGTTTTTAGTACATAAATTTCCTAAATTTATTTTTTAGGAAATTTTTTTGTTTTATTAAGAGTATTATATAAAGAATAGTGAAAATATGGAGGTGTAAAAAATTAGAGATTTAATATATCTATATATTGAAAGACGAGATTTCTTTTTAGAATTAACATTAGAACATCTAAAGATTTCAGGAATATCTATATTTATAGCAGCAGTTTTAGGTGGAATATTAGGTATTATAATAAGTAAATATAAAAAGATATCAACATTAGTCCTATCAATAATAAATTTTCTTTATACAATTCCATCAATATCTTTACTAGGATTTTTAATACCTTTTTCAGGAATTGGAAATACTACAGCAATTATAGCCCTTACAATATACGCATTATTACCAATGATTGGAAATACATATACAGGAATAGATAATATAGATCAATCTATTATAGAATCTGCAAGAGGAATGGGTAGTACTGAGTTTCAAATATTATATAAAGTTAAAATTCCATTAGCTACTACAGTAATTTTAGCTGGATTTAAAAATATGGTTGTTATGACAATTGCTCTTGCAGGTATTGCTTCTTTTATTGGAGCAGGAGGATTAGGTGTTGCAGTTTATAGAGGAATTACAACAAATAATTCAACGCTAACAATAGCAGGAAGTTTGTTAATTGCATTATTAGCTTTAATAGCAGATTTTTTAATTAGTAAAATTGAAAAGAAAATAAAAAAAAGATGGAGGTTAGGTTAATGAAATGGATGAAAAGAGTTTTAGTTCTTATACTAATTCTAGTATTATCTATACCATCATTTGGGTGCCCTAGTAAAAGTGATACTATTAAGATTGCAACAAAACCAATGACAGAACAGTTTATATTAGGTGAAATGATAAAATTACTTATTGAGGATAATACAAATTTAAATGTAGAAATTACAAAAGGAATAGGAGGAGGTACTAGTAATATACATCCTGCAATAGTAAAGGGAGATTTTGACCTTTATCCAGAGTACACAGGTACAGGATGGAGTTTTGTATTAAAGGAAGATGGAATTTTAGATGATGAAACTTTATATAAGGAATTACAAGAAAAATATAAAAATAATTATGATTTGAGCTGGATTGGATTATATGGATTTAATAATACCTATGGATTGGCAATAAGAAAAGATTTATCAGAAAAATATAATATAAAAACTTATTCAGATTTAGCAAAATACTCAGAAGATTTAACTTTTGGAGCTGAGTATGATTTTTATGAAAGAGAAGATGGTTTTGATGCTTTATGTGAAGAATATGGAATGAGTTTTAAAAAATCTGTAGATTTAGATATTGGTCTTAAGTATAATGCTATAAATTCTAAGGAAATAGATGTAATGAATGTTTTCACAACAGATGGACAGCTAGCTAATTCTGATGTTGTGTTGTTAGAAGATGATAAGAATTTCTATCAAACCTATTATTGTGGCACTGTTATACGTAATGATACATTAAAAAATCATCCTGAACTTGAGGATATATTGATGAAAATGAATAATATTTTAACAGAAAGTGAGATGGCTGAATTAAATTACAAGGTTGAATCCGAAAAAGAAGATGCGAAGAAAGTTGCAGAAGATTTCTTAAGAGAGAAGGGATTGTTAAAGTAATATTTAATAGGAGAAGAATAATGAAAGAAAGAAGTCTTATAGAAGTAGAAAATGTAAAAAAAGTATATGGAGATAAATTGATATTAAAAAATATTAACTTAAAGGTTGATAAAGGGGAATTTGTTACTATTATTGGAAGTTCAGGATGTGGTAAAACTACTTTTTTAAAACTAATTAATGGATTAGTTAATCCTGATTTTGGACAAGTTTATATAAATAATTACGATATATCTAAGATTGATAAAATAGCTTTAAGAAGAAAGATAGGTTATGTAATACAAGAAATTGGATTATTTCCACATATGAATGTAAGAAAAAATATATCTTATATTCCTAACTTGATAAAAAAAGATAGCAAAGAAAAAGTTGAAAATAAAGTTAGGGAATTAATAAAAGTTGTAGGATTAAAAGAAGATATGTTAGATAGATATCCAAATGAATTATCTGGTGGACAGAGACAAAGAGTTGGAATTGCAAGAGCATTAGCTAGTGATGCAAAGATTTTACTTATGGATGAACCTTTTGGAGCTATAGATGAAATAACAAGAAGACTTTTACAAGATGAAATATTACGTATATATAAGGAATTTAATATGACTATTTTATTTATAACACATGATATTAAGGAAGCACTAAAATTAGGAACTAGAGTAATTGTAATGGATAAAGGTGAGATAATTCAAAATGATACTCCAGAGGAAGTAGTAAGAAATCCAAAAACAAGCTTTGTTAGAAATCTAATTGGAGCATAATTTTTTATAAAAGGTTTATTTCATAATGAGTAAACTTTAAATTTTACTTATTTAGAAGTGGCCCTTTTTTCTATTAATATAATACTTTAAGATAGGATAAACTATAATAAACAGACAGTGTTTTTAATATTACAATAAGATAATGGATGTGATTTATAGTGGATAAAATTGAAAATATAAATATTTTTAGATGCTATACTTTAGACTATATTGGGAAATATCGATTTTATGAGGAA
Source organism: uncultured Clostridium sp. (assembly GCA_900543325.1). Taxonomy (GTDB): domain Bacteria; phylum Bacillota; class Clostridia; order Clostridiales; family Clostridiaceae; genus Clostridium. The sequence continues at coordinate 43,295 of UQQU01000007.1, read as the reverse complement.
GAAGAATTTATAGAAGCTGTTAAAGATGGAGAGTATATTTTAGAAAACTTAAAAGAAAGCAATAGATTTGACTATAATCAAGCATCATATACATTTACTAAGTTTGGAAATATAAGTGAAGGAATTACTGAAAAGAATGTTAAATTAGAAATAGAAAAAGATAATATAAATGTAAGGCTTAATGGAAAAACAACTCATTTAGATTTAATATATAAAATGGAAGTCAAGAAACTTGAAGATCATTATAGAATTGCAACAAGAATAAGTGAAAAAAGTGAAAATATTTCAACTTTATTATATATTAATATAAGTGAAGGTGAAGAATGCTTAAAGGCATTAGAAGCTGTGAAAGATTATCAAGAGAAGTTAAAAAATTCGCCTATTAAATAAATTATTTTAATATAAATAAAATTTGCTATTGATAAATTAAAAGGAAGCATATATACTAAATAGGTAAAATTTATATACTCAGAGTAATTCTGAGAGAGGTTCGTAACCATCCCTCTATAAAAAACTAGGACCCCTAACAAGCTTTAAAATTATTAAGGATGTTAGGATAATTTTGTTGTAAAAATTTCAATAAAATAATACTAGATTTTAATATATGAGGGAGCTATTATTAATAGCTCCCTTTGTTTTGTGATGGAATGAACTATAAGTTTATTCCTTTTTTTATTTACTCAATATAAATTTTATATTTATTTAGTAAAGGAGAAGATAAAAATGAAAAAGAAAGTAATAATTGATTGTGATCCAGGTATAGACGATTCACTAGCTTTGATTTTAGCATTGAATTCACCTGAGCTAGAAATTGTAGGAATTACTACAGTCTCAGGAAATGTTAAAGCGGATCAAGGTGCAAAAAATGCATTAAAGGTATTAAAGCTTATGAATAGAGAAGATATACCAGTATATATTGGAGAAGAGGTTCCATTAGAAAGAGAACTTGTAACAGCTCAAGATACACATGGGGAAGATGGCCTTGGTGAAACTAATTATGAAGATGCAGATGTAGAAATTAATTATGGTGGTGTTGACTTCATTTTAGATAATGCAAGAAAAGGAGATATAAGTATAATTGCATTGGGTCCATTAACTAATTTGGCAAAAGCAATAGAAAAAGATGAAGAAGGATTTAATATGATAAATGAAATAGTTTCTATGGGAGGAGCCTTTAAGTCTCATGGAAATTGCTCACAAGTTGCAGAATTTAACTACTGGGTTGATCCTCATGGCGTTAAGGAGGTTTTTGACAAAAGTAAAGTACCTTTCTCAATGGTTGGATTAGATGTCACTAGAGAAATAATATTAACACCTAATCTTATAGAACTTATTAAGCAAATAGGTGGAGATGTAGCTAACTTTATTGTAGATATAACTAGGTTTTATGTTGATTTTCATTGGAAGCAAGAAAGAACTTTAGGGTGTGTAATAAATGATCCTTTAGCTGTAGCTTATTTTATAGATAGAACTCTTTGTGAAGGTTTTACATCTTATTTAGATATAGTTATAGAGGGAGTTGCAGTAGGACAAACTTTAGTTGATGTAGGAGAATTTTATAGAAAAGATCATAATGGTCTTATTTTAACAAAAGTTGATTCTGAAAGATTTATGAAAATGTTTCTTGAAAGATTATTCCCAGAGAATAAAAAAGATATTGAAATAGTACTTAATAATCCTAAATACGGAGTTAATTAATTAAAGTATAAATAATAAGGGGGATTTTATATTATGAAAAAAACTAATACTTTTAAAATTACAATTATGTCTATAGCAGTTGTAATAAATATTGTAGGGGCATTTATTGCTACAGCATTAAAATTACCAATATTTATTGATACAATAGGTACATTCTTATCTGCCTTTTTATTTGGACCTGTAGGTGGAATGTTAACAGGAGTTGTAACTTCATTAATTAATGGGCTAACTTTTGATCCATATTCATTGTATTATATGCCAGTTCAAGTAATTATAGGTTTAATGGCAGGTATATGTTATAAGAAGAATTTATTTAAAGGGAAATTTGTGGTTTTAGGGATTATAATAACAACTATAATTGGGGCTTTTGTAGCAGCATTAATTTCGGCTTTTGTTTTTGGTGGTATAACTTCTTCAGGAACTTCCTTTATTATAATGTATTTAAAAAATGCAGGATTAAACATAGTAGCAAGTATATTTTCTACACAAATATTATTTGATTTAATAGATAAAACAATCACAGTATTACTTGTATTAGCAATATTAAAAGCATTGCCTAGAAATATAAAAGTTACAAATGGAATATAATATAGATTTAGAGGGTGATATTTTCATCCTCTTTTTATATTTTATTGAGATATTGTGAATATTTTAATATAATAATGGTAATTAATTTTTATTGAAAATAATAAGTAATAAATAGAAAGATGTGAGTAGAATTGAGTAATAAATTAAAAGTAGATTTAAATGATGTAATAGAATGTATAGAATTTGAAGGAGAATTATTACAACATTACTATAATAAAAATACAGGAGTTATAATGTATATAGAAGATAGTAGTACTGCAAGCTATAAAGCTGATGATATACATAATATAGATAACTTTGAAGAATGGGAAAAAGAACTTATACTTTCGCTTCATGATTTTAAAGAAAATCCAAGTGATTATATTCAGCTTCCATCCCATGATGATATTAATGAGTATGGTATGATGATTGATTTTTGTAATAACATTGAAGATAGAGAATTAAAGGATAAAATATTAAATAATAAAGATTCTTTTAGAGAGTTAAGGCAAGCAATTGAAAATGAAGGATTTATTAATGAGTGGTATGATTATAGAGAAGATGCTGAAAAGAATCTAGCTATTAAATGGTGTAAAGATAATAATATAGAGTATTAAATTTAAGTTAGAAAGGTTGAAATAAAGATGATAAAACCAATTGTTAAAGATATAGTATTTTTAGGGCAAAAATCAGAGCCAGCTACTAAGGATGATATAGCAGTTATAGATGATTTGATAGATACATTAAGAGCAAACTTAGAATATTGTGTTGGTATGGCAGCTAATATGATAGGAGTAAAAAAACGTATATTAGTATTTGCTATAGGTGATCTTATTATACCTATGGTAAATCCAGTTATATTAAATAAAGAGAACGGTTATGAAACTGAGGAATGTTGTTTATCATTAATTGGCTTTAGAAAAACAACTAGATATGAAAAAATAGAAGTAGAATATTTTGATAGAAATTTTAATAAGCAAAAGCAGATATTTACAGGATTTACAGCACAAATCATCCAACATGAAATTGATCATTTTGAAGGCATAATAATATAGATAAGAAAATATGTTTTTATCTTTTATAAAACAAAAAAACTCAAGTAATTAGAAATTATGAACAGCCCCCTGTCAAGTAGACAGGGGGCTGTTCATAATTTCTTGATTTTTTTTGTTTTTGGATAATATAAATTATAATAAAATACATTTAAATCACTTTAATTAACATTATAATCACAAGTGTAAACTTATTTTCATAATATAATAAATGAAAGGAGATGCATATAATGTTGCCAATTCAAAGAAAAATAAGTTCTTTTAATTATTCAAGTAGAAATGGTAATAGTGTTAAATATATAGTTCTTCATTATACAGCAAACAAAGGTGATACGGCTAAGAATAATGTTGATTATTTTTATGGTGGAGATAGAAGTGCAAGTGCACATTATTTTGTAGATGATAACTCTATCTGGCAATCAGTAGAAGAGTCTAATGCAGCTTGGTCTATAGGAGATGGTCACGGTATATATGGTATTACTAATCAAAATTCTATTTCCATAGAAATGTGTTGTAACTCTAGTGGTATTATATCTGAAACAACAGAGAATAACGTATTAGAATTAGTTAAGTATTTGCAAAATAGATATAACATTGCTAATAGCAATGTTGTAAGACATTATGATGCAAGTCATAAGATATGTCCTAACTGGTCAGAAAATAATTGGAGCAGATGGACTTCATTTAAAAATAAATTAGAAAATAGTGATAATGAGGAGATGAACTATTCCATGTATGTATTCAGTAAGAATTGGTATCTAAAAAAATATCCAGATGTAGCTAAGAGTCCAAGCTATAAGGATGATCCTTATAAGCACTATGTGGATTATGGAAAGAAGGAAGGAAGATTACCATTACCACCTATTCCAGAAAAATATAATGAAGGTGAATATCTAGAACTTAATCCTGATGTAGCGGCTGCAGTTAAAAAAGGTGATTTTGTATCTGGTGTGGATCATTATCTTCAATATGGATTTGGTGAAAATAGGAAAGTTTGCAAATGAAATAAAAAAATAACAATAAAAATGTTATTAAATACAATTGACAGTTGATATTATAAGCTATATAATTATCAAAAAGCTATGAAGAGAAGAGTAATTATGATTGATTACACAGAGAGTTTCCAATTGCTGAAAGGAAATTATGAGATCATAATGAAACAAGACTCGGAGCTGCATACGGATCTTATAATATTAAATTATAAGTGATGCTATGACGTAGGTTCACGTTACAGAACTAGAGTATGATTTATCTAACTTTTAGATAATGGTGTACTTGAAGAGCTTAAAATGGTAACATTTTAAGAAAATAAGGGTGGTACCGCGAAATAGAGTTTTCGCCCCTGTAGAATTTTATTCTACAGGGGCTTTTTGACGTTGAAATATAAATAAATTGAAAGGAGTATATAATATGATAAGTAAAAAATTAGAAAAAAATGAAAGACCAATTTTTCCTAAAAAAGCTGTTGTTACAGCTGGGATGCCATATGGAAATAAAAATCTTCATTTTGGTCATGTTGGAGGGATGTTTATTCATGCAGACATATTTGCAAGATTTTTAAGAGATAGAATAGGAAAGGAAAATGTTATTTTTGTATCTGGTACAGATTGTTATGGCTCTCCTATACTTGAAAGTTATAGAAGGTTAAAAGAAGAAGGATATAAAAATACTATAGAAGAGTATGTTAAAACTAATCATTTAAGTCAAAAGAAGACATTAGAAGATTATAATATTAGTTTAAATATATTTGGGGCTTCAGCTCTTGGAAGGTCTGGAGAAATTCATAATAAAGTTTCTGAAGAGATATTTAATATATTATTTGAAAATGGTTATATAGAAAAGATGTCAGCATTACAATTCTATGATGAAGATAAAAAAACATTTCTTAATGGAAGGCAAGTCATTGGAAAATGTCCTATTTCAGGATGTAATTCTGATAAAGCATATGCTGAAGAATGTTCATTAGGACATCAATATATGGCTTCTGAGCTTATTAATCCAATTAGTACATTATCTGGAAAGAAGCCGGTATTAAAAAGTGTAGATAATTGGTACTTTACTTTAGATGAGTCTATAGAAGTTATGAAGGAACTTAATGATTTTTTAAAGAAAAATACAAATAGAAGAAAATATGAAATTAAGGCTATAGAAGAGTTTTTAAAGAAGCCCTTAATATATGTTCCAAGAAAATATATTGATAATCTTAATGATTTAGAGGAAAGATTACCAAAACATGAAACTATAGATGACGAGAAAAAATCATCGATTTCTTTTGTTTTTGAAAAGCTTGAAGATAGAGATAGAGCTAAGGAAGTACTGGATAGCTTAAATATTCACTATACAAGTGGGAAGACATTAGTTCCATTTAGATTATCAGGAAATATTCCTTGGGGAGTGAAGGTACCAGATAAAGATGATTTAAAAAATCTAACTTTTTGGGTATGGCCAGAATCATTATGGGCTCCAATTTCTTTTATTAAGACTTATTTGGAAGCAATAGGAGAGGATACTGATAAGTGGAAAAGTTATTGGGAAGATGATAATTCAATGGTGTATCAATTTATTGGAGAAGATAATATTTATTTTTATTCAATTGCAGAAATGGCTATGTTTATTGGATTAAAGATTGCAAAAGGAGAAGAGATAGATATTAAAAAAGTGAAATTACCACATATAGTTGCTAATAAACATATTTTATTTATGGATAAAAAAGCAAGTAGTAGTTCTGATATCAAGCCACCAATGGCAGAAGAATTATTAAAGTTTTATACTAAAGATCAATTGCGTATGCACTTTATGAGCTTAGGATTATCATCTAAAAGTGTTGGATTTAAGCCACAAGTTTATATGAAGGAAGAAGAAAAAGTAGGGGCTGATCCAGTACTAAAAGAGGGGAATCTTTTAACAAATGTATTTAATAGACTTATTCGTTCATGTTTTTATACACTTCAAAATATGAATGAACGAATTCCTATGAATGAAGTTAATGAAAAGATTAAGTTATTAACTGAAAAAGTAGTATATGAATATGAAAGACATATGTATAATCAAGATTTTCATAGAATAGCATATGTTTTAGACGAATATATAAGAGAAGTAAATAAGCATTGGACAAATAACATTAAAAATGAAGAGTTAAAGGCTAATGTATTAGCAGATTGTTTTTATGCATGTAAAGTTATTGCGATTTTAGTTCATCCAATAGCGCCTGATGGCTGTGAAATGTTTAAGGACTATTTAAATATAGGTGATGAATTATGGAGTTGGGATAAAATATTAGATCCTATTGCTTCTTATTTTGAAGATGTTAATACCCATACTTTTAAATTCCTTGAACCAAAGGTGGATTTCTTTAAAAAAATGGATCATCAATTTAATTAACGAATAGATTTAATAGAAAAAGTCATGGCTAGTAAGATAGTATCTCTTAATTTATAGAGATATAATTTTAATAGTTGTGGCTTTTATATAGTTATTTAGAATAAATGGAAAATAATAAATAAAAATGATAAAATTATTATAATAGTGTAAAATAATTTATAATGATTAAAAAATTTGGAGGTAAAAATGAATATAGCTTGGATTGGAACTGGAGTCATGGGGAGTGCTATGGCTATAAATTTATCAAAGAGTGGTCATAATGTTTCTGTTTTTAGCAGAACAATTTCGAAATGTGAGCCATTGAAGGAATTTGGTATAAGGGTTAAAAATAGCATTAAAGAATGTGTAGAAAATGCAGATGCAATATTTACCATTGTAGGTTATCCAAAAGATGTTGAGGAAGTTTATTTGGGTGATGAAGGAATTTTTAAATATGCAAAAGAAGGAGCCTATTTAGTTGATATGACTACTTCATCACCAATTCTTGCTAAGAAATTATATGAACTAGGTGATAAATTTCATATTTTAGACGCACCAGTATCAGGAGGTGATATAGGTGCACAAAATGCTACATTATCAATTATGGTAGGTGGAAATAAAGATGATTTTGAATATATGTATAGTATATTTGAATGTATGGGTAAAAATATAATTTATTTAGGTGAAGCAGGTAGTGGACAAAACTGTAAGGTATGTAATCAAGTTGCTATAGCGGGTACAGTAGCTGCAGTAGCTGAATCAATTACTTATGCTAAAAAATCTGGTCTAAATCCTAAAACTGTTTTAGATGCTATATCAAAAGGTGCTGCTGGAAGTTGGCAACTTCAAAACAATGGATATAAGATGATTGAAAAGGATTATGCACCTGGATTCTTTAATAAACATTTTATAAAGGATATGAAAATAGCTAAGGAGGTTATGGAAGAAAAGGGTGAATATTTACCTATTCTTAATAAGGTATTAGAAATGTATGAGGAATTAGAGAAAAATGGTTTCGGAGACTATGGTACTCAAAGTATAATAGAAATGTATTAATAATTATATTTTTAAAGGTTTTGAGGGAGTTTAGATAAGTTTAAAACTTCGGTAATTAATCTAACGAATAGTTATAAATTAAATGAAGTTTTTATATAATTTTTATAGAAAAATTGTTATAGGAGAGTTTTAAATGAAAGTAATATTACTTAATGGAAGTCCAAAATCGAAAGGATGCACATATACAGCATTAAAAGTAATTGAAAATGAGTTGCTTAATGAGGGAATAGAAGTTAAATTCTATGAGGTTGGAAATAGGCCAGTAATAGGATGTATTGGATGTAATGGATGCAGAAAATTGGGCAAATGTGTTCATGATGATTTAGTTAATGAAGTAAGTAAAGAGATGGAGAGTGCAAATGGTTTTATTGTAGGTTCTCCTGTTCATTATGCTGCAGCAAGTGGAGCAGCAACTTCATTTTTAGATAGACTTTTTTATTCAACAGATAAGAATCACTTAAGACATATGTTTGCAGCAAGTATTGTTTCATGTCGTAGAGGAGGAGCTAGTGCTGCCTTTGATCAATTAAATAAATACTTTACAATAAATGAAATGCCTATAGTATCATCTGTTTATTGGAATCAAATACATGGAAATACTCCAGAAGAAGTTGTACAAGATTTAGAGGGTATCAGAACAATGAAGGTATTAGCTAGAAATATGGCTTATTTAATTAAGTGTAAAGAAGCAGCTAAAAATGTACCACTTCCTGAATTAGTTCCAGTTGAAAGAACAAATTTTATTAGATAAATATTTAATTTTATCTCAAATTGTAATTTAGTATCTAGATTATAATTTGAGATAATTTTTTTAAAGTTATTTACAAATAATAGAATTACAGTTAATTTTGTAGTACAATATGGAAATATATTGATGGGAAATGGAAAATGTTTTTTCATAAAGGAACATATATATCTAAATTTGATATATAAATAACTTGTTAAATACTAAAAAGTAAACAACAATAAAGATTGGAGGATTTGGTGGGAGTTTGGACTTGTCATATATTCTTTCACTAAAAATAAATTATGAAAGTTAATATAAAAGATAAAGATGGATTAACAGAAGAAGAGTTTATTAAAACATATAATCCAGCAAGGTATGAAAGACCTAGTGTTACTAATGATATTATTATTTTTACAACAGAAGATAAGGAAGAAGAGAATATACGTAAAGTTCCTAGAAAAGGAATGCAAGTGTTATTGATAAAAAGAAAAGAACATCCTTTTATTGAAAAATGGGCTATTCCAGGTGGATTTGTGAGAATGAATGAAAGTCTACAAGAAGGAGCAGAAAGAGAATTAAAAGAGGAAACAGGAATAGATAAAGTCTATTTTGAGCAACTTTATACTTTTGGTGAAATTAATAGGGACCCAAGAACTAGAGTTATAAGTGTTGGTAATGTTGCACTAATTTCAAAGAATAGTGTAAAACCAATTGCTGGTGATGATGCCAAGGAAGTTCAATGGTTTTGGATAAATAAGAAACTAATTAGTACTGAAAACTTTACCACTGACATTAAAAAGAGATATTTATTAAGTCTTGTTTCAGAAGATGATGAAATAAAAATAAATTATGAAGTAACTGAAATATTAGAGAAAAATATTTTTAGGCAAAAGAAAGTAAGCTATAAATTTCTAAATAGTAGCAATGATGAATTAGCCTTTGATCACTATAAAATATTAGACTATGCAATTGATAGGATAAGAAATAAGATTCAGTATACTCCAATAGCAGTTAATTTATTACCTAAGCTTTTTACTGTAAAAGAACTTCAATATGTTTATGAAGCTATAATGGGAAAAGAGTTATTGAACTTTAGAAGAAAAATTGGAAATATGATAGTTGAAACTGATGAAAAGCTTGAAGGAAAGCCATATCGCCCAGCACAAGTTTATAAGTTTAATGAAAACTGGGAATATGAGTTTTAAATAATTTAAAAAAATCTCATAAATTTATGCATTATTTATGAGATTTTTAATATACTATAATATAAAATCAAATTGATATTATCTATATGATATAAAGTTAATTATATTTTATTAGCAGTAATAAAATATTTTTAAAATATTTTTTTGAAAATACTTAATATCAAATTGAAAATAAGTAAAATGTTTAGGAGGTATTAATTTATGGGAACAGGAAGATGGTCAGAAAGAGATTGGAGAGAATATTCACAAAGGAATATTAGTGGAAGAGAGAGGGTTGAAGATATATATACTTCTAGAAGTTTAAATCCAGAGTTAGATCCAAGAGGAATAACTTATAGAGAAAGCTGTGATAGTATTGATAATCCAAATGCAACACCTATTATTATTGGCTTAGATGTAACTGGTTCAATGGGATTTATTCTTGATAATATGGCTAGAGTAGGATTAAGAAATTTAGCTACTGAAATAATGAATCTTAATCAAACTAAAGTTTATGAGATATTAATGAATATTAAAAATCATTATGTTACAGAAAGATTAAAGGAACTTAGAGTAAATAATATTGATAATGAATTCAAAAGTATACTTGAAAATAATAACTTAATATTTAATTTTATTGAAGATATAAAAAAATTTATTAAAAATATAAAAATCATATCATTTAAAGAGATAAATAGGAATTTTACAACGTTAATATTTGAAGGTGCTCAAGGTTTAATGTTACATGAAAACTATAAGTATTTTCCTCATGTAACTCACTCAAAAACAGGCATAGAAAATGTAATTGAAATTTTGAATGAAGTTTATAGTGAGTTTTCAAATGAAGTAAAAAATAAAGTTAATATCGAAGTTATTTATATAACTAGAAGTTATTTAACAAGGCATGGAGCAGGTCCACTACCTGGAGAATTAAATTGTGCGCCATATAATAAAATAGTTGATTTAACTAATATACCAAATAGATTTCAAGGTTGTTTAAGGTTTGCTTTATTAGATTTAGATTTATTAAATGAAAATATTTATAATGATTTTAGTAAAGCAATAAATAGTGGCTATAATATAAGAAAATCTTTAGCAATAACATGCTTAGATCAAATTGATACTTCTGCAAAATATATTTTAAAAAAAGAATTTAAAGAAAATAATATAAGTAATTTTATTGATGATATAATTAATAAGATTAATCCTTATAAATGTTATTTAAGTAGTGGAGCATCAAGAGAAAAAATACAAATTAAATAAGTATTGACAGAAAATAGTATTTATAATAATATTTAATTATAATTTAATAAATCTTCAGGGCAGGGTGAAATTCCCTACCGGCGGTAAAGCCCGCGAGCGATTTTAGCAGATTCGGTGAAATTCCGAGGCCGACAGTAAAGTCTGGATGGAAGAAGATAAATGTAAATATAGTATTTTTAACTACTATATTAGTTTTGTGTATTTATGCTCTGAAATATTTTATATTTCAGAGCTTTTATTTTCACAAAATTTATATGATTATTTTTATAAATTTTATTTTTATAGTTATATTTATTAAATATTTTTTATTAAGTTTAATTGTAAATAAAATGATAATATAAGAATGATTGTAAAATGTTAAGCCCTGAGTAAAAAGCTCAGGGCTTTTTTTGAATGATTTATTAAATTCAAATTAATTTCATTGTGAGGTGATAAATTTGGATGAAAAATTTATGGAGTTAGCCATTGAATTGGCAAAGAAAGGTGAAGGAAAAGTAAATCCAAATCCAATGGTTGGAGCTGTAATTGTAAAGGATGGAATTGTAATTGGAGAAGGCTATCACGAAAAATATGGGGAAGGACATGCTGAAGTAAATGCATTTAAAAGTTTAAAGGAAGATCCAAGTGGAGCCACTATGTATGTAACTTTAGAACCGTGCTCTCATTATGGTAAAACGCCACCATGTGCAGATAAAATAATTGAAAATAATATAAAGCGAGTGGTTATTGGAATGATTGATCCTAATCCATTAGTTGCAGGAAATGGAGTAGATAAACTAAAAAAAGCTGGTATAGAAGTAAAGGTTGGTGTATTAGAAGAGAAATGTAAAAAACTTAATGAAGTATTTATAAAATATATATTAAGCAAAAAGCCTTTTGTAGTATTAAAAACTGCTATGTCTCTTGATGGGAAAATAGCAACAACAACTGGTGAATCTAAATGGATTAGTTCTGAAAAATCAAGATTACAAGTTCATAATTTAAGAAATAAGCTTTCTGGAATTATGGTAGGAGTAAATACTGTAATTAAAGATAACCCAGAATTAACTTGTAGAATAGAAAATGGAAGTAATCCAATAAGAATTATTGTTGATAGCACATTAAGAATACCTATGAATTCTAAAGTATTACAAAATAAAGATAATAAAACAATAATAGCAACTACTAAAAGGGCAAATATAAAAAATATGCAAGAGTTATTAAAAAAGAATATTAATGTGCTAATTATAGACGAAAAAAATGGACAGGTTGATTTAAGTGCTCTTATTAAAAAACTTGGGGAATTAAATATAGATAGTATTTTATTAGAAGGAGGGTCAACACTTAATTATTCTGCTTTAGAAGAAAGTATAGTTGATAAAGTAATGATTTATATATCTCCTAAAATTATAGGAGGAGAATCCTCTAAAACACCAGTAGGTGGAATAGGAATAGATAAATTAAATGATGCCTTTAAATTGAAAGATATTACTACCAATATTGTAGATGAAGATATTTTAGTTGAAGGATATATATGTTAGGTGGGTGATTATATGTTTACAGGTATAATTGAAGAATTAGGTGTTATACAGGAAATAAAAAAAAGTAGCAAATCTTCAAAATTATTAATTAAAGCAAATAAGGTTTTAGAAAATACAAATGTAGGAGATAGTATTTGTACTAATGGGGTATGCCTTACTGTGACAAATTTAAAAGCAAATAGTTTTGAAGCTGATGTTATGGCTGAAACATTAAGGAGAAGTAATTTAGGAAATTTAAATGTAGGAAGTAAAGTTAACTTAGAAAGAGCATTAACATTACAAAGTAGATTAGGTGGTCATATTGTAAGTGGACATATAGATGGAACTGGTACAATTATTTCATTAATAAAAGAAGATAATGCTACTTGGGTTACTATAAAAACTACAAATGATATTTTAAGATATGTAGTTTTAAAAGGTTCAATAACAATTGATGGTATAAGTTTAACAGTTGCATATGTAGATGAAAATGTATTTAAAGTTTCAATAATACCTCATACTGCACAAGAAACTACATTGTTAAATAAAGCTATTGGTGAAACTGTTAATCTTGAATGTGATGTGATTTCAAAATATGTTGAAAAGCTTATGAGATTAGCAACAAAGGAAGAAAACAAAAAGAATACATCATTAACAGAAGATTTTCTAAGGGAAAATGGATTTTTTTAATATGAAAGGAGTAATTGTTTATGTATAAATTTAATAGTGTTGAAGAAGCAATAAAAGATATAAAAGATGGAAAAATTGTTATTGTTGTTGATAATCCTAATAGAGAAAATGAAGGAGATTTATTAATGGCAGCAGATAAGGTTACTGGGGAAGCTATTAATTTTATGGCTAAATATGGACGTGGACTTATTTGTATGCCTATAGAAGAAAAAAGATTAAATGAATTAAAAATAGGTAAAATGGTAGAAAAGAATACTGATAATCATGAAACTGCTTTTACAGTATCAATCGATCATGTAGATACAACTACAGGTATATCAGCATTTGAAAGAGCCTTAACTATTCAAAAAGTACTTGATAATAATTGTAAGGCAGAGGATTTCAGAAGACCAGGACATGTATTCCCATTAATTGCTAAAGAAGGTGGCGTATTAAAAAGATGTGGCCATACAGAAGCTTCTGTTGATTTAGCTAAACTTGCTGGATTAAGGCCTGCTGGAGTTATATGTGAAATAATGAATGAAGATGGTACAATGGCAAGAACTCCAGAATTAATGGAATTTGCAAAGGTTCATAACTTAAAAATAATAACTATTGAAGATCTAGTTGCGTATAGAAGAGAAAAGGAAAAAAAAGAAGCAAGGGTTGAAAGAGTTGTTGAAATTAAAATGCCAACTAGATATGGTGATTTTAAAATGTATGGATTTATAAATGAATTAAATGGAGAACATCATGTGGCATTAGTTAAAGGTGATATAAATAATAATTCTGAAATTTTAACTAGAATTCATTCAGAATGCTTAACAGGAGATGCATTAGGATCTAAAAGATGTGATTGTGGAGAACAATATGATGCAGCTATGAAGAGAATTGCAGAAGAAGGCTGTGGAATTTTACTTTACATGAGACAAGAGGGAAGAGGTATAGGCCTTATTAATAAATTAAAAGCCTATGCTCTTCAAGATAAGGGATATGATACTGTAGAAGCTAATGAAATGCTAGGTTTTGCAGCAGATATGAGAAGTTATGATGTAGCAGCTGCAATTCTAAAGGATTTAGGAGTATCTAAGATAAATTTAATGACTAATAATCCTAGGAAGATAGATGGTTTGGAAAGTTGTGGAATAGAGATTGTAAAGAGAGTTCCAATTCAAATGAACCATAATGAGAAAAATGAGTTTTACTTACAAACTAAAAAAGAAAAACTTGGGCATATGCTTTAAACTTATGAGAGTTTTATAGTAAAACCAATGAACAAGTATAGTTTATATTACTTTTAGAAAAATAAGGATTCAAGCTAAAAAAGTAGGACAAGTTATAAATTAAAAATTATATAAAATAAATGAAAATTTAGGAGGAAGAAGAAATGAGAATAATAGAAGGAAATTTAGTGGCACAAGGGCTTAAAGTTGGAATAGTAGTAGGAAGATTTAATGAATTTATAGTATCAAAATTATTAGGTGGAGCATTAGATGGTTTAAAGAGACATGGAGTAGAGGAAAATAATATAGATGTTGCATGGGTTCCAGGAGCATTTGAAATACCACTTGTAGCAAAGAAAATGGCTAAAAATGATGAGTATGATGTAGTAATTTGCTTAGGTGCAGTTATAAAGGGATCAACACCTCATTTTGATTATGTTTGTGCAGAAGCGTCAAAAGGAATTGCAAGTGTATCACTTCAAACAGAAAAACCAGTGATCTTTGGTATTTTAACTACTGATAGTATTGAACAAGCTATAGAAAGAGCTGGTACTAAGTCTGGTAATAAGGGATATGATGCAGCGGTTACAGCTATTGAAATGGCTAACCTTTTAAAGAACTTTTAGTCTATGAAATACATTGTTTTTGATTACGATGGTACTTTGCATAATAGTATAAAAATATATAAACCAGCTTTTATGAAAGCTTATGATTATTTAGTTGCTAATGGTTATGCAAAGAAAAGGGAATTTGAAGAAGAAGAAATAAGTAAATTTCTTGGTTTAAGTGCAAAGGATATGTGGAATACATTTATGCCTAATTTGCCAAAGAGTGAAAAAGAGAAGTGTAGTTCAATTATAGGAGAATCTATGATTGAATATATAGATGAAGGAAAAGCTCAGTTATATGATGGTGCTATTGAAACACTTAATAAATTAAATGAATATGGATATAAATTAATATTTTTAAGTAACTGTAAATCTAGTTATATGAATAAACACATAGAAAGATTTAATTTAGATAAGTATTTTATAGATTTTTATTGCAGTGAAGATTTTGACTTTATGCCTAAGTATGAAATTTTCGGGATTATTAAAGAAAAGTACCAAGGGGATTTTCTTGTTATTGGTGATAGATTTGTTGATATTGAATTGGCAAAGAAGCATAATTTATTTTCTATTGGTTGTGGTTATGGCTATGGAAATGATAATGAACTTAAAGATGCTGATTATATTATAGATAATATTAAGGATATTATCTCTGTGAGGGGGATATAGCTTTTATTGGCTATGTCTCTTTTCTTTTTGAAAGAAATTTAAAATGTAATTCTTTTTGGTTGAAGAGGATTAATTTTTAGATTTTAGATGTACCAGAAGAAGTCTTATTCGATATAAAGGACACAAAAATAAGGATTCCAGAATATGCAAGATCATTTAACTCAATAAAGTGTGATGCTTGTGGAGAAATAGCACCAGAACATAAGATCCGATTACACAAAGGACAAAAATTATGTTTAGATTGTTATGAAGATTATTCAAGAGGATGGTAATAACCAAATAATACCATAAGTTATATATCCTTATGGTATTATTTTTTGTTTTAAATTGTTATATTTCTTCCTTTAACTTAATTTCCTGATACTTACTTCACCTGAATTTAATATTTTTATAGAGCCATCATCATGTTTTATTACTAAAGAACCATCATTATTTATATCAATAGCCCTACCTTTGGAATAAATTCCACCACTTGTATACATTATTTCTTGATTTAGAATGATACTTCTTTTTTTATATTCCGGAATAAAGTCATAGTCCTTAATCTTTGGAATAATACTTAAAATATTATTCAGCATTTCTGCACAAAGTATATTTCTATTTATACCATTACTATTACCATTATAAAGAGAGTCTGCAATTTCTTTAAGATCATCTGGAAAATTATCTTTAGGATTATTAAAATTAATTCCTATTCCTAAAATTAAGTAGTCAATAGTTCCGCTTTCAAAATTGGTTGAAGCTTCAGTTAAGATACCTCCTATCTTTTTATTATTTATATAAATATCGTTTATCCACTTAATTTGACATTCTATACCTGCAACTTTATATATTGCATCGCATATAGCTACAGATGAAGATGTTGTAATTAATACAGAGTCCATTGCTGTTAGGTTTGGACGTAATATAATACTCATATAAATACCTGTATTAGCTGGAGAGTAAAATGCTCTTCCCATTCTACCTTTACCAGCTGTTTGTTCTTCTGAAATAACAACAGTTCCGTGTTTAGCTCCAGTTAAAGCTAGCTTTTTTGCAACTTCATTAGTAGAGGAAGTTGTTTTGTAAGTATATATTTCTATATTTGAAAATTCCTTATTTAAATATAGAGAAATACCTTCTTTAGATATAAGATCTGTATTATCTGCTAGGGAATATCCTTTGTTTGTTACAGCATTAATGGTATATCCATCATCTCTTAATGAATTTATAGCTTTCCAAATTGAAGTTCTTGATAGGTTTAAAGTTTTGGCCATTTCAGCGCCAGAAACCGTTTTTCCTTTATTTTCTTCTAAAACTTTTAAAACCTTACTTTTTAACATAATAATTTACCTCCTAGAAAAATTATATTGACTCAAAAATAGTTTGTCAATCAAGATATTAAAATTAGTTAACAATTAAGTGTATATATTTATAAATAGGATTAATTTACAAAATACCTTAGAAAATTATGTAGCTGTAAAATTAAGAAAAAAGTATTAATGTGACAATCATAAAAAAAGTCTATATAATATTAAATGAAGTTATGATAAAAGAAAGGGATGATTTAAAATGGGAGAAAGAAAAAATAAAGCAATAGAGTTGCATAGTAATAGATATACATGTTCTCAAGCTGTGGCATGTGCTTTTTGTGATTTAGTTGATGTGGATGAAGCTACAATGAAAGATATGGTTAGAAGATATAGTGGTGGAGCATATAAAGTATGTGGGGCTGTAATGGGTGCATATGTTATAGTTAATTACTTAAATGAAAATGTAAATCCAGAAAATCCTGCAGAACCAATTAAGGATGATATAGAACTTTTAAATGAAATTGAAAGAAGATTTAAAGAAAAAAATACTTCAGTTTTATGTAAGGAATTAAAAGGAATTACTACAGGAACAGTTTTACGTTCTTGTAGGGGTTGTGTAGAAGATGCAGCAGAAATTCTAGAAGAAATAGTAGATGAGAAAATGAATATTTAATGTTAGAATTAGTTTATAAATCTAGTTTAATTTTAATTAAGCTAGATTTATTTTTATATAACAGTAATAAGTTGTATAAATTTTAAGTAACTATATATGTAAAAATAAATATAATAAGTATGTGTTAATTTTTAATATTAATAAGGGATTATATAAATTTTATGTAAAATAAAAAAATATGGAACTTTTTATGTAACATATACGTCTAATAAGTATAAATTAAATTTTTAGGTATATATTATGGGGTGTAAAAGAAGTGTTGAAGAAATTAATTTTATCAGAAAAAGATTATGAATATTTAACAAAAGGATTAGCTAGCGGGGTGGGCTTAGGAATAATAATTGGAGCTTTAGCAGGAGATATTTTATTTTTCTTTGCACTTGGAGGCATTTTAGGAATTATAGGATCAGGTATATTTTCATTCTATAAAAAGGTTAAAGTAGATCATAAAATTTAATATTAATATTTTTTGATAAAAATAAAAGGTTATATTTAATAATTATTTGTTATTAATATAATCTTTTTTAGTTATTAATGTAAGTTCCGCTTGATATTCAGTTGTAAATATAGGTTTATAGTAAAATTTATAAATTAATAATTCTGCTTAAAAGTTAACAATGAAACTATTAAAGTGAATATATTAGTAATAATAATTGTAGTAAATGTAAAAGTAAGTATAACAGTGAATAGGTATATGGGAGGAATATAAAATGGATGTTAAAAAACTTATATCAGAAATGACTTTAGAAGAAAAAGCAAGTCTTTGTTCAGGAAGTGATTTTTGGCATACAAAAGCAGTTGAAAGATTGAGAATCCCTAAAATTATGTTAAGTGATGGCCCCCATGGACTTAGAAAGCAAGACTTAGGGGGCGACCATTTAGGTATTCAAAATAGTATAAAAGCTGTATGTTTTCCAACAGCATGCGCAACTGCATCATCCTTTGACCGAGAATTAATGTACAGTTTAGGTGAAACGTTAGCTAATGAATGTCAAAGTGAAAATATAAGTGTTATATTAGGCCCTGCTACAAATATTAAGAGATCACCGTTATGTGGTAGAAATTTTGAATATATTTCAGAGGACCCATATTTATCTTCAGAAATGGCAACTAATTATATAAAAGGTGTTCAAAGTAAGAATGTCGGAACAAGTCTTAAGCATTTTCTTGCAAATAATCAAGAGACTAGGCGTATGACATCTAGTTCCGAAATTGATGAAAGGACACTTAGGGAAATATATTTAGCCGCATTTGAAAAAACAGTAATTGATTCAAAGCCTTGGACAGTTATGTGTTCATATAATAAGGTTAATGGTATACAGCTTTCAGAAAGCAAAAGATTCTTGAATGATGTATTAAGAGATGAATGGAATTTTGATGGGTGTGTTGTTAGTGATTGGGGGGCAGTTAAAGATAGAGTCAAAGGATTAGAAGCTGGATTAGATTTAGAAATGCCATCCTCTAGTGGATTAAGAGATAAATTAATAGTAAAAGCTGTGAAAGAAGGTAAATTAGATATAAATATTCTTAATAACGCTGTAGAAAGAATTTTAAATATGGTTTATAGATTTGAAGAAAATAAGAAGCCAGACACAATATATAATAAAGAAAAAGATCATAAAATAGCTAGAAAAATGGAAGGTGAATCTATTGTTTTATTAAAAAATGATAATATCTTACCTTTAGATGGTAAATCTAATACTGCATTTATTGGTCTATTTGCGGAAAATCCACGCTATCAAGGTGGAGGCAGCTCACATATAAATTCTTTTAAAGTAGAAAGTGCTTTAGAAGCTGTAAAAACAAAACAAGAGATTTTTTATGCTCAGGGATATAATATAGATGATGATGTTATAGATGATAAATTAATTAATGAAGCAGTCAAGTTAGCTAGTAGTGTAGAAAATGCTGTAATTTTTGCTGGGTTACCAGATAGCTTTGAGTCAGAGGGATATGATAGAAGACATATGAGATTACCAGATTGTCAAAATGCTTTAATAGAATCAGTAAGCAAAGTTCAACCTAATACAATAGTTATACTTCATAATGGATCACCAGTTGAAATGCCTTGGATAAACAAAGTTAAAGGTATAATAGAAGTATATTTAGGGGGTGAAGCTGTAGGGGGTGCAACTATTGATGTATTATATGGTGATATAAATCCAAGCGGTAAGTTAGCTGAAACATTTCCTATTAGATTAGAAGATAATCCTTCTTATATATTCTATGGTGGAGAAAAGGATAGAGTGGAGTATAGAGAGGGGATTTTCGTAGGATATCGTTATTATGATAAAAAGAATATAGATGTATTATTTCCATTTGGATATGGTTTAAGCTATACAACATTTGAATATTCTAATTTGAAATTAGATAAAAAGTCTATGAAAGATACAGAAACTTTAAATGTTAGTATAGATATAACTAATATAGGCAAGGTTTTTGGTAAAGAAGTAGTGCAGCTTTATATTGAAGATTTAGAAAGTACAGTTATTAGACCTATTAGAGAATTAAAAGGATTTACAAAAGTAGCTTTAAATCCTGGTGAAACTAAAACAGTAAAATTTGAATTATCCAAACGTGCTTTTGCTTATTACAATACTAAAATTAGTGATTGGCATGTAGAAAGTGGAGAATTCAATATTGCTATTGGTAAATCATCAAGAGATATACTTTGTAGAGAAAAAGTATTTGTTGAATCAACTGTGACTATACCTGTTATTTATGATGAAAATAGTACAATAGGTGATATTTTATCAAATCCTGAGTCAGCTATTAAATTGAAACCTTTAATTGATAAATATGCTTCAACAACTGAGTTTATCAGTGTAAGTGAAGAGTATTCTTCATTAGAAGCATTATCCCCAGAAGTGATAGAAGAAACCATTAACTCTATCCCTTTAAGACAATTAATTGTTTTTTTAGGCGGTATATTTACTTATGATGATCTTGATGAAGTTATAAAATTATTAAATGGATAAAATATTAATTTTAAAAAAGTTAGTATTAATCTTATGATTTTATATTAAAAAATATATAACTATTTATTTTTATTGTTAGAGAGTATATAAAATGTGTAAAATAGCAGTCTTATATATTCTCTTTTATTATTTTCTAGTAAATATCTTTTTAGTATTGCTTAGAATAAAAGTTATCTATTAGCTATGATTATTTTCATAACTTATGGTAAAATATATAAAAATTATAATAGTAAAGGAGTAGAGGTAATGGAAAATACAATAAATAGAATAAGAAAATTTAGAAAAGATAGAGAGTGGGATCAATTTCATTCACCATCTAATTTAGCAAAGGCAATTTCTATAGAAGCTGCAGAGTTATTAGAAGAGTTTTTATGGGATAATGAAAATTACAATAAACAAAATGTTGAAGAGGAGTTAGCTGATGTTATAGTTTATTGTTTACATATGGCTGATGCCTTAAATGTTGATATAAATGAAATTATTAATAAGAAGATGGATAAAAATGAAAAGAAATATCCAGTAGAGAAAGCTAAGGGCAATAGTAAAAAATATACTGAATTATAATTTTGTAATTATACATATTGTAAATAAAATTGAAAAAATGTATAATTATTCTAAAACTTATAAGTAAAGGCAGGAAAGCAAATGAATAGGGGCAATTTAATTGATATTTTAAAAAAGAAAATAGTAGTTCTAGATGGAGCTATGGGAACTAGTATACAAAACTTTAAGTTAACTGAAGAAGATTATAGAGGTGAATTACTTAAAGATTTTAATAAAGAACAAAAAGGGAATAATGATTTATTATCTATAACAAAACCAGAAGTTATAAAAGAAATACATAGGAGTTTTTTAGAAGCTGGCTCAGATATAATTGAAACAAATACATTTAATTCAACTAGTATTTCACAAGAAGATTATGAGCTAGCTCATCTAGTTTATGTTTTGAACTATAAATCAGCAAAACTTGCAAGGGAAGTGGCTGATGAATTTACGGCAAAAAATCCGAATAAGCCAAGATTTGTAGCAGGATCTGTAGGTCCTACTAATAAAACAGCATCTTTATCTCCAGATGTAGAAAATCCGGGGTATAGAAATATAAGCTTTGATGAACTTGTGGAAGCTTATAGTGAACAAATTTCTGCACTTATGGATGGTGGAATAGATTGTGTATTAATAGAAACTATTTTTGATACATTAAATGCTAGAGCAGCCATAGTTGCAGCAAATAATGTTTATAAAACAAAAGGGAAAAGTCTTCCTATAATGATTTCAGGTACTTTAACTGATAAATCAGGAAGAACTTTATCAGGTCAAAAATTAGATGCTTTTGCACAATCTGTTAGAAATGAAAATGTTATTTCTATAGGATTAAACTGTTCTTTCGGTGGAGAGGATATAATTCCATTTATAAAAGAATTAGCAAATACTCAAGATATGTTTATATCAGTTTATCCTAATGCAGGATTACCTAATGTTTTAGGGGAGTATGATGAATTACCTAATATAACTGCTGGATTTATAAGACAATTAGCTGAAGAAAAAAAAGTTAATATAGTTGGTGGATGTTGTGGTACTACAGCAAATCATATAAAAGCAATAGCTGAGGCTGTAGATGGATTAGAACCAAGATTAATTCCAGAAATAAAAAAAGAAAGTATCTATTGTGGACTTGAAGTAGTTAGAAGTAATAAAGAAAATAATTTTATAAACATAGGAGAAAGAACTAATGTTGCTGGTTCAGCTAAATTTGCAAGACTTATTAGAGAAAAAAAATATGAAGAAGCGTTATCTATAGCAAAGGATCAAGTAGAAAATGGTGCTCAAATAATAGATGTTAATTTTGATGATGGCTTACTAGATAGTGCTAAAGAAATGGATTATTTCTTAAAACTGTTAGCATCTGAACCTGATATATCATCAAGACCTATCATGATAGACTCATCAAGATGGGAAGTTATTGAAGCAGGTCTTAAAAGTATTCAAGGAAAACCAATAGTAAACTCTATTTCTTTGAAAAACGGAGAAGAAGAATTCTTAAATCATGCTGAAGTTGTTAAAGAATTTGGAGCAGCTGTTGTAGTAATGGCATTTGATGAAGATGGACAGGCAGATACTTTTGAAAGAAAAAAAGAGATATGTGCTAGGGCATATGATTTATTAGTTAATAAATTGAAATTTCCACCACAAGATATAATATTTGATCCAAATATTTTGGCAATTGCTACGGGAATAGAAGAACATGATAATTACGCTGTTGATTTTATAAATGCAACTAGATGGATAAAAGAAAATCTTCCATATGCCAAAGTTTCAGGAGGAGTTTCTAATTTATCATTCTCATTTAGAGGTAATAATACTATAAGAGAAGCTATGCATTCAGTATTTTTATATCATGCAATCGAAGCAGGAATGGACATGGGAATTGTAAATCCAGGAATGATACAAATTTATGATGATATTCCAAAGGATTTATTAGAGCTAGTTGAGGATGTAGTTTTAAATAGGCGTAAAGATGCTGCAGAAAGATTATTAGATAAAGCAGAGGACTATAAGAATGGATCTACTACAACTCAAAGTAATAAAAATGCATGGAGAGAAAATAATTTAGATGAACGATTGAGCTATTCATTGGTTAAAGGGATAACTGAATATATTGAGGAAGATTTAAAAGAAGCTGTTAACAAGTACCCTAAAGCTCTTAATATTATAGAAGGTCCATTAATGAATGGGATGACTAAAGTTGGAGAACTATTTGGAGATGGGAAAATGTTCTTACCTCAAGTTGTTAAGTCAGCAAGAGTTATGAAGAAAGCTGTTTCATTTTTACTTCCTTATATAGAAAAGGATAAAGAACAAGGTGAAACATCTAAAGCAGGTAAAATTCTTTTAGCAACAGTTAAGGGGGATGTCCATGACATTGGTAAAAATATTGTTGGTGTAGTTCTTGCTTGTAATAACTTTGAAATAATAGATTTAGGAGTTATGGTTCCTTGCGAAGATATAATAGAAACGGCTATTAAAGAAAATGTAGATATAATTGGGCTAAGCGGTCTTATCACACCTTCTTTAGATGAAATGTGTCATATAGCATCTGAAATGGAAAAAAGAAATATGAATATACCAATAATAATTGGAGGAGCTACAACATCAAAACCACATACTGCATTAAAAATAGCTCCTAATTATAGTGGCACAATTGTATATGGATATGATGCTTCAAAAACAGTTGAAATATGCAAGAAGCTTTTAGGAGAGAATAAACATGAATATATTAAGTCTATTAAAGAAGAGTATGAAGAAATAAGAAATAATTATAATAAATATGAAAAGAAAATGATATCACTAGAAGAAGCTAGGGAAAAGAGACTTAAAATAGATTGGAATAATAGAATTATTTCTAAACCTAATTTTATAGGAATAAAGGAAGTTAGTGATTATAAAGTATCTGATTTAAGACCTTATATTGATTGGACATTCTTCTTTGTAGCATGGGATATGAAAAAGTTATATCCAGATATTTTAGAAGATTCAAACTATGGAGAAGAAGCTAAAAAGATATTTGATGATGCTAATAAAATGTTAGATTTTATAGAAAAAAATAATATTGTAAACATTAAAGGTGTCTTTGGAATTTTTAAAGCTAATTCAAACGGAGATAATATTGAAATTTATAATGAAGATAATAGTTTAGCTACAACATTTAATTTATTTAGAGAGCAAAGAGAAAAAAGCAAAGGTGAGTATTTATGTCTTTCAGACTTTATTGCACCTAAAGAGTTACAAAAAGAAGATTATCTGGGTGGATTTATTGTAACAGCCGGTCTTGGAGCAAATGAATATGCTAAGAAGTTAGAATCAGAAGGTGATTCTTACAGTTCAATTATGTTAAAACTTGTGTGTGATAGGCTAGCTGAAGCTTTTGCTGAAAAGTTACATGAAGATATAAGGAAAGATTACTGGGGATATGCACCAAATGAAAATTTAAGTATGAAAGAGATATTTAAGGGTAGCTATAGAGGAATAAGACCAGCATTTGGATATCCATCACTTATTGACCAAAGTCAAATGAAAAGATTATTTGATGTTTTAGATGGTGAAAATGTGACTGGAGTAAAACTTACTGAAAGTTATATGATGGATCCAGTATCTTCAGTATGTGGATTATATTTTGCTTCAGAAGACTCACGATATTTTAACTCTAATTTAATAGATAAAGATCAAGCTGAAGATTATGCAAGAAGATGTGGTTGGACTAAAGAAGAATTAGAGAATACTTTACCTAATATATTATCATATAAATAAAATATATAGTGTAGGTATATGAAAGGATAAACAAATGAATAAAAAATTAATAATAGAAAAAACAAAAGAATTTGTTAAGGAAAAGCTTTATGGTGAAGGTAGTGGACATGATTGGTTTCACATTGAAAGAGTATATAATTTATCTAGATATTTAGCAGAAAAAGAAAATGCAGATAGTTTTATTGTTGAAATGGCTGCTCTATTACATGATATAGATGATTGGAAATTCTCAAGTGGTAATGATACTAATACTACTAATACAGAGGTATTTTTAAGAAAGATTCAAGTTAATGAGGAAGAATTAATTAAAATAATAAAAATTATTAATACTATTTCTTTTAAAGGAGGAGTAGTAGACTCAAGCCAAGAAACAATAGAAGGGAAAGTAGTTCAAGATGCAGATAGATTAGATGCTATTGGTGCTATAGGAATAGCCAGAACATTTGCTTATGGTGGAAATAAAAATAGAGTTATTTATGATCCTAATATTAAACCAATTAATTTTACCTCACTAGAAGAAGTAAAAAGTGAAAATAATCATACAGTAAATCACTTCTATGAAAAATTATTAAAATTAAAAGATTTAATGAATACAAAATCAGCAAAAGAAATTGCTGAGAAAAGGCATAAATATATGGAAGAGTTTTTAAATGAATTTTATTCTGAATGGAATTTTAATTCAGATAATGCTTAATATAAAAACAGAGTTGAAGATTTCAACTCTGTTTTTATATTATATAATTAATTAAAATACAAGTAATTCCAGCAAATATTAATGAAACTGTATTAAGGCTCAGTCTTATAGTACTTTTTAAATTAGATTTATTAGAATTCTCCATCTTTAAAACTTCTAAATTAGCATTAGTAGCATACTGGGTATTGTTTTGCCCTAATGACTGTAATAACAATTATATTATATTTTCAAGAATGCATTCAATTGACAAATATTTCAAATGGGTATATGATTTAAATATGAATTTATTTACAAAAATAATATAATATTAAAAAGCGTGTTAATAGAATCTGATAGAAAAGTTAATTCTGATCTAAAAGAGAGTGATTAATAAATTAAGTTAAAGTATATATAAATGCCTCTTTTCGTTTATATATATTATTTAGCTAGCTTTCTTTTTGATTAAGAAAGCTAGCTTTTTTATAGTGAAAATTTGGAGGATGAGAATTATGAGAAAAATAGCTGTTATAAGTGCAATCTTAGAAGAACCTAAAGAATGCCAAGAAAAATTTAATGGTGTAGTTTCAAGCTTTAGGGGAAGTATAAAAGGGAGAATGGGAATACCTTTTGAAGAAGGAATTTCAGTTATAAGTATTACTGTAATTGGTACATTAGAAGAAATAAATAGTTTAACAGGTAAGCTTGGTAATATTGATGGTGTAGTTGTAAAAACAGCTATTGCTAAAAGGGAGATTTAAATAAAAATATGCAAGTAAGGAACATTATAGACAAGCTATATAATACAACTAATGCATCAAGAGAAGAACTTTTATTTCTTTTAGATAATTTATCTCAAGAAAATAAAGCGTATTTAATAGAAAAGTCTCATAAAGTTGCTCTAAAAAATTATGGTAAAAATGTTTATATAAGAGGTCTTATTGAATTTACAAATTATTGCATAAGAGATTGTAAATATTGTGGAATAAGAAAATCTAATGGTAAAGCTGATAGATATAGGCTTACTATAAAAGAGATTTTAGAATGTGCAGATATAGGCGATAGACTAGGATATAAGACATACGTATTACAAGGTGGAGAAGATCCATACTTTACTGATGAAAAGATGGTTGAAATCATAAAGAGGATAAAAGAAAAATATCCTAATAATGCAATAACTTTATCTTTAGGTGAGCGTTCATATAAATCATATGAGAAGATGTTTAATGCAGGTGCTGATAGGTATTTGTTAAGACATGAAACTGCTACTAAGGAATTGTATGATTCATTACATCCAAATGGAAGTTTTGAAAATAGAAGACAGTGTCTTAGAAACTTAAAAGAAATAGGGTACCAAATAGGGGCAGGATTTATGGTAGGCCTACCTAATCAAAATAATAGTAACTTAATTGATGATTTAATATTCTTAAAAGAGTTAAATCCACATATGTGTGGAATTGGTCCATTTATTCCACATAAAGATACGCCACTTGCTAATGAACAAGCTGGAACTCTAGAAAAAACTACAACTATGTTAGCTTTAATTCGACTAATGTTACCTAAAATTTTATTACCGGCAACTACAGCTCTTGGAAGTATTGATCCACTGGGACGTGAAAAAGGTCTTAAAGCTGGTGGTAATGTTGTAATGCCAAACCTTTCTCCAACTAGTGTTAGAGAAAAATACTCATTATATGATGGAAAAATATGTACTGGAGATGAAGCTGCAGAATGTAGATCATGTATTGAAAGAAGAATTAATTCTGCAGGATTTAACTTAGAGATTACACGTGGAGATAGCTTAGTATTAAGTGATAAGGAAAGAGAAAAGATTAATAAAAAATTAGTTGATAACAAAAATAATGGAATTAAGTTAGATAATATTCTTTTTATAAATTAATAAGGAAGTGGAGAGAATTTAATGTATATTAATCATGAAGAGGTATATGAATTATTAGAAGAAGGAAAGAAGGCAACTAGAGAGGATATAGTAAATATTTTAGAAAAAGCAAGAGAAAAGAAGGGAATTTCTCATAAAGATATTGCAGCATTACTTCAATTAGAAGATAAAGAATTAGAAGAAGAAATGTTTAAAGTTGCTGGAGAAATAAAAAAATCTATTTATGGGAAAAGAGTAGTTTTATTTGCACCATTATATATAAGTGATTATTGTGTTAACAATTGTGTTTATTGTGGTTATAAAAAATGTAATAGCTTCAATAGAAGAAAGTTAACTCAAGATGAAATAAAAGAAGAAGTTAAGATATTAGAAAAGATGGGACATAAGAGGCTAGCATTAGAACTTGGTGAAGATCCAGTAAATGCTCCAATAGAATATGTTTTAGAAAGTTTAGACACAATTTATAAAACTCAAAACGAAAATGGAAATATAAGAAGGGTTAATGTAAATATTGCAGCAACTACAGTTGAAAATTATAAAAAACTTAAAGAGGCAAATATAGGGACCTATATTTTATTTCAAGAAACATATCATAAACCAACTTATGATGTAATGCATCCTAATTCATTAAAATCTAGCTATGAATATCATTTAAATGCTTTTGATAGAGCAATGGAAGCTGGAATTGAAGATGTTGGTGGAGGAGTATTATTTGGCCTATCAGACCCAAAATTTGAAGTTTTATCATTAATGATGCACAATGAACATCTTGAAAAAGAATTCGGAGTGGGTTTCCATACTATATCAGTTCCAAGACTTAGAGAAGCTGAAGGAGTTACTTTAGGAAATTTCCCTAATCTTTTAAGTGATGAAATGTTTAAAAAGGTAGTTGCTATAATTAGAATTGCAGTTCCTTTTACAGGAATAATTATGTCTACAAGAGAAGATGAAGAAATGAGAAGAGAAGCACTGAAATTTGGAGTAACTCAAGTAAGCTCTGGTTCTTCAACAGGTGTAGGCGGATATAAACAAAGAGAAGAAGGAAAGACCGTAGAACAGTTTAAAACATCAGATGAAAGAACGCCAATAGAAGTTTTAAACTGGTTATTGGATGAGGGATATATACCTAGCTATTGTACAGCATGTTACAGAAAAGGAAGAACAGGAGAGACCTTTATGGGCCTTGCAAAAACTGGGGAAATTCAAAAAATGTGTGAGCCAAATGCATTAATGACTTTAATGGAATATGCGTTGGATTATGGTGATGAAAGTACATGTAAAAAGGCAGAGAAATTAGTAATGAAAGAAGCTAAAAAAATAAATAATGAAGCTATAAGAAAATTCATTAATGATGGAATAATTAAATTAAAAGAAGGTCAAAGGGATATTTATATTTAGGAGGTCTAAATGAATAGTACACCAAATGCTAATAGAAAGCATATAGCAATATTCGGAAAAACAAATGCAGGAAAATCATCATTAGTTAATAGTATTTGTGGTCAAGAAATTGCCATTGTATCAGAAGTTGCAGGAACTACAACAGATCCAGTTTTAAAGGCCATGGAGCTTATACCACTAGGCCCAGTTTTATTTATAGATACAGCAGGGCTTGATGATAAAAGTGAAGTAGGTAAACTTAGAATAAAAAGAACAATGGATATGATGAAGAGGACAGATTTTGCCTTATATGTAATGGATGTAAATAACATAGATCCTAATGATTATGAAGAAATAAAATTAGAATTTAAAAAATATAATATACCTTATTTATTAGTTATAAACAAAATAGAAGATATAGAAAAAGATAAGTTAGACCAAATAAAGGAAAAATATACAGAAGCAATTTTTGTTTCTACTTACACAAAAGAAGGTATAGATAAGTTGAAAAATGAACTTATTAGTAAGTTACAAAATTCTGAAAATGAAATTCCTATAATAGGCGATTTAGTTCCTTATGGAGGAAAAGTTATATTAGTAGTACCCATAGATTCAGAGGCGCCAAAAGGCAGAATAATACTCCCACAAGTACAATGTATAAGAGATTGTTTAGATAATGGAATTAAGACATATGTAGTTAGAGACACAGAACTTGCTTCTGCTTTAGGAGATATAAAAGATGTAGATTTGGTAGTTACAGACTCTCAAGCTTTTAAAAAGGTAAGTGAAATAGTACCTGCAAATATTAAATTAACAGGATTTTCAATTCTTTTTGCTAATCATAAAGGTGATTTAAAGTCTTTTGTTAGTGGAGCAAGAAAGATTGATTCATTAAATAAAGATTCTAAAGTATTAATATCAGAAAGCTGTACCCATAATATTTCTCATGAAGATATAGGAAGAATAAAAATACCTAAACTTTTGAATAAATATGTAGGTGCAGAGCTTAACTATGATTTTAGAGTTGGGCATGATTTTCCAGAAAATATTAAAGATTATGATTTAATTATTCATTGTGGTGGATGTATGATAAATAGAAAAACAATATTAAATAGAATTGATTTTTGTAGAGATGAAGAAGTTCCTATTACTAATTATGGTATAGTATTAGCCTTTTTAACTGGAATATTAGATAGAAGTTTAGAAATCTTTAAAAATAATTAGTTACTTTATTACAAATATCTTTATTAAAATAAATAATAAGGTTGTCCAATTGAATTGTGGCAATCTTATTATTTGTTTTATAACAGTTATTAGATGAAGTATACTGAGTTTATTTAACTATATTTTAAAGTTACATTGATTTAAAAATATATCTGAACATTCATTAATAAAATTAATATAATCATCTTCATGGAAAATTGTTGGGCAAATTGTATTAAAGTTTTTATTTAGGCATTTATATTTAAAATCATTAAAAATATTTATTGATTTATTTAGCTTTATAGGGAGAAAGTCTTTAAATGGTGTTTCTATCACAGTTATTTTAGATATAAAGTCAACTATTGATTTTATATCATAATTTTTAATATTTTCATTTATTATTACATGAGAATCCAGTGTTCTAAGATTATATTTAGAAAGAAAAAATTTTTCAATATTTGTATCAAAATAGTTATCAAGCCAAAGATGAATATAATACCCCATGGCAAATGATTCCTCTGAATAGCTCAAACTTTTATTAGATAAATTTAATTTAAATTTTGTTAAATCACATTTATCATTTTGATTCTCTTTAAAATGAGATAAACATTCCTTGGGAATATCATTAAAAATAGAATAATAGTTAGGGGCAATACTACCTAATATTAAAAATTTAATATCAAATGCATCAAAATGTTTATTTGTTAAAATCCTTATAAAATTAATATGAGTAGATATATTTGGCATAAAAACTCCTCCAAAAGCTTTTATTGATTTATATGAATAAAACTTAAAAAATATTTATTAAAATTTAATATTAATTTAAATAAACTAAGATTATAAAGTAATTTTAATATAAGTTTTATTTAATATAATAAAATGATATATTATAAATAATTTATAAATATAAAACATCCGTGAAGATTATTTTACTGATGTTTTATATTTATATAAACATATAATTAATATTGTGTACATAGATTATTATAGAATAATTACATATGGAGGAAATATGAAAAGAGTATTAATTATTAAACCATTATTATATGGTATTTTTATTTTACTTGCATATTATATTACATTTAAAACAGAATTATTTTTTACTAATGAAGAAGTAACAACATTTATTAGTTATATGGAACAAAGAAATAATTTTTTAGGTGCAACTAATTTCATGATATGGCTAGTAATAATCTCTGCATTAGTAGTAACAGCTTTAAATAAGATAGATAAAGTTAAAAAGCAATCATAAATTATATTTATAGAAATATAAATGAGATAAAATATAAAAAGATATTATAGATAATCACTAAGAATATGTGTTATGGGATTATCTATTTTTTTTACAAAGAACTTGTAAACATTTAACAATTTAATTGCTTTAACAACAAAAACTTACCAAAATACTAATAAAAGATAAAAAAAACAACCAAATATTTAAAAAAACTCTTTCTTTTTTGTAGATTTAATATTATAATATAAGAAATAATAACCTTATATGGTTATTATAGTAAACAAATTTACAATAGGATTGGTGATTATATTAAGGTACTCAATAAATTATTAAGTACAATTGGGGAAAAGCAACTATATTATTTATATTAACTATAATTTAAAGTTTTAATAAGAATAGTTCATAAAATTTTAAGAAATCATTAAACCAAATTGTAATAAGTATTTTTATTTTAAAAGGGGGCAATTTCAATGAAAAATCCAAAATTGAAAAAACTATGTGCAGTATTAATGGCTGCAACTATTAGTACATCTTTATTCGTTGGATGTGGTAGTAATGATACATCTAATGAACAAAGTAAATCTAATAGTACTTCTACAGAGGTAAAACAGGAGATTATTTATAACTTAGGCGCTGATCCACAAACAATTGATCCAGTGCTTAACACAGCTATAGATGGCTCAAATATTATTGTTAATGCTTTTGAATGTTTAATGGTACTTAATGATAAAAATGAAGCTGAACTTGCTGCAGCTGAAAGTTATGAAGTATCTGATGACGGTTTAGTTTATACATTTAAGCTAAGAGAAAATGCTAAATGGTCAGATGGAGAACCTGTTACAGCTAATGATTTCTACTATGCTTGGATGAGAGGAATGGATAAAAATACTGCAGCTGAGTATTGCTATCAATTCTTCTATATTAAAAATGCTGAAAAATATTATAACGGAGAAGTTTCAGCAGATGAAGTTGGTCTTAAAGTATTAGATGATTATACTTTAGAAGTTACATTAGAAGCACCTACTGCATACTTTACTCAATTACTAGCTCATCAAACTTACTCACCAGTAAGAGAAGATATTGTTTCTGCTAACCCAGATACTTGGGCTACTAGTCCTGAAACATATATTGGAAATGGTGCATTTAAATTAGTACAATGGGATATGAAAGATCAATTAGTATTTGAAAAGAATGAAAATTATTGGGATGCAGATAATGTAAAGTTAGAGAAATTAACATTTAAATTAGTAACAGATGAAACAACTGCTTACTCTGAATTAAAAGCTGGTAACTTTGATGTTGTAAATTCTGTTCCTTCAAATGAAATTGAACCTGGTAAAGAAGAAGGATTAGTTCAAATCATTCCAAAGCTTGGTACGTATTTCTTTGCAATTAATGTTGGTAAACAAGATAACCTAAGTGATGATGTAAAAAAAGCGTTAAGTAATAAATTAGTAAGACAAGCTATATGTTTAGCAATTGATAGGCAAGAAATAATAGATAATGTTGGTAAGGCTGATCAAGTTGCTGCTTATAGTTTTGTACCACTAGGAATTCCATCAACAGATGGTTGTGAATTCTCTGATAAAGAATATTATGATCCACAAGATATGGAAAGTAATATTGAAAAAGCAAAAGAATTATTAAAAGAAGCAGGATACGAAAATGGTGAAGGACTTCCAACACTTGAATTAATGTATAATTCAGAAAGTTCTCACAAAGATGTTTGTCAAATTGTACAACAAAATTTAGCTGAAGTTGGTATAAATGTTGAATTAACAAATCAAGAATGGGCAGTATTTTTAAATACAAGACAAAATGGAGAGTATCAAATTGCAAGACATGGTTGGATTGGTGACTACAGTGATCCTATGACATTCTTAGACATGTGGATAACTGGTGGTGGTAACAATGATTCAGGATTTAGCAATGCTGAGTATGATGCTTTAATAGCTGAAGCAAAAGTTGAAACTGATATTGAAAAAAGAGAAGCACTATTAAGGGAAGCAGAGGATATATTAATGGATGAAACTCCAGTTATTCCTGTATATTTCTATACAACAGTAATGGCTTGGAATGATGATGTTGAAGGTATTTTAGTAACAGCTTTAGGTAAAGTTTACTTTAAAAATGCTTATAAAGTAGCGAAATAATCAAAAAGAGAGTCTAATTTGACTCTCTTTTTGATTATAAATATAAAAATAGACCTAAAACAAAAAATATAAATTATTTGTTTTAGGTCTAAAATTTTAACCTTTACAACTATAAATAAATTTTTTAAATAGCTTTAATGTTGTAGCATCATATGATGCCATCATTTCAGGATGCCATTGTATTCCTACTACAAATGGTCTATTTATCATTTCAATAGACTCAATAATTCCATCTGGAGATACAGCCGTATTTTTAAAGTTAGGGGCAACCTCTTTAACTGCTTGATGATGAGCGCTATTGACAATATAATTATCTCCAAATATTTCGTGTATAATGCTATTTTCCTCTATATAAACAGGATGGCATCTTTCAGAAAGATGACTTTCTTGTTTATGAAGTATTGGTGAATCTGTAGCATAGGATATATCTTGATGCAATGTTCCACCACAAGCAACATTAAGAATCTGACATCCTCTACATATTCCTAAGATGGGCATATTTAATTCAAGGGCTTTTTTGGCTAAATTAATATGATACCAATCAACTAAAGCATTAGAACTTCCTAAAAGGGGCCTAGGAAGTTCTTTATATGATAACGGATTAACATCGTTACCTCCAGGAAGCAATAATCCATTACATATAGATAATTGCTCAACTAAAATATCAATATCTTCTATTAAAGGCAAAATAACAGGAATTCCTCCAGCATCTGCAATTGCTTTTGGGTAGTTATTATTTATTCTAGTATAATCTTCACCTACAAATTCTATCCTAGAATCTTTAGCTATTCCACCAGCTATGGCAATTAGTGGTTTTTTCATTTTATCCCCTCCTTGAAATAAAGCTTTATTATATATTATACAAAAAAAAAAAAAGAAATATTTTAAATGTTTATAACAAAAAAATACATATATTACAAGAGGTTTTTACCTTAATATTTTCTTAGGGGAACGAAACTGAAGATATATTATAAAATATATTATAAGCATTTAAGGAGGTAATATAAAATAGTAAATACATCAAAAACAAATTATACTTATGATAAAATGATTACAGATTTACAATATTTCGAAAAAAAATATAAAGATAATGTAGATATAAATATTATTGGAAAATCTCTTGATAATAGAGATATTCATGAAGTAATATTAGGAAATAGTAATAGTGAAAAGCATGTATTAATACATGCAGGAATTCATGGCAGAGAATATTTAACATCTCTGTTAGTTATGAAGCAAATAGAATATTATTTAAATAATTATGAAAATAAGGAATATTGTGGAATTAAATATAGAGAATTATTTAATTCGGTAGCATTTCATTTAATTCCAATGGTAAATCCAGATGGAATTACAATAAGTCAAATAGGCATAAAAGGGATAAGAAGTAAAGAATTAAAAGATTCTATTTATGAATGTTATTATAATGATCTAAATTCTAGATATACCTGTGATAGATTCAAAAATTATCTAAAAAAATGGAAGGCAAATGCTAGAGGAGTAGATTTAAATAGAAATTTTGATGCTGCATGGAATGAAATAAACCAAAGTAAAAAATGTTCCTTTCAGAATTATAAGGGGAAATTTTGTAATTCAGAACCTGAATCTAAGGCACTTGTTAATTTAGTTGATAAATATAATTTTATTTATACAGTTAGCTACCACTCATCTGGAAATTTAATTTATTGGGATTATAAGGGGAGTTTAGTAAAAAATGAGTGTAGTGAACTAGCGGACCTTATTGCATGTGTAACAGGATATACAAAAGAAAAAAGTGATAGTGAATATTCAGAAGTTGTACCAGGTGGCTTTAAAGATTGGGCATCTTCCAAGCCAAATAATCCAATACCAAGTATAACTATTGAAGTTGGATTAGGAACATGTCCTTTAAAAATTTCAGAATTTAAATATATTTGGAATGCTAATTATAAAGTTTTAGCAGCTATTGCATATATGTTGAAATTGTATTAGAATTGATTCTATATTAGATATTGAAATTATTTCCAAAGATAAAGTATAATAATATTAAGTGATATCATTAGTAGAAAGGAAATTATTAATATCTAAATATGAACAAAAAGAGATTTGTAATTAAAGTTGAAGATAATAATAGAAAACTTCCAATTGAAGGTGAGCCAAATAGTATAATAGATTTAGTAGAAAATAATAGGGTTAAGCAAAGAAGAATTTTCGATGAAAATGGAAAGGTTATAAAAGATATTGATACTTCAAATCATAATCAGCCTAAGTTTCATCCCATGGGTGCTCATAAACATGTGTACAATTTTGATAATTATAATCATCCTCATGGAAGAAGTGAAGATTTAACAGCTGAGGAAATAGCTCAAAATAATGATATAATTTTTGAAGGAATTAATCATCATTATAATTATGTCAATGATGATATTGATTAAATATAGTAAATAAACTATATATTCACATATACCCAATAAAAATTTCAAAATACTAAAAATTAATATAATAAAAATAGAAGTAAAAAATACCAATTAAACATTTTTGGTATTTTTTTCTTTATATAGTAGACAAATGTATTTAACCCATGTATAATGTAAAAAACGACATAAAAAGCAATAAAATGATAATATATATTATAGTTTGTTATTAAATAGTTATTGGGGTTATTAATAAAATATAAATATTACAATTTATAATGAAAAACAATATAATATGTTAATTACAATAAAGCTACAATATATATTTAGAATATTAATTCTTACACAGGGGGTTAAAATATGATTAATATTAAAATTTTAGAAGAATTATCAAATGCATTTGGACCATCAGGATTTGAAGATGAAGTTACAAATGTAATTAAGAAACATTGCAATGAAATGATAATAGAAAATGATTCTATGAATAATGTTTATGCAAAACTAAAAAATTATGATGGTAATAAATTAGTTGTTATGTTAGATGCCCATACTGATGAAGTTGGATTTATGGTCCAAGCTATTAATGATAATGGATTATTAAGTATTGTTCAATTAGGAGGATGGCATAATACAAACATTCCAGCACATACTGTTTATGTTAGAAATAGATATGGTGAACTTATTAAAGGCATAACAACTTCTAAGCCAGTTCATTTTATGACAGCTAGTGAAAGAAGTAGTAATTCATTAGAAATAGAGAATATTTTTGTAGATGTTGGTGCAAGTAGTAGAGAGGAAGTTTTAGATGTTTTTAATATTAGAGTTGGAGATCCAATAGCTCCAAAAGTTGAATTTGATTTTAATGAAAAAAATGGAGTTTGTTATGGCAAAGCTTTTGATAATAGAATAGGATGTTTTTGTATTATAGAAACATTAAAAGCATTGTCTGAAATAAGTGGATTAAATGTAGATGTTGTTGGAGCTTTTGCAGCTCAAGAAGAAGTTGGTACTAGAGGAGCTCAAGTTACATCTCAAGTTGTTAATCCAGATTTAGCAATAGTTTTTGAAGGTTCACCAGCAGATGATTTATATTACTCTAAAAATATATCACAAGGTGCATTAAAAAATGGAACACAAATAAGAAATCTAGATCAAGGTTATATAGCAAATCCTTTATTTATTAGACATGCAGAGGAAATTGCTGAAAAGCATTCAATAAAATATCAAAATGCAGTTAGACGCGGGGGATCTACTAATGCCGCGAAGATAAGTTTAACTTATAAGGCAGTACCAGTATTAGTTTTAGGTATTCCATCAAGATATGTTCATAGTCATTATAACTACTGTGCTAAAGAAGATATAGAAGCATCAGTATCATTAGCTGTTGAAGTAATAAAAAGTCTTACTGAAGAAGTTATTAATAATATTTTAAGAAAATAATATTAATTAACATTCGAAAAGAATTGGAATTATATGACATATATGAAGTATTAAACTAGTTTGAGTAGCAAATTTGCTACTCTTTTATTTTTTATAATATAAAATAAATAAAAAGTCATTTTCTTAATGAATACATAATATTAATAAACTAGGTATATCGTTAATTCTATGGGGGATATATGAGATACTTAGTAGAGATAATAATCAATATTTTACTAATTCTTCTTTATGTTATAGTATCAACATTAGAAAATAAAACTATTTCAACAATTTTTTCAATAGTATTAATAATACTATTGATATTCTCAATTTTAAGAATAAGTGTAAATTTAATAAAAGAGAAAAGAAAAAAGAAAATAATTTTTATACTAACAAATATATTTCTAATTATTGTAGTCTTATTATGGAATTATACTATTAATAACTTAGAAGAAATTATAAACGTATTTGGAAGTTACTATATTTCAAATTTAGAGACAGATAATTATAATTCTGAATTTAATGAAATTAATTATAAAGATGTTAAAATATTATATAAAAATAATATAGAAGAAGCAATTCCTTTCTTAAAAGAGTATATAGATAATTCAAAGTATGATTGTGAAAGAATATTTGATGAAGTAAATATCTCATTAACAATAAAATTAGATTATGATAAAGATGTGTTTTTATCTAGGTTTGGTAGAAATATGGATAATCTATCTGCATATTATATTGATTCTCTTAAAACGATTTATATGTATGTTGATAATTCTTATGATATTTCAAATGATAAAAATAATTTTAGTAAAATATTAACTCATGAGATATCACATTATTATTTTTCACAGTTTTTAAAAGAAAATAATATCTTAGCTAAAAATGTACCGGTATGGATAAATGATGGGATAGCAGATTATATATCTCAGCGTATACAATATTTTAGCTATGATAATTCTGAATTTATTCCATTTAAAAAGCTCTCCAGTGCAAATGATTGGAATAATATAACCTCTGGAAAACAATATATACAAAGTTTTTATTCAATAAATAAAATTATAAGCATGAATAATGAAACTGTTATTAAAAATTTATTACTTGAATTAAAAAATTCTGACTTTAATATAGCTTTTGAAAAAGTGGTTGGTGAAGAGTTTCCTATATTTGAAAATAATATTAAAAATGAAATGCAGAATGTAAAAAAATAAAAAAGCTAATATTAAATCTAATGGTAAAATTTAATATTAGCCTTATTTTTTATACTATGTATAAATTATAACTATACTAGAAAATATATAAATAGAAATATAATAAATAATATAGCATTAAAATTTATTTAACAATGCATTAAAAATACGATTTTAAAGGAGACTTTATGAAAGATAAATATAAATTAACAAATGGATATTTTAAATTGGAAAATACATATTCAACTCTTCCCAAAAATTTATTTTCATTTCAAACTCCTAGTAAAGTACCTAATCCTAAGTTAGTAGTTTTTAATAAAACATTAGCTCAAGATTTAGGATTAAATGAAGAGTTTTTACAAAGTGATGAAGGTATACAATTTCTATCTGGAAATAAAGTTTTAGAAGAGACAAGTCCTATTGCCCAAGCTTATGCAGGACATCAATTTGGTCATTTTACAATGTTAGGAGATGGCAGAGCAATTCTTTTAGGAGAATTAATATCAAAGGATAATGAAAGATTTGATATCCAAATTAAGGGTGGAGGAAGAACGCCTTATTCTCGAGGTGGAGATGGGAAAGCATCTTTAGGGCCAATGCTTAGGGAATATATTATAAGTGAAGGAATGCATGGCTTAGGAATTCCAACAACTCGTAGCTTATCTGTAATCACAACTGGAGAAGAAATAATTAGAGAAAATTTATTACCAGGTGCAGTATTAGATCGTATAGCAAAAAGTCATATACGTGTTGGTACATTCCAGTTTGCAAGAAATTTTTGTGATATTAATGATCTTAAATTATTAGCTGATTATACGATAGAAAGGCATTTTAATAATGATAAATATAATAAAAATCCTTATTTATACTTGCTTGATGAAGTAATAAAAAATCAAGCAATGCTCATTTCAAAATGGCAATTAGTTGGATTTATTCATGGTGTTATGAATACAGATAATATGTTAATAAGCGGAGAAACTATTGACTACGGTCCTTGTGCATTTATGGATGTTTATGATCCTAATACTGTATTTAGTTCTATTGATATTAATGGCAGATATGCATATGGTAATCAACCTAAAATTGGAGTTTGGAATTTAACAAGATTTGCGGAATCATTATTACCTTTGTTAGATAAAGATACTAATAAGGCAATTGAAATTGCAGAGAAATCGTTAGCTAATTATGGAACTTTATATAATAAATATTGGGAGGATGGAATGAGAGCTAAACTTGGAATATTTAATTTTGAAGATGATGATAATAAGCTTATTTTTTCTCTTTTAAACATTATGAAAGATTATAAAGCTGATTATACAAATACTTTTCGTAATCTAACGTTAGAGAATTTAACAGAAGATGAAATATTTAAAAGTGATGATTTTAAGAAGTGGTATAAAATTTGGCAAGAAAGATTAATGAGACAAGAAAAATCTAGTGATGACTCTAAACATCTGATGGAAATAAGTAATCCAACAGTTATTCCACGCAATCATAAAGTTGAAGAAGCTTTATATGATGCAGTTAATAATAATGATTATACCCTTATGAAACAACTTTTAGATGTAATTAAAAATCCTTATGATTATTCAAATATAAATGAAGAGTATTCAAAAACACCTAATCCTACAGGATGTGCATATAAGACTTATTGTGGTACTTAACTATGATATTCTTCATGGCTCTATTCTCAGTAGCAGTACAAGGTACTCTTATACCTACTGTAGCAAGAAAGCTTGATTTAATTGATGATGAAGAATCTATTCTAAAAACATTTAATGATTATAAAGAAGATAAAAGCACTAAATTAGTGGAATTTACCATTAGTAATAATAATCCTATGGCTAATAAAAGTATTATGGATGCAAATATTCCTGAAGACATACTTGTTGTTATGGTAAAGCGTAAAGGAGATGTATTTGTACCACATGGATCTACAGTAATTCTTCCTGGAGATACTTTAGTTCTATCTGGAAATAATCTAATGAACTTCAGTGATTATAAAGAAGGAAAGAGTACAAATTTAATGGAGATTTATGTTAATGATAAGAGTAATATTGTTAACAAATCTATAAAAGATTCGAATATAGCTTATGATATTCTTATAGTTATGATAAAGCGTAAAGATAAAGTAATAATTCCAAATGGAAATACGGTTATAATGCCAGAAGATATATTAGTTGTTACAGCTAATGATTTAAAAAATGTAGAAAACATAGTAATA
Source organism: uncultured Clostridium sp. (assembly GCA_900543325.1). Classification (GTDB taxonomy): domain Bacteria; phylum Bacillota; class Clostridia; order Clostridiales; family Clostridiaceae; genus Clostridium. The sequence continues at coordinate 2,712 of UQQU01000007.1, read as the reverse complement.
GCATGAAAAATAACAAATAAGTATTATAGTCTTAAAATTAATATTAAATTGTTAAAAAGAGTAAGAGTTAAATTTTCTTACTCTTTTTTATTTATACTAAAGCTAATATATTTAAATCCAGGTGAAAATTTTATGAAAATAAAGTTTATATGACGAAAATTATTTTTATAAAATTTATATTTACAAAAATAATTTTTATTGATATATTTTTAGTAAGAGATATATTAATGTAAGGATGTGTTAGTGTGGAAAATTTAAAGTCAGTTATGAATATAATTTGTTCAGAATATAATAACTTTTTTGAGGCAGAAAAAAAAATAGCTGATTATATTCTAGCTAATAAAACAAAAGTAATTGAAATGACCATCTCTGAATTAGCTAAAAATGCTGGAACTAGTGAAGCAACAATTACAAGGTTTTGTAAAAAATGCAATATGAAAGGGTTTCATCATTTAAAAATAACATTAGCACAAGAAATTGTTGATTCTGAAAAGGAAGGTTTCACCATTTCGGGTAGTGTTAGTGAAAATAATATTAAAGATTCTCTTAATAATATTTTAGCTAATAAAATTGAAGAGTTAAAACAAACAATTTCAATGATTAATGAGGAAGAATTAAGAGAAATATTAAGCATATTAAAAAATGCAAAAATAGTTCAATTTGTAGCAGTTGGAAATACAATACCTATTGCGTTAGATGGATGTTATAAGTTAAATCAAATTGGAATTCCCGCTGTCACTAATACTATTTGGGAAACTCAAATTGCATATACATATAATTTATCAAAAGATGATGTTGTTATAGTTATTTCAAATTCCGGTGCATCAAAGAAATTAATTGATGTTGTCGAAATAGCTTCAGAAAAGGGAGTCACTACTATAGGAATAACTAATAGTGCTAATTCTTCATTGGCAAAGATTTGTAATTATCATATTAAAACATCAACTAGAGAAAAATTATTTTTATCCGAATATTATTTTTCTAGAATATCAGCTATGACTGTAATTGAAATATTATATCTTTTCTTAACAGTTGGAAAAGATGATGTTTATGCTAATATAAGCAGACATGCTCAATCTATTGCAGATGAAAAAATATAAATTGATGTTGAATTTAATAAAAAAATATTGTTGATATTTCTAATTTTAATAATAATCTAAAAAATAATAGGGATTCTAGATACTTCACTATTTTATAATATAGCTACAAAAGCACTAGTAGTTGGCTAAAATAGAGTAAAATTAATAGAAAGTAAAAGGTAGGTTGTATATTATGAATAAGAATTTTAAGATATTAAGTAATGGGGTAAAAATGCCTTCTATTGGATTTGGAACATATAAATCTGGAAATGATGAAGAAACTGCTAAGATTATAAAATATGCTTTAAAGATAGGGTATAGGCAAATTGATACTGCTTCTTTTTATGGAAATGAGGTTGGTATTGGAAATGGAATAAAGGAAAGTGGAATCAATAGAGAAGATATTTTTCTTGTTACAAAGCTTTGGAATGATGATCATGGATATGATAAAACTATTGAAGCATTTAATAAATCTTTAGAAAGATTACAAGTAGATTATATCGATTTATATCTTATACATTGGCCAAATAAATTAAACTCTGAAACTTGGAAAGCATTTGAACATCTTTATAAAACAGGTAAAGTAAAATCCATTGGAGTTTGTAATTTTAAAATTGGACATTTAGAAGAATTAAAGAAAACAGCTGAAATAATGCCTATGGTAAATCAAGTTGAAATCCATCCTCAAAGCTCAAAAAATGATATGTTAAGATATTGTGAAGAGAATAATATTCAACTTGTTGCATGGAGTCCTATAATGAGAGGTAAATTATTTTCTAATGAATTAATACTAGGGTTAGCTGAAAAATATAAGAAAACCATAGCTCAAATAATATTAAGATGGCATGTACAAAGAGGGATAATTCCTATACCAAAATCATCAAATGAAGGAAGAATAAAAGAAAACTTAAGTATTTTTGATTTTGAACTTTCTAATGATGATATGAGTATTATCGATTCATTAAATGAAGGTGATAATGTATCAGTAAGCGGAGTACCTGAGAATACAACATATCTTAAGTTTGAATAAAATTTTATTTATCTTAAAAAAATTCAGGAAAGAATGATAAGCTTTTTCTATGATTACAATTTTATTAATTTAATTGTTTACTTTTTGTATAAAAATAAATCTATAAAACAAGATAATCACATACGTATAATGAAGAACCAATATTATTTGATAGAAATGTTTTCATTATACATATGTGTTTTTTTTATAAATAAATTTAAGAAAAATTTTCTTGGATTATTATATATTGACATATTTTTGTAACGAGGATATACTTATATATAACAAGTAGTTATTAAAACTACTTGTTTCAGTTTGAATTACTAGGAGGATTAATATATGAAATTAAATACATTAAAAATAGGAGATTTAGTTGCAAAAGTACCAATAATACAAGGCGGCATGGGAGTAGGTGTAAGCTTATCTTCACTTGCAGGAGCTGTAGCAAAGGAAGGTGCAATAGGAGTTATATCTGCTGCACAACCTGGATATTTAGAGAATGATTTTGGAATAGATTCTTTAAAAGCTAATATAAGAGCATTAGGAAAACATATTAAGAGAGCAAAGGTTATATCAAATAATGGAATAATAGGTGTTAATATTATGTGTGCAACACGAAATTAT
>UQQU01000006.1 GCA_900543325.1 uncultured Clostridium sp. | reverse complement strand
GAGCACCTGACTCTTAATCAGGGTGTCCCCGGTTCGAACCCGTGATGGCGCACCATTAAAAAGGAAGTAATTAATATTACTTCCTTTTTTGTTTGACTATAAATAAAATTTGAAAATTTATAAATTTTTAATAAAAAAGAAATTTTATCATAGAAATAATATAGGAAAAATTTTTTAGTTGACATTAATTTGTTAATTTGTTAATCTTATTTATGAAAACTGAAAAAATAGCTTATCAAGAGTGGCGGAGGGACTGGCCCTATGAAGCCCGGCAACCTACGAGGAATTAAGAAATTAAGATTTACTTCGTAAAAAATTAAGAAATTAAGTTACTTGTATTTTAAATATAGTAGCTTAATAGTTGAAATTACTTAATTGACGAAGTCTCTTAATTAGCGTAAGCGTCTTAATTTTTTTTGTGTGGTGCTAAATCCTGATAGATGAGAGAAATATATGTAGTTTTGATAATTATGCTTCTGAGTTTCTCGGAAGCTTTTTTTATTGAAAATAATTAATATAGGAGGAATTGATAATGAACAAAAGAGGAAGCGGATGGGCGTTATTACCGTTACTCGTATTTATAATTGTTTATGTAGCATCAGCTTTATTAGCTAAAGATTTTTATGCAGTTTCAGTAATAGTTCCATTTTTAGCAGCAACGTTAGTGGCGTTAATAATGAATAGAAAAGTAAAATTTGAAGAGAAGATAGAGATATTCTGTAAAGGAGCAGGGAATAGTAATATTATTTTAATGGTATTAATATTCATACTTGCAGGAGCTTTTGCACAAGTTGCAAAAGCAATGGGAGCAGTTGATTCAACTGTAAATTTAGGTTTATCTATACTTCCAAGTAATATAATGATTGCAGGTATATTTGTAATTGCTTGTTTTATATCATTATCCGTTGGAACATCAATGGGAACAATAGTTGCATTAGTTCCAATTGCAGTTGGTGTTGCAGAAAAAACAGGGATACTTACAGCAGTAGCTGTTGCATCTGTAGTTTGTGGAGCAATGTTTGGTGATAACTTATCTATGATTTCAGATACAACTATTGCAGCAACTAGAACTCAAGGCTGTGAAATGAAGGACAAGTTCAAAATGAACTTTAAGATAGTATTACCAGCAGCGATTATTACAGCTTTTATATTTGTTCTAATAACTAAAAATGGAGCGGTAACTACTGTTGAAGTGCTAGATTATAGCTTAATTAAGATAGTTCCTTATATAGCTGTTATAGTAGGTGCATTAGTCGGTTTAAATGTTATTGTAGTTTTATTAGGTGGAGTAGTAATAGCAGGAATTATAGGATTTATTGGGGGAAGCTTTGATTTATTAGGTTTCTTCGGAGCAATAGCAGATGGTATTGGTGGAATGAGTGAGCTTATAATAATATCAATTTTAATTGCAGGTACTATAGAAATAATAAAATATAATGGCGGAATCGACTTTATAATAAATAAAGGGTTAAGAGGGTTTAAGAGTAAAATGGGAGCAGAGCTTGGAATTGCTGCTTTAGTAAGTTTAGTAGATATTTGTACAGCAAATAATACAGTTGCAATAGTTACAGTAGGACCTATAGCTAAAGGTATATCAGATGAGGTAGGGCTTGAACCTAAGAGAGTTGCAGGTATTATGGATATGTTCTCATGTGTATTCCAAGGGGTTATACCATATGGAGCACAGCTTATATCAGCAGCTGGGTTAGCAGCTCTTTCACCTTTTGCAATAATGAAATATTTGTTCTATCCATATTTAATGGGTATTTCAGCTGTTATTGCAATTGTTTGGTATCATAGAAAAAAGAATAAAGATGTTGTAGTTAAAGAAAACAAAGTAGTTTAGAAATTAAGAGTTGCCGTTGGCAACATTAAGAAGTTAAGGAATTAAGGGTTTGATAAATCAATCAATTAAAATTTTCTTAACTAGTCGTAAGGTTCTTAATGTTGCTGAAAGCAACTCTTAACTTTTTCAATCAGTAAAGCGTTATTAAAAAGTTAATTTCTTAATTAAAAAGTAAACAAATAGATTGAGAAGAAATTCCAAGCCCTTCTCCAGTAAAGCCAAGCCCTTCCTCTGTAGTTGCTTTAACGTTTATTTGATCTACTGATATATTTAGAGCAGAGGCAATATTTTCTCTCATTGTAGGTATATGAGGAGCCATCTTAGGTTTTTGAGCAATTATTGTTGCATCTATATTTCCAATTTTATAATTATGTTCAGTTAAAAGATTACCTACATGTTTTAATAGTTCGATACTAGAGATTCCTTTATATTTAGAGTCTGTATCAGGAAAGTGTTTTCCAATATCACCTAGTGCAGCGGCACCAAGTAAAGAATCCATTATTGCATGTAATAATACATCTGCATCTGAATGCCCTAATAAACCAAGTTCATATGGAATTTTAACCCCTCCTAGAATTAAATCCCTTTCTTTAACTAATTTATGTACATCATATCCCATTCCTATTCTCATTAAATCACCTCATTAATTTTTTAAGTATATTTTATCATAAAGATGAATTAGAAATATAATAAAAATGGGATATTTATAATTAATAGTTAGAAGTTTTACGATTGTTATATGAAGATGTTTTTTTATTTCTAGAAAGTTTTATTCTAGTTGGTAATATAGTAAATACCTTTGAGTAAAGCTTATAGAAAAATAAAACAGTTTTTGAGTTGATTTTTTTTCTTTTGAATATGAAATCGATATAAATCACATTATCTTTATTATATTTCATAAACTCCCCCATATAATTTACATTAAAATGTATTAATGTTTTTTTAATGCTTTATGTTATAATATATGTATAAAAAATTATATATGTACAAAAATAGGAAAATAATATTATTTTTGGGGGTGGAATAAGTGGGAAAGCTTAGAAGAGTATTTGGTATTGCTTTGATCCTTATAGGGGTCGGAATAATAGGTACTGTTGCTTATAAAAAGATAGTAACATCACATAAGCAAAATCAATTATTAGAGGTTTTTGAAAGTCAAATTGCAGAAACCAAGAATGAAGGAAGTAATGAATCAGTAAGTTTAGAAGCAATAAATGGGTATACACCAGTAGCCATAATGGAAATACCGTCAATTAAGTTAAAACAACCTGTTGTTGATGGAATTACTGAAGATGTAATTAAATACTTTTTAGGAAGATTTCCAGAATCAGCAATGCCAGGGGAAGTAGGAAATTTCGCTGTAGCTGGACATAGAGTTTCTGATTTTACAGATGCATTTATAAATCTATATAAAGTTAAAGTTGGAGATGAAGTTATCGTTACAACTAAGGATGGAAGATTTACTTATGAAGTGGATAATAGTTTTATAGTAGATCCTGATCAAGTCGAGGTTTTAGATGATGCAGATTATGAGAAAATGACTTTAATAACATGTACTATAGGGTCTAAAAGAAGAGTAGTAGTAACAGGAAAATTAATAGGAAGAGAAGATTTGTAATGAGTGGAGGGCAAATGGACAAGTTTCATAAGAATAAATACAGATTTTCTTCAATAAAATCATTAATATTAATTAGTGATGAAATAATAGAATTGAGAAATCAACAGATAATAATGTTTAATTCAGAATTATTAAAATATAAAGTTTTAGTAAAAGATTTAATTAAAGATAATGTAAGTTATTCAATAAGAAATGAATTGTTAAACATAGCAATGTTCATAACTACTAATAGTGAATTATATGATGAGTTTATAAAACAAGAGGATATTCCAGTAAATGCAGTATGCATGGCAACTAGAACAACTTCAAAGTATATAAAAAAATATAGAGAGTATATAATTGCATATACTTTAATATTAGGAAATCCACAATATAAAAACTTACAAGATTATATTGAAATAGTTGAAAATACAGATGAGGATTTAGGAAAAGATATAATTGAATATGAAGAAAAACTAGGGATTGATGGAATAGTTTTTGAAAGTAATAAAAAAAGTGCTATTGTAATGACATCTCTAGGTGAATTTAAAAAACTTAAGTTGAAAGAGCCTTGTTTTAAGGGAGAAGAAGTAAAGGCTGTAGAAAAAAAGAGTCTAAAAGATTATAAATTATATGTATCTATTATATCTATTTTTGCATTAATTTTTGTTTTGTCTATAATATATAAATATAACAATGTTGTTAGTACAGTAGTGATAGAAACTACTTCATCAATTAAATTAGAAATAAACGGATTTAATAGAGTTTTAAATATTAGTTCATCTACTGAAAAGGGAAAAATATTAATTTCAGAAACTAGTGTATTAGATAATAATATTGATGAAGCTATATGTAAGATAATAGAATATGCTAGTGAAAATGAAATGGTAAAGAGTTCAGGAATAGTTGTAACAATTACTGGGAAAGCTTTAAAACATAATAGTTTGGATGAGACGGCAGATTTTATTTATAAAAAAGATTTGAAAGTAAGATTTAATAATGCTGGTTCTGAACATAAATTAAATTAAGAAAATACTAATTTATTAAAAGTTTAATTTCTAATTTAAAATTAAGAAAAACAAAGGAAGGTAAATATGCAACAAAGGTCTATAAAAAAGAAAAATGTAATTGTTCATAATGATAGAGGAGATACGGTTAGATTAAATAAATATATAAGTGAATCAGGCTTTTGTTCAAGAAGAGAGGCAGATAAATTAATAGAAAATGGATTAGTTACTATTGATGGAGTTAAGGCTTCAATGGGAACTAAGGTATCAAAAGGTCAAAAGGTTAAAGTAAACGGAAAGTTAATATCGAAGGATGAAGATTTAGTTTACATAGTATTAAATAAACCTGTAGGAATTACTTGTACAACAGAGCATAAAGTAAAAGGTAATATAGTTGATTTTGTAAATCATAAAAAAAGAATATTTCCAATAGGGAGATTAGATAAAGACTCTCAAGGATTAATATTAATGACTAATGACGGAGATATAGTTAATAAAATATTAAGAGCTGGAAATAATCATGAAAAGGAATATATAGTAACTGTTAATAAACCTATTAACGAAGAATTTGTAAAAAGAATGAGTAATGGAATTAAAATTTTAGGTCAGGTTACTAAAAAGTGTTATGTTAAGAAAGAAGGTAACAACACATTCAGAATAATATTAACTCAAGGTTTAAATAGACAAATAAGAAGAATGTGCGAGGCTTTAGGATATGAGGTTATAAAGCTAAAAAGAATTAGAATAATGAATATAAATTTAGGTGAATTAAGAATTGGTGAATGGAGAGATTTAACTTATAAAGAGCTGAAAGGCTTAAATAATTTAATATCAACTTCAGGAAAAACAAAGGAAGTAGATGAAAAGTAATACCTAAGATTTTATTAAAAGCAGTCCAATAAAATTTAACTTAGATGAAATTTAGCCATAATATAATGATAAAAATAAAATTTTATTATTATATTATGGTTTATTTTTTTATTTAATGTTTAGATTGTAGGTATTTTATTAATACTATATATAGGCTGTGGATAAAAACAATATGAAATAAAATTTAAATATGAAATAAATTTATAAAATTAACAAAAACTAGAGGTTACACACATAATCCACAAATGTCTGTGGATAACTTGTTAAAAAAATGTTGATATATAAGTTAATAATTATTAGGCTTATTGTAGATAATAATAAAATAAATGTAAAATTTAGCGAATGTAGAGGAGGGATATTTTATGAAGTGGCTAAAAATGTGCTTTTTAGTAATATTAATGTTGTTGATAACTATTGAAAGTTATCCACAGGCTATGTTGAAAACTAGTGAATTAAATGAAGATAATTCTAAAGTGAAGATTGTGGATAAAATATACAAATCAAAAAATAATTATTTAGACATTAATGTAGTTGTTCCGCAAATAAATGGTATAGGCAATAAAAAACAAGAAGATGTAGTTAATGATAAGATTATAAAGTGGACAGAAAATTGGATTAATGAAGTTAAGCAGATTGCAGATGAATATTTTAAAGATAAGACAGCACCATTAATGCCATATCAATTATATGCTAGATATAAGGTTACTAACAATTCGGATATTATTAGTTTTTATATAGATTATTATCAATTTTCAGGTGGAGCTCATGGTATAACAAATAGAATTGCTTATAATGTAGAGAAATCAACTGGTAATGAAATTCAACTAAAAGATATCTTTAAAGATAACTATAATTATAAGGATGTAATTAATAAAGAAATAAATAGACAAATAAGCAAAGATCCGGATAGATATTTTACTGGGAAAGATGGGTTCAATGGAATAGCTGATAATCAAAATTTTTATATAAAGAATAATACAGTTGTAATTTATTTTGGATTATATGAAATAGCCCCATATGCATCAGGAATATCAGAATTCATTATTTCTAATAATCTTTTTGAAGGAAACTTAAAGTATGGTAAAATATAATAAAAACTTTCAAATAAGAGGTTAATAAATGAGTGATGTAAAATCAGTATTTAATAGGCAAAAAGAATTTTTTAATTCAGGAAAAACAAATGATATTAATTTTAGAATAGATGCCTTAAAAAAGCTAAAGCAAGTAATTAAAGAAAATGAAGATAAAATTTTAGATGCATTGAAAAAAGATTTGGGGAAATCTAATTTTGAGAGTTATGCAACTGAAGTAGGACTTGTATATGAGGAAATTAATACACATATAAAAAATATAAAAAGGTGGTCAAAAATAGAAAAAATAAAGTCACCTATAGTACATTATCCTGCTAAAAGCTACATATATAAGGAGCCCTATGGAGTAACATTAATTATAGGACCCTTTAACTACCCATTTCAATTAGTTATAGCGCCATTGGTTGGAGCTATTTCTGCCGGTAATACAGCAATAATAAAACCATCAGAAAATACAAAGAATACTTCAATATTATTAGAAGAAATGATTAATGAAAACTTTCAAGAAGAATACTTAAAGGTAGTTAATCCATTAGAGGGAAAAGAAGCTGTATCAGCTCTATTAGATCTTCCATTTGATTATATATTCTTTACTGGTAGTATTAGAGTGGGAAAAATAGTTATGGAGAAGGCTGCTAAAAATTTAGTACCTGTAACATTAGAATTAGGTGGAAAGAGCCCTTGTATAGTTGATAAAGATGCAAAATTAGAACTTGCAGCTAAAAGAATAGTTTGGGGAAAATTTTTAAATGTAGGTCAAACCTGTGTAGCACCAGATTATTTATGTATTCATAGTAGTGTTAAAGATAAATTATTAAAGTTAATTGTAGAAGAAATACATAAACAGTTTGGGAAAGATGTTAAAAATAGCCCTGATTATCCTAGAGTAGTTAATACTGCTTCATTAAATAGGTTAAAAGAATATATTAATGATGGAGAAATATATTATGGAGGTAATGTTGATAGTACTGAATTATATATGGAACCAACGATTCTAACTAATGTAGATGTTAACTCTAATGTTATGACTGAAGAGATATTTGGACCTATATTACCAGTAATAGAATTTGATAATATACAAGATATAATAAGCTTTATTAATAAAAGAGAAAAACCTTTAGCATTATATTATTTCTCTGAAAATAAAAAAAGTATAAATAATATTTTAAGATGTACTACATCTGGAGGGGTAACTATAAATGATACTGTAATTCATGTTGCTAATGGGAATTTACCTTTTGGTGGAGTAGGAAATAGTGGTATGGGTAGTTATCATGGTAAGGCTAGTTTTGATGCTTTTACTCATAAAAGGTCAGTAATGGAGAGGGGAACATTTGTAGAATTTAATATAAGATTTGCACCTTATAAAGAAAAAATAAATATTTTAAAGAAAATAATGAAATAACATTATGATTTCACAATTGGCAAAAGGCACTCATATAATAAATCATAGTACTACGTGGAGTGGAATTTTGTGATATACGCGCTAATTTTAGCTGGAGGAAAAGGTACAAGGCTATATCCTTTATCAAGAGCAAATCAACCTAAGCAATTTTTAAAGGTTATTAATAATAAAAGCTTTTTAGTAAATACAGTTGAAAGAATTACTCCTTTAATTAAGAAGGACAATATTTATGTGGTAACTAACAAAGATTATTTAGAAAAAATAAGAGATGAGTTATCAGATGTTAATTCTGAAAATATATTTACTGAACCAGCAAATAAAGAAACTGCTACTTGTATAGGATTATCGGCCATTAAGTTATTGAAAAAAGATAATGATGCTGTAATGGTAGTTTTGCCTTCTGATCATCATATTGAAGGTCAAAAGGATTATTTAGATACACTATCAGAAGCTATTGAAATAGCTAATAGACGTAGAGGGATAGTTACAATAGGTATTACTCCAACTAGACCTGAAACTGGTTATGGATATATTGAAATGGGAGAAAGAATAGCTTCTGCATCTCAGGCATATAAAATAGCAAGGTTTACTGAAAAACCTAATATTGAAGTAGCTAAGGACTTTTTATTAAAAGGGACTTATCTATGGAATTCAGGTATGTTTGTTTTTAGAGCAGATGTTATATTAAGAGAAATTGAAAAGTATTTGCCTAAGATGTATAAGTCATTAATGAATATATATCAACATCTAGGAGAAGATGATGAAGAAGAGGTAATCAAAGAAGAATATGAAAACATCGATGGTATTTCTATAGATTTTGGAGTAATGCAGAGAACTAGAAAAGCTTATGTAATTAAAGGAGCTTTTCAGTGGGATGACATAGGAAGTTTTACTGCTTTAAGTAGGTATTTAAGTGAATACAGAAACAATAAGATAAGCAACAATGTCTATATCCAGGATTGTGAAAATTGCTCCATATTTGGAGGAGATGAAAAACTGATTATTGGTTTTGGAGTTAAGGATTTAGTTGTTGTTGATGCGGGGGATGTCATATTAGTAATGGATAAGGATAAGGATCAAGAAATTAAACATTTACTAAATGACATTAATGATAGTCCAGAGTTTGGAGCGTTTATTTAATGAAAAGTTAAAAGTACCAAATTGAGTTTTATATTAAATTCAATTTGATACTTTTATTTTTTAGACTATTAATTTTTAATTAGCTTTAGCTTTTATAGCAGGTATAAATGTACGGAATAAGAATAAGCATAAACATATAACTGCAAAAATTATACCTACAGGATATGCAATTGTTGTTGGAAGTCTAAAGCCTTCTTGTGCATATAAAATATAGGTACAACTTACTGCTGACATAAAGGTTGCAGGAACTACTGCAATTAATGATGAAATTGGTTTATTTATCTTAGCATATTTAGCAAGATATACAGAACCTGCCCAAAGAACTATCATAGCTAGTGTTTGATTTGACCATGAGAAATACCTCCAAACAACTGAATAGTCTATAAGTGAAATTAAATATCCAATTCCAAGTAGAGGAATAGCAAGCATTAATCTCTTAGGAATTTTAGTTTGATCAATTTTAAACCAATCTGCTATTGTAAGTCTTGCACTTCTAAAGGCTGTATCTCCTGAAGTAATAGGGCATACAATAACACCAATCATAGCAAGAACTCCACCAACTTTACCTAAAAGGCCAATTGACATATCATATACAGTTGAAGAATTACCTCCACCTGCAGCAAGTAATCCACCAGTTCCTTTATAGAAAGCAATACCAGCAGATGCCCATATTAGAGCAATTATTCCTTCTGCAACCATAGCACCATAAAATATTTTTCTACCATCTTTTTCAGTTTCTATACATCTTGATATAATAGGTGATTGTGTCGCATGGAAACCTGAAATAGCACCACATGCTACTGTAATAAACATTAATGGCCAAATTGGAGCACCATCAGGGTGAAGATTTTCAAGTGTAATTTCCATCATTGGATTAGTACCATTATTTAATATCGTTGCACCTGCAATACCTACAGCCATAACAATTAAGCATATACCGAAAATAGGATATAGTTTTCCGATAATCTTATCAATAGGTAATAAAGTAGCAAGGAAATAATAAATTAATACAACAATTGTCCAGAAGGTTACATTCATAAAATTAGGTGTAAGTTTTGCTAATAAACCAGCAGGGCCAACCATAAATACAACGCCAACCATAACAAGAAGAATAACTGAAAATACTCTCATTACATTTTTCATTACTTTACCTAAGTAAATACCAACAATTTCAGAAATACTTGCTCCGTCATTTCTAACTGATAGCATACCACTTAGAAAATCATGAACACCACCAGCAAGAAGTGTACCAAAAACAATCCAAAGGTATACTGATGGTCCCCAGATAGCTCCTGATAATGCACCAAATATTGGACCAAGTCCTGCAATATTAAGAAGTTGTACTAAGAATGACCTCCAGGGTTTCATTGGCATATAGTCAACTCCATCTGGATGGACTAATGCAGGTGTCTTTCTGTCAAACTCTGGCCCAAAGATTTTTTCAACAAGTTTGCTATATAGACAATAACCGATTATCAATATAGCTAGACAAACAAAGAAACTGATCATAAAAAGTCCTCCTAAATTAATAAAACGTTTACAATAATTTCTTAATAAATATATATGTAAGAAATACATACTTATGATAAGCAAATAAAATAAATGTTTTAATTGATAAATAATATCATTAAATAATAAAAAAACTATTGCAAATAATAAAAAAAGGAATATAATAGTTTTATAACCCCACCCAGGGGGGGTGTAATAAAAAATAATAGTATTTTAAATAAATATTTTTATTTAAAGGAGTGATACAGGTGAACAACAAGTTTAAAATAAGCGGTATGACATGTTCTGCTTGTGCAAACAGAATTGAAAAAGTAGTTAGCAAAATGGATGGTGTTAAAGAAGCAAATGTTAATTTTGCAACAGAAACATTAACAGTTAATTATGATGATAAAGTAATTACTAAAGCAGACATAGAACAAAAGGTTGAAAAAATAGGCTTTAAAATACAAAAAAATATTCAATCACATACTTATAAAATAGAAGGAATGACATGTTCAGCTTGTGCTAATAGAGTTGAAAAAGTTACAAAGAAAATGACAGGTGTTGAAAGTGCAGTAGTTAATTTTGCAACAGAAAAACTTTCGGTAAGTTATGATGCAGATGCTATAAGCTTTGGAGATATAAAAGCAAAGGTTGAGAAAGCTGGATATAAATTAATAAGAGAAGATGAACAAAAAGTAGAAGAGAAGAGAAAGAAATTAGATGAAAAAGGAAAGTTACTGTGGAGGTTAGTATTATCATTAATATTTGCAGTACCACTTTTAACAATAACAATGGGACATATGATTGGTATGCCCTTACCTAAGATTATTGATCCAATGATAAATCCTCTTAATTTTGCAATGATTCAATTAGTTTTAACAATACCAGTTATGATAATTGGATATAAGTTTTATTATATTGGATATAAAAATTTATTTAAATTAAGTCCTAATATGGATTCTTTAATTGCAATAGGTACAAGTGCAGCTTTTATTTATAGTTTATATGGAACATATAAGATTTATACAGGCCATGGTTCTTATGCTATGAGCTTGTATTATGAGGCAGCTGTTACAATACTTGCTTTAATAACTTTAGGTAAATATTTAGAAGCAATTTCTAAAGGAAAAACATCTCAAGCAATTAAAAAGCTTATGGGATTAGCTCCAAAGACAGCCATTATTGTGAGAGATGGAAAAGAGTTAGTTATTCCTATAGATGAAGTTATTGTTGGAGATATAGTTATAGTTAAGCCAGGGGAAAAGTTACCTGTTGATGGTGAAGTTATAGAAGGGGCTACTGCAGTTGATGAAGCTATGCTTACTGGTGAAAGTATTCCAGTTGAAAAGACAATTGGAAGTAAGGTAATAGGAGCTAGTATTAATAAAACAGGATTTATTAAATATAAAGCTACTAAGGTTGGTAAAGATACTGCATTATCTCAAATTATTAAATTAGTTGAAGATGCTCAAGGATCAAAAGCTCCTATTGCAAAAATGGCAGATATTATTGCATCATACTTTGTACCAATAGTAATTGGTCTTGCAATACTTGCTAGTATAGGATGGTTAATTGCAGGCGAAAATGGAGTATTTGCATTAACAATATTCATTTCAGTTTTAGTTATAGCTTGTCCATGTGCTTTAGGATTAGCAACACCTACAGCAATTATGGTTGGAACAGGAAAAGGTGCAGAATATGGAGTATTAATTAAGGGTGGAGAAGCTTTAGAAATTACTCACCAAATTGATACTATTGTATTTGATAAGACTGGTACTATTACAGAAGGTAAACCAGTAGTAACAGATATTATTACTAGTACAATATCAGAAGATGAATTACTAGCTATAGCAGCAAGTAGTGAAAAAGGTTCAGAGCACCCTTTAGGTGAAGCAATAGTAAAAGGTGCAGAGGAAAGAAATATTAAGTTTAAAGAAATATCTAACTTTAAAGCAATTCCAGGTCATGGAATTCAAGTTGAAATAGAAGGTAAGACTATCTTACTTGGAAATAAAAAATTAATGGATGAAAACTCTATTGAAGTTGGAGATTTAGGTGTTAAGTCAGATAAATTAGCCAATGAGGGTAAAACACCTATGTATATTGCAGTGAATAATAGATTAGAAGGTATCATTGCAGTTGCAGATACAGTTAAGCCAAGCAGTAAGGAAGCAATTGAAAATCTTCATAAGATGGGAATCAAGGTTGCTATGATTACTGGAGATAATAAGAAAACAGCGCATTCTATTGCAAAACAAGTGGGAATTGATATTGTTCTTGCAGAAGTATTACCTGAAGACAAAGCAAATGAAGTTAAAAAACTTCAAGAGACTGGTAGTAAGGTTGCTATGGTTGGGGATGGAATAAATGATGCTCCAGCATTAGCACAAGCTGATATTGGTATTGCAATTGGAACAGGTACTGATGTAGCTATTGAATCAGCTAATATAGTACTTATGAAAGGTGATTTAAAAGATGTTGCTACAGCTATTAAATTAAGTAAAGCAACTATTAGAAATATAAAACAAAATCTATTCTGGGCATTTGGATATAATGTTTTAGGTATTCCAGTAGCTATGGGAGTACTTCATATATTTGGAGGACCATTATTAAATCCAATGATAGGTGCAGCGGCTATGAGCTTAAGTTCAGTTTCAGTTTTAGCAAATGCATTAAGATTAAGAAGTTTTAATCCAAATAAATAAGTATAAATAGTTATTAATAATATTAAAATAAAGATATCTTAAAGAGGATGAAAGTGAGGAGATTTTATGAAAAAGAAAATATTAATTGAAGGAATGAGTTGTAAAAACTGTGTTGCTCATGTTACTGAAGCTTTAGAAGAATTAAATGATGCAACAGGAATTGAAGTTAATTTAGAAGGAAAGTATGCAGTTGTAGAAACAAATGAATCAGATGATTCAATAAAAGAAAAAGTTGAAGACATGGGATATGATGTAATCAAAATAGAAAATATATAGAAAAAGAATAAGACCTTATTTTAAAGTAATATGAAAATAGGTATAACACAAAGGATGTCTCTAAATTTAAGAGACATCCTTTTAAATTATAATCATATTAAAATTATTAATTATAAACATTAAATTAGAATACAGATTATATTAATTTTATTAAAATAGTTATTACCCCAAGAGTTCCTAAACAGGTACCTACAACTTTATTTAATTTTTTAATCTCACACTTATTTGCAAATTTTGCACTAACATAAGCACCAAGAACGCAAAAGATTATGACTATTAACATTGGGATAGGTCTTATTGCTGCGCCCATAGAAAAATGACTTATAGTACCAGTTAAAGCAACTAGAGTCATAATCATAGTACTTGTACCTACAGCTACTTTTAAATTGTACCCAAGAAGTAGTGTAAATACTGTAAGCATCAAAATACCTCCGCCACTTCCAGTAAAACCACAAATCCAGCCTATGCCACATCCGAAAAACATTGCCAGTGAAATTTTTTTCTTACTTATTTGTTTTGCACCAGAATCTGCATCATGACCTTTTTCAATAGGCTTTACTAAGAATTTTATACCTAGAAAAATTGTAGTTAACCCAATATAGAATATAAAATTAAGGGAAAATTTACATTTTGGTAGCTATATAACAAATTCTTCGCAAGTATTTTCTTGCTTTAATAATTTAGGTGATGAAAGTTTAATACCAATGGCTCCAATAGGGGCAGTAATCAATACGCTTAAAATAGAAATAGCCTGCATTACTTCACCACCAGCAACACCCATTTGAAGAGGAATACCAGCTTTAGCAGATTGAACAGTTGCTTTAGGTAAGTAAGCTATGATACAAAAGACTCTTTCTTTAAATGATAAATCAGTTCCAATTAATGAAATAACAACACCTATTGATCTAATAGTTAAAGATATAATAAGCATTGCTATTCCTATCCATAAATATTCTCCAACAAGAGAAGGATTGATTGCCATTCCAACAAAGGCAAATAAATAAATCTTTCCATACTTCCAAACAACATTTATTCCATCTTGAATTCTAAGAGCTAAATCCTCTAAAAAGGCTCTTAAGAAAAATCCATAAATCATTATAGTTAATAAAGAATTAAATACTTTTAAGTGAAAAGTATTTTCTACTAATCTAATTAATAAACAAATTATAAATGCAAGAATAACTCTTAAAGCATTAATTTTAATAGCTTTTAATAATTTTTTAGTTAAAAGGGCAAGTACCCATCCTATAAATATACTACTAATAATAGTAGTAGGAATTGAAAAAAGCTCACTAGCAATAGAAATAGATTGTCCATTATTACTAGACATATAAATTCCTAAAAAAGTTGTAAACAAAGTAATTGCAACAGTATCATCTGCAGAAGCACCAACTAAAAGCATTTGAGGAATTGCTTTATCTTGTCCAATTTTTCTTTTAATTAAATCAACCATTGATGGTACTAAAACAGCTGGACTTACAGCAGCTATTATAAATCCTAGAATTGCACCTTGTACAAAAGTAAAATTAAGAAATATCATTGATAAAAAAGCAATTGTTAATCCCTCTAAGGTTGCAGGTACTATACTTAATAAAACAGCAGGTCTCCCTATTTGCTTCATTTGATTTATACTTATTCCTAATCCACCTATAAATAATACTGTTACTAAGGCAATATCCTTGATATAGGGAGAGATATTCAAAGTTGATTGTGGGACAAGATTCAAAAATGATGGTCCTACAAACATTCCAAGTAAAATCATACCTATAAGAGAAGGTAATTTTATAAGTTCTACTAATTTTCCACTGTAATTAGCTAATATACCTATTAATATTAAGCTAATTATAATTACTAAAAATTTAATTAACATAAATAATCCTCCTAAAATAAAGTGAAAGTAAAAAAAGCTAATGATTTCTACAACAAAAAAAGTTGTAGAAGTCATTAGCTTATTAAGCGGTTTTGATAAGTATCAAGGGAGTACTTCATTCCCTGTTTTTTGATTTTATCATAAGTAACTATATATTTCAACAAAGCTATTATCTGTTTATAGGTATTATTTTTGCATTTAGGGAAAATTAATAAGTAATAGGTAAAAGGAGTGATGCCAATGAAAAGTAAAACCATATTAAAATTAGCATTAATTTCTATAATAATAGGTGGCATTTCAGGGCTGTTTATAGGGATATTTTTAATATTGTTAGAAAAAGCTGTAGCTTTTAATTTGAAATATGGATTTTTGATATTTATACTTCCTTTATCAGGTATTCTAATGACGTTCCTTTATAGTAAATATGGTGGTAATTCTCAAAAAGGTAATAATATAATTATTGAAAATATAAATGGAAGTAAAGAAGAAATTAAATTCATTATGGCTCCATTAGTTTTTTTAGGAACCGTATTAACTCATCTTTTTGGTGGCTCTGTAGGAAGAGAAGGAACAGGAGTACAAATAGGAGGAACTATAGGAAATTCATTATCTAAAGCTTTAAAAAGTTCTGAAGAGGAAAAGAAAATATTATTAATAAGTGGTGTAGCTGCTGGTTTTTCATCTGTTTTTGGAACACCCCTTACAGGAACAATATTTGCATTAGAAGTCTCAAAAATAGGTAGTTTAAGTTATGACTCAATGATTCCGGCAATAACATCAGCTATTGTAGGGAATTCAGTTGTTAAGCTTTTAGGTGTTAAACATAGTCATTATAAAATACCACCAGTAGAGTCCGTTAATTTAACTAATATTTTAAAAGTTATTATATTAGCAATTTGTTTTGGGTTAGCTAGTAGATTATTTGTGTATATGACACATTGGTTTAAAGAAAAATTAATAAAGTATTGTAAAAATCAATATTTAAAAATATTTGTAGGTGGTAGTTTAATGGTATTAGCTACATTAATTATAGGAACTAATTTATATAATAATTTAAGTTTAGGATTATTAAGTGATGCTTTTGATGGAAAAGTACCTTATTTAGCATTTATTATTAAACTTATATTAACAACTTTATGTTTAGGAGCTGGATATCAAGGTGGAGAGGTTACCCCATTATTTGTTATAGGGGCCACATTAGGAGCAACTTTATCACATATACTTTATTTACCATTTGCATTTTCAGCAGCATTAGGACTTGTTGGAGTTTTTTCTGGAGCAACTAATGCACCTATTGCATGTTTTATGATGTATTTAGAACTTTTTGGGGCAAACAACGCTATATTTGCAATGCTTGTATGTATGATAGCAGTTTTTGTCTCAGGTCATAAAGGAATTTATGCAGCACAATTGTGGGAAAAATAAAATACAAACGAAAAAATGAATTGACATAGATAATGTTCGTGATATAATAGGGATATAAAGTAAATAATCTCGTATATAATCGGTAATATGGTCCGAAAGTTTCTACCTACTAACCTTAAATTAGTAGACTACGAGGAGTTGTATAGTTAAGAGTATTTTCATTTATAGCAGCACCTCAAGGTATTTTGAGAGGCTGTTTTATTTTTTTATTATAATATTGAATTAAATTTAAGATTATGTAAATTATATACAAAGGAGAAGGTAAATGAAGAATAAAGAAGTTTATGATACGGATATTAACTTAATGTATGGAGTTAATGATAATCCGAGTTTAGCAAAGAAAATTTTATTTGGAATTCAGCATATATTTGCAGCATTTGGAGGAATAATTGTTGTTCCATTAGTAATAGCAAGTGCTCTTGGACTTGATGCAAAGACAACAACTACTTTAATAAGTGCAACAATATTAGCTTCAGGATTAGCAACAATAATACAAGCTAAGGGTGTTGGAAAGGTTGGATCTAGAGTAGCATGCATAATGGGAACAGATTTTACATTTGTATCTCCATCAATTTCAGTAGGATCTGTACTTGGCTTACCAGGAATAATTGGTGCTACTATTTTAGGGGCGTTTTTAGAAATAATATTAAGTTTCTTCATAAAACCATTAATGAAGTTTTTCCCACCATTAGTAACTGGAACAGTTGTATGTCTAATTGGGTTAACATTATTACCAGTAGCTATAGATTGGGCTGCTGGGGGAAGTGGTGCTGCAGATTATGGTGATTTAAAAAATATAGGAGTAGCAGCATTTGTATTAGTAGTAACACTTATACTAAATAGAAGCAAAAAAGGAATAATAAGTAGTGCATCAATACTTATTGGAATGGTAATTGGATACATAGTTTGTATTCCTTTAGGAATGGTAGATTTTAATGAAGTTAAGGAAGCAAGTTGGATATCTATCCCTAGAATATTTGAATATGGAGTAACTTTTGATTTTAAGGCTTTAATAGCATTTTTACCTGCATATTTCGTAACAACAATAGAAACAGTTGGGTGTTTAAAGGCTGTTGGGGAAAGCTCTAATATAGAAATGAAAGAAGAACAAATTGGAGCTGGAGTTTTGGCCGATGGTGTAGGTAGTATTATAGGAGGAATTGTTGGATCATTCCCTAATACATCTTTTAGTCAAAATGTTGGAGTTATATCCTTAACAAAGGTTGCTAGTAAGTATGTTGCTGTTATGGCAGGTATAATATTAGTTACACTTGGATTCTTACCTAAAATTGCAGCATTAGTAACTCAAATTCCACAACCAGTTTTAGGTGGTGTTGGAATTGTTATGTTTGGAACAGTAGCTGCAACAGGAATAAAAACCTTAAGTAAAGTTAAACTTACAGAACGTAATTTATTAATAATTGCAATATCAATTGGGTTAGGATTAGGAGTAACATTTAGACCTGACTTTATAGCTAAATTACCAGAGTCAATTAAGATGGTATTTTCATCAGGAATTTCTTTGGGTACTATAGCAGCATTAGTATTAAATTTGGTGTTAAAAGAAGATAAAGTTTCAGAAGATAAATTAGAAAATATAGTTACAGAATAGTGAAAATATCAGTAGGATCAGTAAGATCTTACTGATATTTTTTTATTGGTCAAGCAAATGCATATAGCTTATATATCATGGAAAGAATATAAGTAAATTATGTTATTGAAAGTGAGAGGGCAATGGTAGAAATTTTTAAAAAGGTAGATAATACAATTTTAAGGTGGATAAATGTAAAATTTAGAAATAAGACTTTTGATAAGATAATGCCTATTATAACCTCAGCAGGTAATTTAGGAATAATATGGATTGTTATATCTGTTTTGTTAATGACAAAAAAAGATTATAGAGTATTAGGGCAAACAATACTTATAGCACTAGTAATTACTACTATTATAGGTGAAGGAATAATAAAGAATATTGTAAAGAGAAAAAGACCATTTTATGGTGATGATGATAAAGAACTTTTAATATCAAGACCAATTACATATTCATTTCCTTCAGGGCATACTGCTTCATCTTTTGCTGTTGCTGCTGTTTTTATTAAGACTGATAATGCTGCTTCTTTAGAGATAATATTATTGGCATGTTTAATTGCTTTTTCAAGAATATATTTAGGGGTACACTATCCTTCAGATGTTATTGGTGGTGGAATAATAGGGGCTTTATGTGGATTAATAACGGTTATATTATTTATGAATAAGTTATAAGTAAATTTATAGAGTGGAGTATAAGAGTAGTGGATATAAATACTATGCTTCAATATATAGGTAAGTATGGATATATATTTTTAGCAGCAATAGTTTTTTTAGAATATTTAAACTTACCAGGTTTGCCAGCTGGAATAATAATGCCCGCAGCAGGCATATTAGTTAAATCAGATGGATTAAGTTTTATATATACTCTTATAATATCAGTAATTGCAGGACTATTAGGAAGTTTTATTTTATATGGATTAGGACATTATTGTGGAAAGCCAATTTTAAATAAATTACAAAATAAATTTCCAAAGTTTAAAAAACCAATAGATAAAACTTATAAATATATAGATAAGTATGGAAATTATGGAATTGTTATAGCACGAGTTATACCAGTTGCTAGAACATTAATATCTTTAGTTGCGGGGACATTTAATATTGGATTTATAAAATTTACTTTATATTCAACTATAGGAATTACTATATGGAATTTTGTATTTATATATGCTGGATATGTATTTGGTTATTTATTCTTAAAATAGAAATAAATAATAATATTTTTTAAATTTATATATCAAAGAAGCATTTTTTGTGTTAAAATTGTAATAAATTAACAAAAGATTGATATTATAATGAAAGATGCAGAAATAAAAAAGAGTAATGCATTAACTAATTAATGTTAATGATATGGGGGGAAAGTATGAACTTTAAAGTATTAAATGGGGATATTTATTTTCCTGATGAATTTGTTAAGTTAAATGAGATAAGATCAGAATTCTTACAATTAGCTTTTAATTCGGTTTCAACATTTACTGAAGAATGTACTAGGAAATTCAATAGTATTGAACAACTGTTAAAGGATGGAGAAAGCTTTGGTTATGAATACTTAAATAGTTATATTTCAAAAGCAATATGTATTATTAATGAGTTTGGGGTAAAAGAAATTAATAATGATACGTTTAATAAAAAATACTATTTGAATGATTATTGTACATGGGAAAATACTTTAGAGGAAATAAAGAATGAGAATAACACGGAATCTATAGATAGTAAGATAGAAGATATAAGATATGCTAAGTTAAATATTAATTCGGAATTAATAAAAAAACCTTTTAAATTGCAAGAGAAAAACATAATTTTAGATAGTGTCAAAACTGAAAATGGTATTTCTATAGAAATAATAAATAAATTAGTTAATTCTATGATAGAAAGTATATTTAATATTAATTTTGCAATAATAGATGTTTTAAACTACAATAATGTGGATGCTGTATCATCATATAATAATGCTGAAGATATAAATAAATCAAATACTTTAATTAAAGAATTATTAGAAAATAAAATCTCAAAAGATGAAGAAGTAAATACTATAAAAGAGATAATAAAGTTAAATCCATATAATGAAAATATATATAAGGCATTATTGTATAAGTATGGGGATAAGGATAATCAATTAGAGGAATTAGGTGAATTTTTAGGATATGATAATATTCATGAATATAAGCATAATTTATTAGATGAATATTATAGAGGATTACCTAATTCTACAAAGGAAGATATAAATAAGGCTAAAGAGGGCATAGTATTATTTTCAAATAAACTTGGTATTAAAGAATACTCAGAATATGTAGACGAGCTTGATAAAATGCTTGTAGAACAAGTTAAAATAGAGGATTCAATAAAAACTAAAGATATAGATAAAACCGCTGAGATGGCAACGGTGGAAGTTAATGAAAAGATTAGAAAAGATAAAAAAGACAATAAAAAGTTTTGGATATCAACAGGAATTATAGTAGCTAGTTTATTGGTAATATATTTAATAATGACAGCATATTTTAATAATCATTTCTTTTTTAGAACATATATAAATGGAGTTAATGTTACTGGAAAGAGTATTAAATCAGCACAAGCTTTAATGACAGAAAAAGCTAGTGATTATGTTTTAACAATTAATGAAAGAGATGATAATACTGAGCAGTTAAATGGAGCGGATATTAGTTTAAAATATGATTTTAATAATGAAATAACTCAATTATTAGAAGAACAAAATCCTTTTTTATGGATTAAATCTATATTTGGTAGTAATAAAAATACAATAACTGATGGTATTTCTTATGATGAAGTATTATTAAAACAAATTTTAGAGAATCTTAATTGTCTTAACGAATCAAATGTAAAAGAGCCTGTAAATGCATATATTAACTATACAGGTGATGGATATGAGATTGTAAAAGAGGATAAAGGTAATAAAGTAAATTATGATGAACTTTATTCAAAGGTATTAACTGATATTCAAAATATAAATGATGTTTTAGATTTAGATAAAGAAGGTTGTTATGAGGAACCGAAGTATACTAGTGAAACAGATGTTGTAGTACAAGCTAAAAATACTGTTGATAAATATATATCAGCGAAAATTACTTATAATGTGTCAGGAAATGAAGTTGTCATAGATTCAAGTTTAATAAACACATGGATTAATATTGATGAGGATTTTAATGTTACACTTAATGAAGAGGCTATCAGAGAATATGTAAATGAATTAGGGGATAGTTATGATAATATAGGAAGTACTAGAACATTTACTAGATGGTCAGGTGAAGTTATAAAGGTTAGTACTACACCAGGAATATATTATGTAGATAGAAATAAAACTGTATCAGAAATAGTTGAATCTATAAGCAAGGGAAATGAAACAACTAATAACTTATCATTTAAAACACCAAGTGCAACTGATGATTATGTAATAAATACCTTTGTTGAAGTTGATTTAACTAATCAGACAATTGTTTATTATAAAAACGGTGAATTAATTACTCAAGGAAATGTGGTTACTGGTAATGTTAGTGCAGGTAATGCAACACCTTCAGGTGTATACAGATTAGATTGGAAGGCTAAAGACTTTGTACTAAGAGGAGATGGATATGCCTCACCTGTTAGTTTTTGGATGCCGTTTAATGGTGGAATAGGACTTCATGATGCAAGTTGGAGAAGTAGCTTTGGAGGAAGTATATATAAAACTAATGGATCTCATGGATGCGTTAATCTGCCATATAGTGTAGCAGAGGCAATTTATAATAATATTGAGGATAAAACTACAATAATTTGTAGATATTAGTCTTAACTTCGTAATACTTTTTTTAGTATTACGAAGTTTTTTTGTTAAAAAAATAGTAATAAATATAAATATAGACTAAATATATATTTACACTTTTAATCTTCATGATATAATACCAATAAGTGAATTTATAAAAAACTCGTATAAAATCGGTAATTGGTCCGAAAGTTTCTACCTACTGACCGTAAAACAGTAGACTACGAGGAGTTGAAATTATATATTTTTTTATGTGTAAGTAATGTCAACACCTCAATTTATATGAGGTGTTTATTTTTTTATAAAGATGTTTGTGGAGGAGAGAAAGGTAATGGATATTTTAAAAGAACGTATATTACAAGAGGGTAGGGCATTAAGTGAGACTGTATTGAAAGTGGATTCATTTTTAAATCATGGTGTAGATGCAAGATTAATGTATGATATAGGAACTTATTTTAAGGAATATTATAAAAATCATGGAATAACGAAGATATTTACTATTGAAAGTTCAGGAATAGCACCTACAGTAATGACTGCAATGCAAATGGAACTTCCTATGGTAACTTTAAAGAAACAAAGTTCTAAAATTTTAAATGGAGATGTATATCAAACAACAGTACATTCATTTACAAAAGGTTCTGATTATGAACTAACATTATCAAAAAAATATATTTCTCCAGAGGACAATATATTAGTAATAGATGATTTTTTAGCAAATGGAGAAGCTGCTTTAGGTGCTATAAGATTAATTGAAGAAGCTGGAGCAAAGGTTGGAGGAATAGGAATAGTAATAGAAAAATCATTCCAACCAGGACGAGCTATTTTAGATGAAAAAGGATATGATGTTTACTCTTTAGCTAGAATTGGAAAGTTAGGAAAAGGAATTATAGAGTTCATTTAATTTACTATTTATAGTACTAAAGTTTTATAATTTAATAAGTAAGATATTAAAAAGGCATTTTGTTATTGAGACAAAATGTCTTTTTTATTACTTATAAATATGAGTTACTATTTAATAGACTTATATCCGAGTAAAACTTTAATTATTGGAAAAATTAAATATGAGATATATAGGAAGTTATTCACTGATACCACTAATTTATTATATCATTTAATAAAATGTTTTTTCCTATGCATAAAATTAGGAGGAAGTGCAATGAAATTAAATATGAATAAAGAAGAACTAAAAAAGTTCTTATTACATGCACCACAAGTAACT
The DNA here is from genome assembly GCA_900543325.1 of uncultured Clostridium sp. Classification (GTDB taxonomy): domain Bacteria; phylum Bacillota; class Clostridia; order Clostridiales; family Clostridiaceae; genus Clostridium. The sequence continues at coordinate 43,367 of UQQU01000006.1, read as the reverse complement.
ATAATTAAGTATTATGAAAATATACACCCTGTGGATATTCTTGATATATTGCGAGATTATCCAGAGGATAGAAGTGATATTTTATGTAGATTACCAGAAGAATTAATTGCAGATATTATTGATGAGGCTGAAAATAAAGAAAAATATCATATTTTAATGGAATTCTCTGAAAATAAGCAAAAAAATATTATAGAAGAAATGTCATCAGATGAATTAACAGATTTACTTGGTATGTTAGATGAAGAACAAGCTAATAGAATATTAGCTAAAATGACAGATGAGGATGCAAGAAAGGTTAGACAATTATTAAGTTACGATCCATATACTGCAGCAGGCATAATGGCAACAGAATTTGTTGCTCTTAAGGAAAATATGACAGTGGAACAAACTTTAAAATATTTACAAAAATATGGAGAAGAGAATGAAAATATATATGATTTATATGTAGTAGATAATTTTGATAAACTTAAAGGAGTAATTTCATTAAAAGAATTAGTAACAACAAGTTTTGAAACTAGAATTTCAGAAGTTATTCATACTAAGGTTGAAGGAATATTATTTAATACTGATCAAGAGGAGGTTGGACATAGATTTGAAAAATATGGATATTTAACTATGCCAGTAGTGGATAATTCTAATAGATTACTTGGCGTTGTAACAGTAGATGATGCAATGCAAGTTTTAAGGGATGAAACTACTGAAGATATTCATCGTTTAGGTGGAGTAGATGAAGGTGAAAAAGTTGATGGAAAACTAAGTGAATCTGTAAAGAGTAGATTACCTTGGTTAATAGTGAATTTGTTTACTGCAATTTTAGCATCAGCAGTTGTTGGAGCTTTTGAGGGAACTATTCAAGCTGTTGTTTCATTAGCTACATTTATGCCCATTGTTACAGGTATGGGGGGGAATGCGGGAACACAAACATTAACTATTATAGTTAGAGGATTGGCTTTAGGAGAACTAAACTTGAAAAATATGAAGAAAGTATTTTTAAAAGAAGTGGGAGTTGGATTATTAACTGGTATAGCCATAGGAGCTATAATTGGATTGTTAGGATTCTTATGGGAAAGGAATTTAGTATTTGGAATAATAATTGGTGTGGCTATGGTTTTAAATATGGTGGTAGCTACAATTACGGGTTATTTAGTACCAGTAGTATTAAAGAAGTTTAAGGTAGATCCAGCTTTAGCATCATCAATATTTGTAACAACATTTACTGATGTTTTAGGATTTTTCTTCTTCTTAGGGTTAGCAACTCTTCTAATACAATATCTTTTATGATGATATTTAAGTCGGTTTTATACCGACTTTATTTATAAGTAAAAACGCAGGGATATCTAAATCCATGCGTTTTTATAAAAATTGAATATACTATAAATTTGTATTTGATATTAATAAATAAAACTATAAATTTTATTGTATCTTTCTAAATTTTCATTTAAAGGAGTTTCATGTTTAACATTAATAAATCTTTCTACAAGGCAACAAGCTAAATTTTTATCAGCTGTATGAAGTACACCATTAATTTCAACTAAAGGACGATTATATTTATCAAACCCTTTTAAAGAAACGGAAAAACCATTGTCAATTAAGTATTTTAAAACTTTGCCTAGAAATTCATCTGTATCAATTATATTTTTATCGCTTATATATACATCAAAGCAATTATCATTGTGTTTATAAATACCCTCCATATTAACCCCTCGCTTATCCAAATATAAATAAATTTTTAATATATATAAATATATATTTCTATAAGCAGTTAATAATTCCTTTAAACGTTTACTAAAAATAATAAATTTTTTATATAAGTTAAAAAAACAGGAGCACTAGCAGACTACCCCTGTTTTAAACCTATTTTTGCCTGGTAGGTTTATGTATTAATTATACCATAAAAATACAAATAATAAAATAAGGTATATATATGATTTTGAGAAAAATATAAATTTTTATGAGATATTACAATAAAAAAAAGAAAATTGAAATAAAAAGCAATACGAATAATAATTGACAAAAAATATTAATGAGAATATAATAACTCTTGTAAAAGAGAATAGCTCTATTAAAGGGGAGTAGTATAAAATATAGCATCAACAATCGCGGCTTATGCCTGGTGTTATATACCATTTGGGTTACGAGACTTTTAATATAATCCTTAAGTTACTGTTACTTAAGTTTGAGGATTATATTAAGGGTCTCTTTTTTTATTAATTAATAAAAGCTAACCCCAAAATTTATTATTAAAAATAAGGAGGATTTTATGGAGAAGTATTTTTCTAAAACTACAGAAGAGTCATTAAATTATTTTAATGTATCAAAAGAAGGATTAAGTAATGAACAAGCAAGTGAAAATTTATCTTCTTATGGTTCTAATGAATTAAATCAAAAGAAGAACAAAAGTGTAGTTCAGGTATTCTTTAGTCAATTTAAGGATTTGCTAATATTTATTTTAATTTCAGCTGGAATAATTTCTATGCTAAGTAACGATGTAGAAAGTACTATTGTTATATTTAGTGTAATAATTTTAAATGCAGTATTAGGTACAGTTCAGCATTTTAAGGCAGAACAATCTTTAGAGTCATTAAAAGCATTATCAGCACCATGTGCTAAAGTAATAAGAGATGGTAAAAAGATAGAAATACAATCTAAAGATGTTGTTCCTGGGGATATTTTAGTTCTAGAGGCTGGTGATTTAATTACTGCTGATGGTAGGGTAATTGAAAGTTATTCATTACAAGTAAATGAAAGTTCCCTTACAGGAGAGTCTTTAAGTGTAGATAAAGTTACTGATAAAATAGATAATGAAGAGGTAGCTTTAGGTGATCAAAGGAATATGGTGTTTTCAGGTTCCTTAGTAACTTATGGTAGAGCATTGGTGCTTGTTACAAGTACAGGAATGAAAACTGAAATAGGTAAAATAGCTACTCTTATGGAGGAAACTCAAGAAAAGAAAACACCTTTACAAGTTAGTTTAGATGATTTTAGTAAAAAACTTGCTATTATAATATTAGCCATATGTACAATTGTATTTGGATTATCATTATATAGAAAAATGCCAGTTCTTGATTCATTAATGTTTGCAGTTGCTTTAGCAGTTGCAGCTATTCCAGAGGCCTTAAGTTCTATAGTTACTATTGTTTTAGCATTAGGAACTCAAAAGATGGCTAAAGAAAATGCAATTATTAAAAAGCTTAGGGCAGTTGAAGGTTTAGGTTCAGTTTCTATAATATGTTCAGACAAAACAGGTACTTTAACTCAAAATAAAATGACAGTTAGAAAAATATATGCTGATGGAAAATTAATTAATGGTTCTGAAATTTCGTTAGATAATAAAGTTGAAGAATATTTAATTAAAAATTCTATTCTATGTAATGATTCAACTTCAAAGGATGGAAAGGAAATTGGAGATCCAACAGAAGTAGCATTAGTTAATCTAGGACATAATATTTTAATAAATGAATTAGAATTAAGAAAAGAATATGAGAGATTGGCTGAAATTCCATTTGATTCAGATAGAAAACTTATGAGTACCTTACACAAGATTGATGATAAAAATATCATGTTTACTAAAGGTGCTTTAGATGTTATTTTAGATAGAGTTAAATTTATAATGACTTCAGAGGGGATTAGAGAGTTAACTGAAAGGGATAAAAATGAAATATTAGATGTTAATAGAGGACTATCAGAATGTGGTTTAAGAGTATTATCCTTTGCATATAAAGAATTAAATCAGGTTAAGGAATTAACTTTAGATGATGAATATGATTATATTTTTATAGGATTAATTTCAATGATTGATCCACCAAGAGAAGAAAGCAAACAAGCTGTTGCAGATTGTATAATGGCAGGGGTAAAGCCTATAATGATTACTGGTGATCATAAGATAACAGCATCAGCTATAGCTAAAGAAATAGGTATCTTAAGGGATGGAGATAGAGCAATCGAAGGATTAGAAATAGATAAAATGTCAGATGAAGAATTAAAAGAGAATATTGAACATATATCTGTTTATGCAAGAGTATCTCCAGAGCATAAAATCAGAATAGTGAGAGCTTGGCAAGAAAAGGGACAAATAGTTGCTATGACAGGTGATGGTGTAAATGATGCTCCAGCGTTGAAACAGGCAGACATAGGTATGGCAATGGGTATCACAGGTACAGAAGTTTCTAAAGATGCAGCTTCAGTAATTTTAACAGATGATAATTTTGCAACAATAGTAAAGTCAGTTTCTAATGGTAGAAGTATTTATAGCAATATAAAGAGTTCTATAAAATTCTTATTATCAGGTAATACTTCAGGAATAATAGCAGTTTTATATTCTTCAATTATGGCTTTACCAATGCCTTTTGCAGCGGTTCATTTATTATTTATAAATCTTTTAACAGATAGTTTACCTGCTATAGCAATAGGTATGGAGAAATCTAATAAAGATTTATTGAAAGATAGGCCAAGAGGAAAGAATGAATCTATTTTAAATAAGGATTTTTTATTAGGATTAGGGTTAGAAGGTTTATTAATCGCTATATTTACAATAATTGCTTTTTATTTAGGAGATCCTACGAAAACTCCTTTAACAGCTTCAACTATGGCATTTGCAACACTTTGTTTAGCTAGATTATTTCATGGATTTAATTGTAGAAGTAAAGGTTCAATATTTAAATTAGGTGTATTTTCTAATAAGTATGTTTGGTATGCCTTTGGAATAGGTTTAGTGTTATTAAATGCAGTATTATTTATTCCAGGACTTCAGATGTTATTTGAAGTAGAAAACTTATTGGCAATTCAATATGTGCAAATATATGTATTAGCATTTATACCAACATTAATAATTCAAATATTTAAGGTTATAAATGAAATAGTAGAAAGTAGGAAATCAAAAAGAAAAGTTTCAGGCAATTCTAATGATGGATTAAAAAATATAGCATAATTAAAATAGTTAAGTACCTAAATTGGTTTTAAATATATTACTAATTTAGGTGCTTTTTATTATATAAAAAAATAAAAGAAATATTTAGGAAAATAATGTTGACTAATTTAGTAGGATAAGCATATAATAATAATATAAACATATGAACAATTATTCATATATTAAAATGTAAAAATAAATATTATTTTAAATACAAATACTATTTATGATAGGAGTGAATATACTATGAAAACTAATGTTGATAATAATATTGAGAGTTGTTCCTGTAATGTTATACATGGAGAAATAGTCAATAAAGTTAAGGAGAAATTACCAAAAGATGAAACTTTATATGATTTAGCAGAGTTATTTAAGGTTTTTGGAGATAGTACAAGAATAAAAATACTTTGTGCATTATTTGAGTCGGAAATGTGTGTTTGTGATTTATCAGTTTTATTAAATGTTAGTCAATCAGCAATTTCCCATCAATTAAGAGTTTTAAAATCTGCTAGACTTGTTAAATTTAGACGAGCAGGAAAGATAATTTATTATTCTTTAGATGATGAACATATTAAGCATATATTTGATGAAGGATTAAAACATATCACTGAATAGATATGATAAAAAATAAGGGGGGTAATCTTGTATGGAAATTAAATTAGTTTTAAGTGGATTAGATTGTGCTAATTGTGCTAATAAAATAGAAGCTAAAGTTAATAAAATAAATGGAATAAAAAACGCCTCATTAAATTTTTCAACAACAGTATTAACAGTAGAGATTAATAAAGAAGAAGAAAAAAATAATATAATAAATGAAATTAAATCAATAGTTAAAAAATTGGAACCACATGTTAAAGTCAGTGAAAAAGCAGATAATAAAGATATAGATTCTAGTAGAGCAAAATGTACTAGTAGTTGTTGTACTAATAGTCATGAGCATGAAAATCATGAAAAAGAACAGCATGGTCATACTCATGAATTTAAGGAAAATAATAATGGATTTTTAGGATATGTTAAAGATAATTTATTATTAATAATTGGAGCCATAGTTTATATTATTGCATTAGCCTATAAAAGTAATGAAAATTTATTATCATTTATTTTATTTGGAATAAGTTATTTGATAATAGGTGGAGAAGTAATATTAAGTGCTATTAAGAATATTATTAGAGGAGAGGTTTTTGATGAGAATTTCTTAATGAGTATTGCTACAATAGGAGCATTCTTTATTGGGGAATATCCAGAAGCTGTTGCAGTTATGTTGTTCTATCAAATAGGGGAAGTATTCCAAGGGTATGCTGTAAATAGATCAAGAAAATCAATATCTTCTCTTATGGATATAAGAGCTGATTATGCAAATGTTTTAAGGAATGGTAAGGAAATTAGAGTGTCACCAGAAGAAGTATCAATAGGTGAATCTATTATTGTTAAACCTGGAGAAAGAGTACCTTTAGATGGGACTATTTTAGAAGGAACAAGCTTTATAGACACTTCTGCATTGACTGGGGAATCAGTACCACGTGAAGTTACAATTGGAAATGAAATATTATCAGGTTCAATAAATAATAATGGTGTTTTAAAGGTTAAAGTAGATAAGGAATTTGGAGAATCAACAGTTGTTAGAATTTTAGAATTAGTAGAAAATGCATCTAATAAAAAAGCTCCAACAGAAAAGTTTATAACTAAGTTTGCAAAAATTTATACCCCAATAGTAGTTACAATTGCAGCATTAGTAGCTATAATACCGCCTATGATAATTAAAGATGCCACTTTTTCGGATTGGCTTTATAAAGCACTTTCTATATTAGTTGTATCTTGTCCTTGTGCTTTAGTTGTTTCAATTCCATTAGGGTTTTTCTCAGGAATAGGAGCAGCTTCTAAAAAAGGTATTTTAGTTAAGGGAGGAAATTATTTAGAGGCACTTAAAGATAGTGAAATAGTAGTATTTGATAAGACTGGAACTTTAACAAAGGGTATTTTTGAAGTGACTGAAATAAATGCTAAAAATATAAGTAAAGAAGAATTATTAGAAATTACTGCTATGGGAGAATCACATTCAAATCATCCAATTGCAATATCAATAGCAAAGGCTTATGGAAAAGAAGTTAATAAGGATGAAATAAAAGACTATAAAGAAATTTCAGGACATGGAATAGAAGTAACTATAAGAAAAAATGATGTTTTACTTGGAAATAGTAAATTAATGAAGATTAACAATATAGGTTATGATGATATAGATTCTATTGGAACAATAGTTCATGTTGCTATTAATGGTGAGTATAAAGGAAATATAGTTATTTCAGATGAAATAAAGGGAAATGTAAAAGAAGCATTAGTTGAATTAAAAGAAGTTGGAATAAAGAAGACTATAATGCTTACAGGTGACAATAGAAGTGTTGCTGATAAGGTGGCAAAGGATATAGGAATAGATGAAGTATATTCAGAACTTTTACCTGGAGATAAGGTAAGTAAAGTAGAAGAGATATTAAATAAGAGAAGATCAAAAGGAAAAGTATTATTTGTTGGAGATGGAATAAATGATGCTCCAGTTTTAGCAAGAGCTGATATAGGAGTCGCTATGGGTGGAATAGGTTCAGATGCAGCAATAGAAGCAGCTGATGTTGTTTTAATGAAAGATAAGATTGAGGAGATATCAGAAGCTATAAGGGTATCTAGAAGAACTAATAAAATTTTATGGCAAAATATAATATTTTCACTAGGTGTTAAGATTATAGTAATGTTATTAGTTGTATTAGGTTTAACAAATATGTGGGCTGCAGTTTTTGCTGATGTAGGAGTAACATTAATAGCTGTCTTAAATTCAATGAGAATAATTCGATAAATATTGACAAAGAATAGCACCTTGATTATAATAAAATAAGTCGAGAACATTTTAGGCGTAAGGGCATAGCATACAAGATCACTTTGATTCTTGTATATAAGTCAGATAGTCCATAATATCTGACTTTGATTCTATACGAGACTTATGTATAACTGATCTGCTAAGTTATACATAAGTCTCTATTTTTTAAAATAGTAAAAACATTTACAAATCTTTAAAGAATTTTCATACATAAAAATTAATAAAATTAAATAAAATTGGAAAAACTAAATTTGGAAATTATAATAAAAAAGTTTTACTTATATATTAAAATATAGAAAAAAAACAAAAAGTATGTTATTATATTATCAAAGTTGGATTATAATAGGAATATTATTGAAGTGTATTAAGGAGATTCATATACTATGGAGAAAAAGAAAAATGTTTCTATGGCAGTAATTAAAAGATTACCAAAATACCATAGATATTTGAAAGAGCTAATGAGAAATGATGTAGATAGAATTTCATCTAAAGAGTTAGGTGAAAAAATTGGATTTACAGCATCTCAAATAAGACAAGATTTAAATAATTTTGGTGACTTTGGACAACAAGGATACGGATATAATGTAAAAGAATTATATAAACAAATAAGTTTAATTTTAGGATTAGATAAAGAATATACAGGAGTAATAATTGGTGCAGGTAATTTAGGTCAGGCAATTGCTAACTATAATAGATTTTCTGAGTTAGGTTTATCTATTGAGTGCATTTTTGATGCTAATCCAAAGCTTGTAGGAATGAGAATAAGAGATATTGAAATTAGAGATATAGATACCTTAGCTGAATTTTTACAAGAAAATAACGTAGATATTGGGATTATATGTGTTCCAAGAATTAATGCACAAAAGGTTAGTGATATGTTAGTTAAGGGTGGAATAAAAGGTATTTGGAATTTTGCACCTGTAGATTTAGTTGTACCTGAGGATGTTAAAGTAGAAAATGTTCATCTATCAGAAAGTTTATTAACTTTAGTATATTTAATGAAAGATAATTAAAATAGTTGTTGCTTATGGCAACAACTATTTTTTATTTCTAAATTTTATTTTCTAACTTTGTCAATAAGTATACAATGGAAAATAAAGTTGAAAAAAAGAGCTAGAAAACGTATTCCAAGAAAAAGATTGAAAAAATGTAATTTATATACTAATTAAGAAAATATTGATTGCAAATGATAAATTTAGATATTATAATTATAAGTGAGTTATGATTATTCAGAATCTTCTAACCAAAGAGGAAACAAAGAAGGAGAAATATGAGAGTTTTTTTTGAGGTTCTTTGTTAATTATCTAACAATAAAATGGGTATTTATGGTATTGATGGGTATGATGGGAGGAGAATTTATGGAGATTAAAAATGTTATTTTAGATGAAGAGTTAAAAAATGTAACTCTTGAAAAAGAAGGGAATTTAGCAATTATAACAATAAACAGACCGAAAGCATTGAATGCATTAAATTCAGATACTTTAAAAGATTTAGATTTAGCTATAACAAATATTGAGAATGATAGCAATGTTTATTGTGTAATACTTACAGGATCGGGAGAAAAATCTTTTGTTGCTGGGGCAGATATAGCTGAAATGAAAGATCTAGATTCTAAAGCTGGAGAGGAATTTGGTCTTTTAGGTAATAGAGTATTTAGAAGATTAGAAAATTTAGACAAGCCAGTTATAGCTGCAATATCAGGATTTGCTTTAGGGGGAGGTTGTGAACTTGCTATGGCATGTGACATAAGAATAGCTTCAGAAAAGGCGAAGTTTGCTCAACCAGAAGCTGGCCTTGGAATTACACCAGGATTTGGAGGAACTCAAAGATTACCTAGAATAGTTGGTTTAGGTAAGGCTAAAGAACTAATTTATACTTGTGCAATGATTAATGCCGAGGAGGCTTTAAGAATTGGCTTAGTTAATAAAATTGTACCGTTAGAAAATTTAATGGAAGAAGCTAAAAAAATGGCAGCTACAATTTGTGCTAATGCGCCAATAGCAGTTAAGCTTTGTAAGGATGCTATTAATAGAGGTATACAAGTAGATATAGATAAAGCTATTGAAATTGAAGCAGAGGATTTTGGTAAGTGCTTTGATTCAGAAGACCAAGTTGAAGGAATGACTGCATTCTTAGAAAGAAGAGAAAAGAATTTCCAAAATAAATAGTTATTTAATTAAATTTAAATATATAAGCAAGTGTATTATACACATAAATGAGGGTATTGCAGGGAGGTAAAAAGGCAATGAATTTTGGATTAACTAGAGAACAAGAGTTAGTGAGACAAATGGTAAGAGAATTTGCAGTTAATGAAGTAAAACCAATAGCTGCAGAAATAGATGAAACAGAAAGATTTCCAATGGAGAATGTGAAGAAGATGGCTGAATTAGGAATGCTGGGTATACCATTTCCTAAAGAATTCGGTGGAGCTGGTGGAGATGTATTATCATATATCATCACTGTTGAAGAATTATCAAAAGTTTGTGGAACAACAGGTGTTATTGTTTCAGCTCATACTTCACTTTGTGCTTCATTAATATATGAAAATGGAACTCCGGCACAAAAAGAAAAGTATTTAGTGCCACTTGCTAAAGGTGAAAAGATTGGTGCTTTTGGTTTAACTGAACCAGGTGCAGGTACAGATGCTGCAGGGCAACAAACTACAGCTGTATTAGATGGAGATAATTATATTTTAAATGGTTCTAAAATATTCATCACAAACGGTGGTGTTGCTGATACTTTCATAGTATTTGCTATGACTGATAAGTCGCAAGGAACTAGAGGAATATCAGCTTTCATAGTTGAAAAAGACTTCCCTGGATTCTCAATTGGTAAGAAAGAAGAAAAGTTAGGAATTAGAGCATCTTCTACAACTGAGCTTATATTTGAAAACTGTATAGTTCCAAAAGAAAATCTAATTGGTAAAGAAGGTAAAGGATTTAGTATAGCAATGAAAACCCTTGATGGGGGAAGAATTGGTATAGCTGCTCAAGCTTTAGGAATTGCAGAAGGAGCTTATGAAGAATCTGTTAAATATATGAAAGAAAGAAAACAATTTGGTAGATCTTTATCAGCATTCCAAGGATTGCAATGGATGATTGCAGAAATGGAAACAAAAATTGAAGCGGCTAAGTTATTAGTATATAAAGCTGCATGGCTTAAACAAAATAAGCTTCCATATTCAGTAGATGCTGCTAAGGCAAAATTATTTGCTGCTGAAGTTGCGATGGATGTAACAACTAAGGCTGTTCAACTTCATGGTGGATATGGATATACTAAGGAATATCCAGTTGAAAGAATGATGAGAGATGCGAAGATAACTGAAATCTATGAAGGAACTTCTGAAGTTCAAAAGATGGTTATCGCAGGCGCTGCATTAAGATAAGAGGAGGCTTTAATAATGAAGATAGTAGTTTGTTTAAAACAAGTACCAGATACAACTGTTGTAAAAATTGATCCAAAAACAGGAACTCTTATAAGAGATGGTGTTCCTTCAATAATAAATCCAGAAGATAAACATGCTTTAGAAGCAGCATTACAATTAAAAGACAATTATGGGGCACACGTGACTGTAATTAGCATGGGACCTCCTCAAGCAAAGAATGCATTAAGAGAAGCTTTATGTATGGGAGCTGATGAAGCTATCCTTTTAACTGATAGAGCATTTGGAGGAGCTGATACATTAGCAACTTCAAAAACAATTGCAGCAGCAATTAGAAAATTAGAATACGATATAATTTTTGCTGGAAGACAAGCTATTGATGGAGATACTGCACAAGTTGGACCAGAAATAGCAGAGCATTTAAATGTTCCTCAAGTAACATATGTACAAGATGTTAAGGTTGAGGAAGATGGACTAATAGTTAATAGAGCATTAGAGGATGGATATGAATTAATAAAAGTTCAAACTCCAGTTCTTTTAACAGCAATTGAGGAATTAAATAATCCAAGATATATGAACGTTCAATATATATTTGATACAGTAAATAAAGAAGTAAAAATGATGACTGCAGCAGATATTGATGTACCAGTTGAAGAACTAGGGTTAAAGGGTTCACCAACAAAGGTTAAAAAGTCAATGACTAAAGAAGCTAAGGGCGCAGGAGAAATTGTTAAAGAATCAGCTCCAGAAGCAGTAGCATATGTTTTAGGAAAGTTAAAAGAAAAACACTATATCTAAGATAGTAGGAGGGTAATTGGAGATGAATATGGCAGAATATAATGGCGTTTGGGTATTCGCTGAACAAAGAAATGGTGAATTACAAAAGGTTTCTTTAGAAATATTAGGAGAAGGTAGAAGATTAGCAGATGAGTTAGGAGTTAATCTTACTGCTGTATTATTAGGAAATAATGTAGCTTGTTTAGCTGATATTTTAGGTGAACATGGTGCTGATGAAATACTAGTAGCTGAACATGAAGAATTAGAAAATTATACGACAGATGGATATACAAAAGTTCTTTGTGATTTAGCAAATGAAAGAAAGCCAGGTATATTATTTATTGGAGCTACTTTCATAGGTAGAGATTTAGGACCAAGAGTTGCAGCTAGACTTTCAACAGGATTAACAGCAGATTGTACATCTTTAGAAGTAGATGTTACTAATGGAGATTTACTTGCAACAAGACCTGCATTTGGTGGTAATTTAATGGCAACAATTGCTTGTCCAAACCACAGACCACAAATGGCGACTGTAAGGCCAGGAGTATTCTCAAAGTTAACTGAAAAGAAAGAGAATTATAATATAGAAAAAGTTGATGTTCATTTAGAAGCATCAGATATTAGAACTACAGTTTTAGAAGTAGTTAAAGCTAATAAAGATATTGTTGATATCGGAGAAGCTAAATTTATAGTTGCTGGTGGTAGAGGAGTTGGAAGCAAAGAAAACTTCGGATTATTACAAGAGTTAGCAACTGTTTTAGGTGGAGTTGTTGGTGCATCAAGAGGTGCTGTAGATAAAGGTTGGATAGAAAGAGATTATCAAGTAGGACAAACTGGTAAAACTGTAAGGCCAACAATCTATATTGCTTGTGGTATTTCAGGGGCAATTCAACATGTTGCTGGTATGCAAGAATCAGATATGATAATAGCTATTAATAAAGATGAAAGTGCTCCAATTATGAAAGTTGCTGATTATGCTATAGTTGGTGATTTAAATAAGGTTATACCAGAAATGATAAATAAATTAAAAGAATCTGTAGAAACTGAAGAACCGTTAGTTTGCAGAATTTAGTATAGTATGGGTTAAATGGTATTAAATATAAACTTATATAAATAAAAAATCAGATATTTGAGAATTGATAAAGTGAAAAATTAATAAGTACTTATTTGAAGTAAAATATGTTTTAAATTCTAATTTCTAATTTCTATGTTAATAACTAATAATGAGTTACTTTTAGTTTTTCACTTAATAAAGGAGAGAGGTTATAATGGAAAAGATTTTTGTTTTAGGTGCAGGAACTATGGGTGCTGGAATAGTTCAAGCTTTTGCTCAAAAAGGTTATGAAGTTATAGTTAGAGATATAAAGGATGAATTTGTTGAAAGAGGACTTACTGGAATTAACAAGAACTTATCTAAATTAGTTTCTAAGGGAAAAATGACAGAGGAAACTAAGGAAGATATATTATCTAGAATTTCAGGGACTACTGATATGAATTTAGCTGCAGATTGTGACTTAGTTGTTGAAGCTGCAATTGAAAATATGAAAATTAAAAAAGAAATATTTGCGGAGTTAGATAAGATTTGTAAACCAGAAACTATTTTAGCTTCAAATACTTCTTCTTTATCAATAACAGAGGTTGCTTCAGCAACTGGTAGACCAGAAAAGGTTATAGGAATGCATTTCTTTAATCCAGCTCCAGTAATGAAGCTTGTTGAAATTATAAGAGGTATGGCTACTTCACAAGAGACTTTTGATGCTGTTAAAGAGTTATCTTTAGCAATTGGTAAAGAACCAGTAGAGGTTGCAGAAGCACCAGGATTTGTAGTTAATAGAATACTTATTCCAATGATTAACGAAGCTTCATTTATTCTTCAAGAAGGAATTGCATCAGTTGAAGATATAGATACAGCTATGAAATTTGGTGCAAATCACCCAATGGGACCTTTAGCATTAGGAGATTTAATTGGATTAGATGTTTGTTTAGCTATCATGGATGTTTTATATAATGAAACAGGAGATAATAAATATAGAGCTAGTAGTACTTTAAGAAAGTATGTTAGAGCAGGATGGTTAGGTAGAAAAACTGGAAGAGGATTCTACAATTATAATGCCTAATTGAATTTGTAAAAAAATTTAAGTAAACTTTGCTGTTACAAAATATTTGGATTTTAATATATTTAAAAAGAGTAAAACTAAAAATGCGCTTTAATTTAAGCATAAGAGGTAACTGCTGACGAGTAGTTACCTCTTATTGTTTTATGTTATAATAATGATAAAATTTTATAATGTTTATATGCATTAAGGAGATAATAATTAAATGTTAATAGAAACTACAATGAAATATTATGATAAAAAGTATGATTTAAATTGTGCCGAATGTATACTTTTAGCTACTAATGAAGTTTATGATTTAAATCTTTCAAAACAAACTTTAATGACAATGGCATCATTTGGTGGAGGAATGACTATAGGTAGTGTTTGTGGTGCAGCAACGGGAGCTATAGCAGCATTAGGAGTAATGTTTACTACAGAAAGGGGACATCAAAGTCCTCATGTTAGAGAAATGACTTCAAAATTTTTAAATGAATTTAATTATAGAATGAATACTTTAGATTGTATTACTCTAAAGGAGAAGTATTATGAAAATGAAACAAGATGTTCTAAAATGATGAGAGTATCGGCTGAAGTATTAGAAAATATAATTGAAGAATATAAAAATGTATATTCAATTAATAGATAAGAAGATTTAATAATTATTATAAATTTAAGATTATAATCTATATCTATTAGAATAATTAATTGTATTTCATAAATAAGCCATTATAGTTAGGGGGTAGAAACTATAATGGTTTATTTTATAATAAATTTTAAAGTTTATATTATTAAAATATTGAAAAAGAAAGTCATTTAATATAGCATTAAAGATATAAATTATTAATTAATAATATTTATCTTTAGAATATAAAGATAAAAGTTTTGAAACAATAGAAGTATAAATGATAAAAGTCCGTTAGTGTCATAATGAGGTGAAAAAATGAATTATACAAATATAATAGAAAAAGAAAATTCAATAATACTAGAAAATGTTAAGGATTTTAATATAAAGCAAATATTAGAGTGTGGGCAATGTTTTAGATGGGAAAGAATTACTGATACAAATTACATAATTGTTGCATATAGAAGAGTTATAGAAGTGGTTCAAGAAGGAAGTACAGTAACAATTCTTAATACTAATATGAAAGATTTTGATGAAGTATGGAAAGATTACTTTGATTTAAATGTGAATTATGAAGAGGTAAAGGAAGAATTATCAAAAGATGAACTTTTAAAGAAAAGTGTTGAATTTGGTTATGGTATAAGAATATTAAATCAAGATCCTTTTGAAATGTTAATAAGTTTTATAATATCTGCAAGAAATAGTATTCCTTCAATAATGAAGACTATTAAAAAGATATCTGAAAGATGGGGAGATAAGATTCAATATAAGGAAAATATCTATTATGCATTTCCAACTCCTGAACAATTAAAACAAGCAACTTTAGAAGAAATAAAAGAAACAGGAGCATCTTTTAGAAGTAAATACATAATAGATACTATATCAAAGGTTAATGCTGCTATTGAAGCTAAAAATAATGGAACTCTAAATGAAGAGTTACAACAATTTGATTTAGAATATATAAAGTCATTACCTGTTGATGAGTGTCATAAGGCCCTTCAAAACTTTATGGGGGTAGGGGCTAAGGTTGCTGATTGTATAATGTTATTTTCAATGGGTAAACATTCAGCTTTTCCAGTTGATGTATGGATAAAAAGAGCAATGATTCATTTTTACTTAGCACCAGATGTGTCATTAAATAAAATAAGAGTCTTTGGTAGGGAAAAGTTTGGAGAACTTGCAGGACTTGCGCAACAATATTTATTCTATTATGCAAGAGAAAACAATATTAAAGTTGAATAGTTATATTTAGAGAAAATCACTAGAAAACTAATTTTAGTTTTAGTTTATAAAGAATATACACAATGATGAGTTAAAATGGGCTTATTATTGTGTATTATTTTTTGTACAAATTAACAGATTAAAAGTGAGAATATATTTAATATAAGATGGAGAATATAAAGGGAAAAGAGTAGAATTTAATATATTAAGGGAGAGTATTATGAACATAAGAAATAAATTAATATCTATTATATCAAGTGTATTAGTTTTGAATTTACTTTTCACTGGATGTAGCGGTGTAGTAGATAAAGTTGTATCTAGTAGAGGAGTAATTGATTACGAAGAACAGTTAAGTACTGAAGCAGGTAAAAATCCTGAAAAATTAGATATAGAAAGTATAATGGAAGAGCTTACGTCAGATGAATACTTATCTAGAGTTGTTGGAACCGATGAGAATACTAGGTCAGCAGAGTTTATAAAAAATTACTTTGAAGCTATAAGTTTAGATCCATTTAATAATGGTAGTTTTTATCATGAAGTTTATTTAAATAAAGAAATGAGATCTATATTTAATCCTAATGAAGAAAATGATAACGTTGTAAATAATGTTATTGGTGTAATAAAAGGTAAGGATAGTACTAAAGCAGTTGTAATTTCAGCTCATTTTGACCATGTTACTGTAAGAGAAAGGCTGGAAGAGACATCTAGTAGCCATCAATCCTCAAAAATAAAAGTAAAAAAAATTGAAGGAGCCATTGATAATGCTTCAGGAGTGTCAGTATTACTTGAATCAGCTAAGGATTTAGCTAAGTATTACAAAGATAACAAACCAGAACATGATATAGTTTTTGCAGCTTTTAATGCAGAAGAACTAGGTTTAATAGGTAGTTCAAAATTCGTGGAAGATTTTAAGGAGAATTATGAAGATTGGTATAATATAAATATTGATTGTATAGGTATGAAGGGAAATGAAGGTTTAGCAGTTAAAAATAATAATCCATTATGTCAAGAATTATATGATGACTTTATAGAGGTACTAGATGAGAATAAAGTTTATTATGAAATGGTTCCATATGCTAGAAATAATGAAGGCAGAATTGTAGGTAGTAGTGATCATATGTCATTTAGAAGAGGGAATGATTCGTCTTTAGTCATTGGTCAAGATGGAATAGTTGGTATTGTTCATAGTGAAGCAGATAATATGTCTATAATTGATTTTGAATTAATAGATAGTATTAAGGATGCTTTAGTTGATTTTATAATAAAGAACGATAATAAAGTGTATTAGAACTTTAGATTTAATGAGTCTTATGAATTTATATTTCATAGGGCTTTTTTATATATAAATAATAAAAAGTTTTTTAGATTTTTAATATAATAATTGATTATTATATTAAAAATATGTTTTATAATGTAAAAGTAATTTACATAAATAAAATTATCAGAATATTATGAAAAGTGGGCATAAATGGTAAAATGTTGTATAATTAGAATTGGTATACAGGAGAGGGGAGTGGTGATATGTTTAAGTTTGAAACTCAGCTTAAAAAATTAAAGCATGAGGTATTAACAGAGGTTGCAAGGCTTGCTAAAGATGATAATATTACTTTAGAAAGTATTGAAAAAGTTCCATATGAGGTTATTAAGGGAGATGTAGCACAATATAGATGTTGTGTTTATAAAGAAAGGGCTATAGTTTTAGAAAGAGCTAAGCTCGCAGCTGGATATTTAGCAAATGGTGATAATGCAGAAGAATCACTAATTGATATTAGACCAGATGAGCAAATTATTTATGTTATAGAAGCAGCCTGTGATAGATGTCCTATAAATAAATTTAATGTAACAGATTCATGTAGAAATTGTATTGCACACAGATGTCAAGGAGCATGTAATTTTGGGGCTATAACAATTGTTAATGGACGAGCATATATAAATCAAGAATTATGTAAAGAGTGTGGAGGATGTAAAAAAGCATGTCCTTATGATGCAATATCAGAGGTTATGAGACCATGTAAGAGATCATGTCCAACTGGAGCTTTAGACATAAATCCAGATGATAGAAGGGCTATGATTAAAGAAGAAATGTGTGTTAATTGTGGTTCATGTATGAGATCATGTCCATTTGGAGCTATTTCAGATAAGAGTTTAATAGTTCCAGTTGCTAAGAGGTTAGGTAGAAAGAGAAAGATGTATGCAGTAGTTGCACCTGCTATAACAGGACAATTTGGACCAACTATGAATTATGGAAAAGTTAGAAATGCTATTAAAGCACTTGGATTCGAAGATATGATAGAAGCAGCATTGGGAGCTGATGCAGTTACAGTTCATGAAGCTAATGAATTTGTAGAAAGAATGGAAAATGGGGATAAATACATGACAAACTCATGTTGTCCAGGTTTCTTGAATTTCATTGAAAAAGTTAATCCAACTGAAAAAGATAGAATTTCTGGAACAGTTTCTCCAATGGTTGCAGCTGCTAGATTTATAAAGAAAAATGACCCAGAGGCAAAAGTTGTATTTATAGGTCCTTGTACAGCTAAGAAGGGTGAGGCAGTTAGAATTGGAATAGCTGATGCTGTTGATTATGTATTAACTTTTGAAGAATTACTCGCTTTATTTGAAGCATTTGATGTTAACCCATTTCAGTGTGAAGAAGAAAATGTTAATGATGCATCTGTATTTGGAAGAGGATTTGGTGCAGCTGGTGGATTAACAGCAGCTATTAAGAATTATGTACAAGATTCAGGAGTACAGGTTGAGTTTAAGCCAGTTCAAGTATCAGGACTTGATTGTAAAAAGACAATGATGCTTGCTAAAATGGGAAAATTACCTGGAAACTTTATTGAAGGTATGATGTGTGAAGGCGGATGTATTAATGGAGCAGGAACAATAGTACCACCACTTAGGGCAAAAGCAGCATTTACTAAAATAAACAATGGAACAACTATTAAGGCAGTTCTTAAAAATGAAACTCTTGATAAATTTGAGGATGTCAATTTGGAAAGATAAATAATTTTCTTAGAGAAAAGGGAAATTTGAAAAATTATAACTAGCTATGAGTTTAGAAATTTTAAAGTAAATTCATAGCTTTTATATATGAAATAAAATATTATCTTATATATAGAAAAACATTAGAAAAATAATGGAAATCAAAGTAAAGTGAAAATAAATTAGAATAATTAGTAATATTTGACCTTAGTAAGGTAATAATATAGAAAGTAATTGTTGAAAGATTGCAACTAAAATTATATTATAAATATAAAGATGTTAGCACTCTAATGAGGTGAGTGCTAATAATGAAAATATAGGAGGGTTTATTTATGAATATAAAGCCATTAGGTGATAGAGTGGTAATACAAAAATTAGAGGCTGAAACAACTACAAAGAGTGGAATACTTTTAACAGGAACAGCAAAGGAGCAACCACAAGAAGCAAAGGTTGTTGCAATAGGACCTGGGGCAATGGTAGAAGGTAAGAGAGTTCCTATGGACGTAGAAGTTGGAAACAAGGTATTATATTCTAAATATGCAGGGACAGACGTAAAGGTTGACGGTGAAGAATATATAATTTTAAAACAAGATGATATATTAGCAATAGTAGAATAGTTGGGAGGTAAAATATTATGGCAAAAATGATTCAATTTGGTGAAGAAGCTAGAAGAGCAATGCAAGTTGGTGTTGATAAATTAGCAGATACAGTTAAGGTTACTTTAGGACCTAAAGGTAGAAATGTAGTTTTAGATAAGAAGTTTGGTTCACCACTTATAACTAATGATGGTGTTTCAATTGCAAGAGAAATAGAATTAGAAGATCCATATGAAAATATGGGAGCTCAGTTAGTTAAGGAAGTTGCAACAAAGACTAATGATGTTGCAGGTGACGGTACTACTACAGCTACTCTTTTAGCTCAAGCTATTATAAGAGAAGGTTTAAAAAATGTAACAGCTGGTGCAAATCCAATGTTACTTAGAAATGGTATAAGAACAGCTGTAGATACAGCAGTTAAAGAAATATTAGAAATATCTAAACCTGTTAGCGGTAAAGAGGATATAGCTAGAGTTGCAGCTATTTCAGCAGCTGATTATGAAATAGGTCAACTTATTTCAGATGCTATGGAAAAGGTAGGTAACGAAGGAGTTATCACTGTTGAAGAATCTAAATCAATGGGTACTGAATTAGATGTTGTTGAAGGTATGCAATTTGATAGAGGATATGTTTCTGCTTACATGGTAACAGATACAGAAAAAATGGAAGCTATATTAGATAATCCACTTATCTTAATAACTGATAAGAAGATTACAAACATACAAGAAATATTACCTGTATTAGAACAAATTGTTCAAGCAGGTAAGAAGTTATTAATAATTGCTGAAGATATTGAAGGAGAAGCAATGGCTACATTAGTAGTTAATAAATTAAGAGGAACATTCAATTGTGTTGCTGTTAAGGCTCCTGGATTTGGTGATAGAAGAAAAGAAATGCTTCAAGATATAGCTATTTTAACAGGTGGTCAAGTAATTTCTGAAGAATTAGGAAGAGATTTAAAAGAAACTACTTTAGAAATGTTAGGGCAAGCAGAAAGCGTTAAAATAACTAAAGATAATACTACTATTGTAAATGGTAGAGGAGATAGTAATGCTATTAAGGAAAGAGTTAATCAAATAAGAAGTCAAATAGAAGAAACTACTTCTGAATTTGATAAAGAAAAATTACAAGAAAGATTAGCTAAGCTTTCTGGTGGAGTTGCAGTAATAAAAGTTGGTGCTGCTACAGAAACAGAACTTAAAGAAAGAAAGCTTAGAATTGAAGATGCTTTAGCTGCTACTAAGGCTGCAGTTGAAGAAGGTATAGTACCAGGTGGTGGAACTGCTTATGTTAATGTAATTAACAAAGTTGCAGAATTAAAGTCAGATGTTGCTGATACACAAGTTGGTATAAATATCATAGTTAGAGCATTAGAAGAACCAATGAGACAAATAGCTACTAATGCAGGAGTTGAAGGTTCTGTAATTATAGAAAGAATTAAAAATTCTGAGGCTGGAATGGGATACGATGCATTACATGATGAATATGTAAATATGCTTAAGGTTGGAATAGTTGATCCAACTAAGGTTACAAGAAGTGCACTTCAAAATGCAGCATCTGTAGCATCAACATTCTTAACAACAGAAGCAGCTGTTGTTGATATTCCACAAAAAGAAGCTCCAATGCCAGGTGCACCGGGAATGGGTGGAATGGATGGAATGTACTAATTAAGTGCGAAAGTAAATAATATTTATAATTGTGTATAAATAAGGAGGATTCAGATTTGGATCCTCTTTTTATTTTAGTATAAGAATTTAGATTGCATATATTATAATAAATTATAGAAAATAAAACCAAATAATGGTATAATGACTAAATTGAGAATTAGTTAATATTACTTAATTAACAATATTATTAATTAAGTAATATTTTATTATGTTAAGGAGTAATAATTGAAATGATTTTAGTAATATTATTAGGATTAATTATAGGGAGTTTTTTAAATGTCTGCATATATAGGATTGTTAGAGAAGAATCAATATCTTTTCCACAGTCACAATGTATAAGTTGTGGATATAATTTAAAGCTTAAAGATTTGATACCTATTTTTAGTTATGTATTTTCAGGTGGTAGATGTAGGAAATGTAAGGAGAAGATATCTATAAAATATCCATTAATTGAAGCTTTAAACGCATGTTTGTATTTATTGATTTATATTAAATTTGGATTTACGGTAGATTGCTTTAAGTTCTGCTTATTTGCATCATTATTAATAGTAATAGGCTTTATTGATCTTGAAACTAAATATGTTTATAACTCAACAGTTATATTTGGTGTAATAGCAGGAGTATTATTTCTTGCTTTGGAGTGCATAGAAACTAAATCAATACCTTGGGATTATGTAGCTGGTGGATTTATTGGATTTGGAGTTATATATCTTATAGTTATTTTAACGCATGGTATGGGTGAAGGGGATATTGATATTGCATTGATTTGTGGATTGTTTTTGGGAATTAAAGGTATTATAGTTACTTTATTTATAGCTATAATTCTTGGCGGAATTGTAGCTGGTTTCATTTTAATTTTTAAACTTAAGGATAAAGAATCTGAAATAGCCTTTGGACCTTATTTAGCAATTGGAGGAATAATAGCATGCCTTTATGGAAGTTCACTAATAGAAATGTATTTTAAAAGCTTTTAGTATGGTATTAAATTAAATAATAAAAATATAGGATTATTAAAATAAATCTTTAAAGAGATAAAATAATAAGATTAGATTTAATTTTAAAAAATGAAAAAAATAAATTTATTATAAAGTAGAAATTGTCATAAATTAAATATTAATAATAATTAAATATAAAATAATGAGAATTAAATTTTATGATAAAAATATTTTATTATATAGAAAAATATATTATTGATATTTTTTAATTAAAATTGGTGTATTGACAAGCTATATTGTATAAACTATAATAATAAAAAGCAAAAAAACACGAATAATAAAACAACTCATATAAACCCTGAATATGGCAGGGTGTTTCTACTGAAAACCTTAAATTTTCATCTAT
Organism: uncultured Clostridium sp.; assembly: GCA_900543325.1. Taxonomy (GTDB): domain Bacteria; phylum Bacillota; class Clostridia; order Clostridiales; family Clostridiaceae; genus Clostridium. Next base: position 20,908 of record UQQU01000006.1, on the reverse strand, counting down.
GAGTGAATTTAATATATTTACCTAAACACGAATAATGTGTAAAGAAAAAGCATATTAATGTTCACTTATAGATAGCGGACTTAATATGCTTATTTTTATTTAGCTGGCTCCAAGATAACTAAATAAGAATTTCGTTTATTATATACATAAACACACAAATAATAATGATAGGAGAGATTAAGTATGGCAAGAATATTAAAAACAGCTTACACATTTGATGATGTATTATTAGTACCAAACAAATCAGAGGTTTTACCACACCAAGTTAGTTTAAAAACTCAATTAACAAAAACAATAACATTAAATATTCCTCTAATGAGTGCAAGTATGGATACAGTTACTGAATCAAAAATGGCGATAGCTATGGCTAGAGAAGGTGGAATCGGAATTATCCACAAAAATATGCCAATAGAAGACCAAGCAAGAGAAGTTGATAGAGTTAAAAGACAAGAAAATGGAGTAATTACAGATCCAATATTCTTAAATGAAGACCATACTGTAAGAGAAGCATTAGATTTAATGGCTCAATATAGAATCTCAGGAGTTCCAGTAACAAGAGGAACTCAATTAGTTGGTATCATAACTAACAGAGACATAGTTTTTGAAACAAACTACGATAAAATGGTTTCAGATGTTATGACAAAAAGTCCTTTAGTAACAGCTCCAGAAGGAACTACTTTAGAGGAAGCTTTAGAAATATTAAAGGCTCATAAGATTGAAAAATTACCTTTAGTTGATGGAAATAACAATTTAAAAGGTCTTATAACAATTAAGGATATAGAAAAAGTTAGAGCATATCCAAATGCAGCAAAAGATTCAAGAGGAAGACTTCTTTGTGGAGCATCTGTTGGTATAACTAACGATATGATGGATAGAGTTGATGCTTTAGTTAAAGCTCAAGTTGACGTTATTACATTAGATACAGCACACGGTCATTCAAAAGGAGTTATTGAAGGAGTTAAGAAGATAAAAGCTAAGTATCCAGAACTTCAAATAATTGCTGGTAATGTTGCAACTGCAGAAGCTACAAGAGATTTAGCAGAAGCTGGAGCAGACTGTGTAAAAGTTGGTATTGGACCAGGATCTATTTGTACAACAAGAATAGTTGCAGGGGTAGGTGTTCCTCAATTAACTGCAGTTATGGATTGTGCTGAAGAAGGAAGAAAATATGGAGTGCCAGTAATTGCCGACGGTGGACTTAAATATTCAGGAGATATAGTTAAAGCTTTAGCTGGTGGAGCTTGTGCTTGTATGATGGGATCAATGCTTGCAGGATGTGAAGAAGCACCAGGGGAAATGGAAATATATCAAGGAAGAAGCTATAAGGTTTATAGAGGAATGGGATCTTTAGGAGCTATGGAAAAAGGTTCATCTGATAGATATTTCCAAAATGGAACTAAGAAATTTGTTCCAGAAGGTGTTGAAGGTAGAGTTGCTTATAAAGGTGTAGTAGCAGATACTTTATATCAATTAATTGGTGGAATAAGATCTGGTATGGGATACCTTGGAGCGGCGACTTTAGAAGATTTATATGAAAATGCAGGATTTGTTGTTCAAACTGCATCAGGAATAAGAGAAAGTCATCCACATGATATAAACATTACTAAAGAAGCACCAAATTATAGTGTTAGAGAATAATTTGAAGTTAATAAATAGATGATAGTTAAGGTAATTCAGAAATGAATTTAAACCTTGACTGTTATCTAATAGTTAAAAATAAATATAATTCTATTTTGTTGAAAAATGTATAATTTTACGAGATAATTAAAGAAAAAACATTAGGAGGATTCTAATGAATAGAGAATTAGTATTAATACTTGACTTTGGTGGTCAATATAACCAATTAATTGCAAGAAGAGTTAGAGAGTGCAATGTATATTGTGAGGTTCATCCTTATAATTTAAGCGTAGAAAAGATAAAAGAAATGAATCCAAAGGGAATAATATTCACTGGTGGACCAAACAGTGTATATGGTGAAAATTCTCCGTTATGTGATAAAGAAATATTTGAATTAGGAATACCTGTACTTGGTATTTGTTATGGTTCACAACTTATGGCACATGTTCTTGGAGGAAGTGTTGCTACTGCTCCAGTAAGTGAATATGGTAAAACAGTAGTAAAGGTTGATAATGAATCAAAATTATTTGCTGATGTACATGAAACAACAATTTGTTGGATGAGTCATACTGACTATATTGAAAAATCTCCAGAAGGATTTAAAATAATAGGTAATACTCCAGTTTGTCCAGTAGCAGCTATGGAATGTGAAGAAAAGAATCTTTATGCAGTTCAATTCCACCCAGAAGTTATGCATACTGTAGAAGGAACTAAGATGTTATCAAACTTTGTTTATAACATTTGTAAATGTTCAGGAGACTGGAAAATGGATTCATTTGTTGAAAAGACAATTGAAGAAATAAGAGAAAAAGTAGGAAATGGTAAGGCACTATGTGCATTATCAGGTGGAGTTGATTCATCTGTTGCAGCAGTACTTTTATCAAAAGCAATTGGTAAGCAATTAACTTGCGTATTTGTTGACCATGGTCTACTTAGAAAAGATGAAGGTGATGAAGTTGAAGCTATATTTGGGCCAGAAGGACAATATGATTTAAACTTCATAAGAGTAAATGCTCAAGAAAGATTCTATGAAAAGTTAGCTGGAGTAGAGGATCCAGAAACTAAGAGAAAAATTATAGGTGAAGAGTTTATAAGAGTATTTGAAGAAGAAGCTAAGAAAATTGGAGCTGTAGACTTTTTAGTTCAAGGTACAATTTATCCAGATATAATTGAAAGTGGATTAGGTGAATCTGCAGTTATTAAATCTCACCATAATGTTGGAGGGCTTCCTGACTACGTTGATTTTAAAGAAATAATCGAACCATTAAGATTATTATTTAAAGATGAAGTTAGAAAAGCTGGTTTAGAACTTGGAATACCAGAAAAATTAGTATATAGACAGCCATTCCCAGGACCAGGACTTGGTATTAGAATAATTGGAGAAGTAACTGCTGAAAAGGTAAGAATAGTTCAAGATGCGGATGCAATTTACAGAGAAGAAATCGCTAAAGCAGGATTAGATAAATCTATTGGACAGTACTTTGCAGCTTTAACTAATATGAGATCAGTTGGAGTTATGGGTGATGAAAGAACTTATGATTATGCAATTGCTCTAAGAGCAGTAACTACAAGTGACTTCATGACAGCTGAATCAGCAGATCTTCCATGGGAAGTTCTTGGAAAAGTAACAACTAGAATAGTAAATGAAGTTAATGGTGTTAACAGAGTAATGTACGATTGTACAGGAAAACCACCAGCAACTATTGAATTTGAATAAAAAAATCGCTACAAACCTGTATTTTTACAGGAATGTAGCGATTTTTTTTGTTATGGAATTATAATGGTGTTATTATGTTTATATAAATAATAATTAATATAAATAGATTAAAAATTTGAATAAAGTAGTTGGAAAAAAATGTATAAAGAGATTATAATAAATGTTGAATATTATTAGAAAAATTATACATGTAGAATCATTATATTATATAATTATAGATTACATTAAGGAGAATATTATGAATAATATTTTAAAAAAGTTGGGGTTTGCGCTAGTAATTGGTGTGGTTATAGTTGGAGTATGTTACTTAACAAATATTAGACTGAGTAACTTAGAGAAAGATGATGAGAGTATTAGTGTAAATAGTAGCGGTAGTGAAGTTTTATTGGCCAGTACAGAGAAGAAAAAATTAGAATATGAAGATATGGAAAGTGATTATAAGGAAATAGAAAGATTAGAAAATATATTAAATAATGAGTATTTTATTTTAATTAATAGGGAGAATAAATTAGCTGAGGATTATATTCCGAGTAATTTGAAAAAGTGTGAAGCAAAATTTTTGGATTATGTTCAAGATAATAATTTAGAGAATGCTGCAGCAGATGCAGTAAAGAAAATGTTTGCTGCAGCAGCAAAAGATGGTATTTCATTGGTTGGAGTATCAGGGTATAGAAGTTATGGTGTACAGAAGGAATTATATGATACTAGGATGAAGCAAAATGGAAAGGAGAGAACTCGTGCTTATACTGCAGAGCCAGGTGCTTCAGAACATCAAAGTGGACTAGCTATAGACATTTTGTGTGATGAGTATTCAACCTTAGATGAAGGTTTTGAAAATACGGATGCATTTAGATGGCTTAATGAAAATTGCTATAAGTATGGATTCATATTGAGATACTTAAAGGGTAAGGAGGATATAACAGGATATAATTATGAGCCTTGGCATTTTAGATATATTGGTAATGAAGAAGTGGCTGAAGATATAATGAATAGAGGATTAACTTTTGAGGAATATATAAATGAAGTGGAAAATAAAATTGATGATTTAAAAAAACTAAATTAAAGTGAAAAATCATCAAAAAATATGTTTTTAATAACCATAAATGTAATAATATGGTATAATCATTGTGTAACTAGATATAAATTAGGAGGGGTACATTTATGGGGAAAAGTGTTAAAGAAAGACTAGATGAAACTATTAAGCGTGATAAACAAGAGATCGCTGAAGAGGATAATAAGATGGAGATAAAAGGGAATAAGGAAACTAATGTAGAAGATTTTATGAATAAAAAAATTAAAGAGATGATGGATGATGGGGAACAAAAGTTAGAAGATGATGATGAAGATGATGAATTTGAAGAAGAGTTGGAAGAAGAATCACCCAATGGGAAAAAAATAATTGTAATTCTTTTAGTATTAATAATATCACTTTCAACAATATTAGTATTATGGAGTAATGGATATGAAATTGTTAATTTTGCATTTAATAAAGTAAGTGAAATTAATGAGAATAAAAATTCAAAAAAGGAAAATACAGTGATAGAAAATGAAGTTATAGAAAATGCCAATAGTGCAGTATCACATATGGATTTAACTCAATGTTATGATATAGTACATCATATGGCTAATACTATAATAATAGCAGATGATGGGCAAATATGGGGACAAAATGAAATTACTAGAGAGGCTGTTACTCAAATGGTTAATGAACTAAAAGGCCAAGATGATTATCTTTCAGATGAATTAAAAAAATGGTTAGAATTGGATTTTTCAAATGGTGTTGAAGTGCATAATTATGTGTGGAATAAGCTTGGTGGAAATGTAGGGAAAGCCAAGGCATTAAATGAAGAAAAGGTTGAGCAAGTAATTAAAGTAATGACAGAATAATTTATTAAATTAATTATTGTTAAAATTGTTAGTATAAGAAAAATTATGATATAATAAAGGTTGTTAAAAATCCCACATTATTTGGAGGTATGAAAATGAAAAATGGTTTAAGTTTAGATTTATCAAAAGTTCAACCATATGCGTCTTTAAGTGAATTAGATAAGATGGAAGGTATGGTTAAGTGGGCTCACGATACAGTTCATGAGGGTACAGGAGCTGGTAGTGACTTTTTAGGATGGGTTGATCTACCAGTTAATTATGACAAAGAAGAATTTGCAAGAATACAAGCTGCTGCTAAAAAAATTCAATCAAATTCAGACGTTTTAGTTGTTATAGGTATAGGTGGTTCATATCTTGGAGCAAGAGCTGCTATAGAAATGTTAACAAATAACTTCTATAATATGCTACCAAACAATAAGAGAAAGACTCCAAAAATATTCTTTGTTGGAAATAATATAAGTTCAACATATATAACAGAATTATTTGAAGCTATCGAAGGATTAGATGTATCTGTTAATGTTATCTCTAAGTCAGGTACTACAACTGAACCTGCAATAGCATTTAGATTATTCAAAGACTTCATGGAAAAGAAATATGGAGTTGAAGGAGCAAAAGAAAGAATATTTGCTACTACAGATAAAGAAAGAGGAGCTTTAAAAGGTTTAGCTGATCAAATGGGTTACGAAACTTTTGTTGTTCCAGATAATGTTGGAGGAAGATTCTCTGTTTTAACTGCAGTTGGATTATTACCAATCGCGGCTGCTGGAGTAAATATTGAAGAAATAATGCAAGGAGCTGCTGATGCAAGAGAAATTTACTCTAATCCTTCATTAAAAGAAAATGCTTGTTATCAATATGCTGCTATGAGAAATGCTTTATACAATAAAGGTAAAGCTGTAGAAGTATTAGTTAACTATGAGCCATCTTTACACTACTTCAATGAATGGTGGAAGCAATTATATGGAGAATCAGAAGGTAAGGATCAAAAGGGTATATTCCCAGCAGCAGTTGATTTCTCAACTGACTTACATTCAATGGGACAATTCATCCAAGATGGTAATAGAATAATGTTTGAAACAGTTCTTAATGTAGAAAAGGCTACTAAAGAAATAATCATAGAAGCTTCTGAAAATGATGCCGATGGATTAAACTTCTTAGCAGGAAAAACTGTTGACTTCGTTAATAAGAAAGCATTCCAAGGAACTTTATTAGCTCATAATGATGGTGGAGTACCAAATATGGTATTAAATATTCCTGAGTTAAACCCATACTACTTTGGACAATTAGTTTATTTCTTCGAAAAAGCTTGCGGAATAAGTGGGTACTTATTAGGAGTAAATCCATTTGACCAACCAGGAGTTGAAGCATACAAGAAGAACATGTTTGCTTTACTTGGTAAGCCAGGTTATGAAGATTTAAAAGCTGAATTAGAATCTAGATTAAAATAATTATTTTACAATATGAAAATTATAGTTGATGGAGATGCCTGTCCAGGTATCTCCATTATTACAAAGATAGCAAAAGAGTATGAGTTAGACCTTATAATTTATTGTGATATTCATCATTACATAACAGTAGACTATGGAGAAGTTAGAGTTGTTGATAGTGGATTTCAAAGTGTTGATATGAAAGTAGTAAATGAATGTACTAGTGATGATATTATAGTTTCTCAGGATTATGGAGTTGCTGCTATTTGCTTAGGTAGAAAAGCTGCTGTAATTAGTCCTAAAGGATATATCTACACAAATGAAAACATTGGAGCAATGTTAGAACAAAGGCATTTATCCCAAAAGATAAGACGGGGTGGAGGAAAAACTCCTAATGCTAAGAAAAGAACTATAGAAGATGATAAGAGATTACAAAAAAATTTAATATATTTGGTGAAGGATAAAAATATAGAATAAACTGTAGAAATATATCTATAGTTTGTTCTTTTTTTTATATATATTAGACAAATTTCAGTTTTTATTTTAAAAAGGAAATAGTATAATTTATATAGAAAATTATATAAACTATGGTGAGATTAAGTATATATTATATGGTGAGGTGGAGAGAGATGAAAGAGGTTTTAATTGATTTTGACAATAAAAGCCCTGCTGACTTAAATGAAAATATAAATATTGCAGCATTTTTAACTGAAAATGATGATGTTGAATATAAGTTTATGGAGGGGATTGAAGGAATATGGAAGCCTATACAAGACTTTTCAAAAAGCAATATTTGTACGTGGAAACCTACTAAACCAGGAAAATATATGATAATGGTTCAAGGAAAATCAACCAATTGTAAAAATGCATATGACTATCTTGGTAGGTCAGAATATGAAATAGTTGAAAACTCGAAATTGATTAATAAAGTTAAAATAAATAAGAATAAGATAAATGTTGGAGAAAAGTTACACATTAATGTTACAGCAAATGAAGAATTAGTGTTATATAGATTTTGGGTAAAAGGTAAAAAAGACTGGGAAGTTTTAAGGGATTATACTACAGAGAATGAGTTTGTTTTTACAGCTACAAAACCAGGTAATATAGAAGTATTAATAGAATGTAAAAAGGTAGACTCTGAAAGAAATGTCGATGATTTTACAACTGTAAAATTTGAAGTAAAGGATTTAGAAAAAATTGAAATAACGAACTTCTTATGCTTAACTCCGAATATATTGATTAATGAAGAGTTAATTTTTAAAGTAGAAGCTAACTATGAAAAAAATAGACAATTATTATATAAATTTTTAAAGATAAATAAAGAAGGAAAGGTTACGTGTATTCAAGATTTTTCTTCTAAGAGTATGGTTACTTTTAAGGAAAAGTCGCCGGGAGAGTACAAGCTATTATGCTATGTAAGAGATATGTTTTCAGCTAATTCATTCGATGATAGGGCTGTTATTGTTTATAATGTAAATCCATATAATGAAGTTAAAATTAGATCATTTAAAAGTGATATCAAATCACCACAAGCAGTTGGAACTGAAGTGAATTTATTAGCCTTAGTAGATGGTGGTAGAGAATTAATATATAGATATATTATAGAAGGACCTATATCAGAAGATAGCGGTTATATAAGAGGAAATGAGTATGTATGGGAACCGAGGGATGAGGGAAAATATAAGATAACTCTTAAAGTTAAAGATATTTCATTTGAAGGAGACCATGAAGATACAGCATCTATTCAATATGAAATTTATAATAAAGGTGAAAAACCAGTTAGAATAGTTGATGTTAAATGTGATAAAGGAAAAAGATGTATAATAGGTGAAACTGTAAATATTAAAATTAAAACCGATGGAGGAATTAAACCACTATATAAATTTACAATATATAAAAATGGTATAGAAAAGGAAAAAATAGATTATGGAATAAATAATTGGGTTAATTTTATACCAACAGAAGCTGGAGAGTATGAAGTTGATATTAAAATAAAGGATGAATTTTCTTCAAAAAACTATGATGCATCTACATCTTTATTCATTGAGGCAAAAGATTATGTAGCAGCAGATATTGATTATATTTTATTAAATAGTAAAGAAACCTATTTAGTGGGAGATACAATTAATGTTGAAGTAATTACTAAAAATACAAAAGATGTTTTAACTAAATTTGTAACTAAAATAAATGGATATGAAGTAGAGGATACTGGTTTTGTAGATGAGAAATCAATAAAGATAAAACCAAAATGTCCTGGAAAATATACTTTTGTAATATATGCAAAAAATATAAAATCTACTGAAGAATATGATAGTAAAAAGGAAGTTTCTGTTTACGTTCATGAGGTTGTACCTGTGAACTCAACTAAATTACAAATTTCATACAATGAATTAAAAATAGGCAATGAAGTTACTTTTGAAGTAGTATCTGAAGGTGGAAAAGAAGTGTGTTATGAATTTTATATTATGATAAATGGTGAATGGACTTTAGCACAAGGATACAGTAGAAAAAATTATTATACATTTGTTCCATTTAAGAATGGAAGTTATAGAGTGCTAGTTTTAGATAAAAGCTTTCATAAAGATGTTGCCTATGAAGATTATGATATAGTTGAGTTTGAAATTAAATAGTTCCAAAAAATGTATGAACCTCCGGGGAACATCCAATATATGGATTTCTAGGAGGCTATATTTTTAAATTCTTGCAATTGGGGGATATTAATAATAGAATAAGCTATATAAAAGTTTTACGAGGTGTTTTATGGAAAGACTAGATAAGGTACTATCTAATTTAGGTTATGGTACAAGAAAAGAGCTTAAGAAAATTTGCAGAAGTGGATTAGTTGAGGTTAATGGAGAAGTAGCCAAAGATAGTGGAATGCAAGTAGATCCTGAAAATGATAAAATTATTATTAATGGAGAAGAAATTTTCTATAGAAAGTTTATTTATTTAATGATGAACAAACCAGATGGAGTAGTATCTGCCACTTATGATAACAGAGATGAAACAGTAATTGACTTATTAGAGGTTGAACATCAAGTCTTTCAACCATTTCCAGTAGGAAGATTAGATAAGGATACAGTAGGATTATTATTATTAACTAACGATGGAGAATTAAATCATAGATTAATATCTCCAAAGTGGAAGGTTGATAAAGTTTATTATGCTAAAATAGATAAAAAAGTTACTGATGAGGATATAGCTAAGTTCAAATCTGGAATAACATTAGATGATGGATATCTTTGTAAAGAGGCAAAACTTGAAATATTAAATGCAACTGATGAGGGATCAGAAGTTATGATTACTATTCAAGAAGGAAAATTCCATCAAGTTAAAAGAATGTTTGAGGCTGTAGGTAAACAAGTTACATATTTAAAGAGAACTGAATTTGGTACATTACCTTTAGATGAAGATTTAGAAGAAGGCGAATATAGAGAACTTACAGATGAGGAATTAGCTATATTAAAGAGTTTTTAACGAAAGAAAACAAAAAATGATAGAAAAACATTCATATGTATAAAAATTAGCAAGATATTTTTCAAAAATCCCTTGCAATATAAAATTTTCTTTACTATAATATTAATGCAAGGATAAATAAAAGGAATTAAATAGCCCCCTTTTTATTTATTGCTTATTGCTGAAGCGCAACCTGGCCCCAAGGGTTGCGCTTTTTTGCGTTCAAAAACAAAAAAAATGGAAATGATTTCATTGAGCGTTTTTCAAAATTTATTAAATCGTATTAATAGGGTGTGATTTATTATATTAGTCTATATTACAATAGGTTTTTTAAATTTAATTAATTATGGTAATAATATATACTAACTATGTTATAATAATTTTTATATAGATTGTATGTTCGATTAAAAGATATAGTTTAGTCGTGAAAATGAAGGGAGGATGTTCTTTTGGATTTAAAATCTTTACTAAATAAAGAACAATATGAAGGTGCAGTAACTGTAGAGGGGCCTGTACTTATTTTAGCGGGAGCAGGTTCAGGTAAAACTAGAGTTCTAACACATAGAATGGCTCATATGATAGAAGATTTAAATATTTTTCCTTATAAAATATTAGCAATAACATTTACGAATAAAGCAGCTAAAGAGATGCAAGAAAGAGTTCAAGCACTTATAGGGGATAAGGCTAATGACATGTGGATATCTACATTTCATTCAACTTGTGTAAGAATACTAAGAAGGGAAATAGAAAAACTTGGATATAAAAAGAATTTCACGATATATGATGGAACAGATCAAAAGACACTTATAAAAGAGTGCATAAAAATTCTTAATATAAATGACAAAGAAATAACTGAACAAGAAATAATGGGTAAGATAAGCAGAGCAAAAGATAATATGCAAAGTGCAGATTCTTACTATAGGCAACATGAATCTAACTTCAGAGAAAAGAAGATTGCTGAAGTTTACAGAATGTATCAAAAAAGATTAAAGGAAAATAATGCCTTGGATTTTGATGATTTAATTTGTAAGACAGTAGAATTATTTAAGAAAAATCCAGAAACATTAGAGTTTTATCAAAGAAAATTCCAATATATTATGGTAGATGAGTATCAAGATACAAACGGGGCTCAATATGAGCTTGTAACATTACTTGCAGCAAAACATAGAAATATTTGCGTTGTAGGGGATGATGATCAATGCATCTATCAATGGCGTGGAGCTGATATTAAGAACATCCTTGGTTTTGAGAAAGATTATCCAGACGCAAAGGTAATAAAGCTTGAGCAAAATTACCGTTCAAAAGCTAATATATTAAATGCGGCTAACGTTGTTATAGTAAATAATGCAAATAGAAAAAGCAAGGTTCTTAGAACAGATCAAGAGTGTGGAAGTAAGATTAAGGTATATAGAGCATATTCAGATGGTGATGAAGGTACATTTGTAGCTAATCAAATAGAAAAAATAAAGAAAGAGCAAAATAAACAATATAAAGATTTTGCTATACTTTACAGAACTAATGCTCAATCACGTATATTTGAAGAAAGTTTAAGAAGAGCAGCAATAGCTTATAAGATTGTTGGTGGAACTAAGTTCTACGACAGAAAAGAAATTAAAGATATGTTAAGCTATTTAAAAGTTCTAGTTAACCCTTCTGATAGTATAGCTTTAAGAAGAATAATAAATGTTCCTAAGAGAGGAATTGGAGATGCAACTATACAAAAGGTTTTAGATTTTGCAGAGGCTTATGAATTACCTTTATGGGATGCATTATCAGAAGTTAGAACTATTCCAACATTAACTGCTAGAAATTGTGCAGGTATTGAAAAGTTTATGGAGCTTATGGAAAACCTGATGGTTATTTCTGAAACTGTACCAGTATCACATTTAATTGAGACAATTTTGGAAGATACAGGGTATATTAAAGAACTTGAAGCTTCAAAACAAATTGAAGATAAGAGTAGAATAGAAAACTTAAAGGAACTTGTATCTGATGCTGTTGATTTTGAGAAAAATTATGAAAAGGAAAAAGAAGCAGGTTCAAGTGAGTTTGATATAAATAAGACTCAATTAGAAGCTTATTTAGAAAAAGTTTCTCTTGTTCAAGATACAGATAAACTTGAAGATGAAGAAGATGAAAATGGTAGCGTTGTTTTAATGACTATTCATAGCGCAAAGGGATTAGAGTTCCCAGTAGTATTTATGGTTGGGATGGAAAATGGAATATTCCCGGGGCAAGCATCATTTAATAGTGATGCTGAGATGGAAGAGTCAAGAAGACTTTGCTATGTTGGTATAACTAGAGCTAAGGAAACTTTATTTATGACTTCAGCAGAAGTTAGAAGAGTATTTGGTAGAACAGTTGCTTATCCTCAATCAGACTTTATTTCTGAAATTAAACCTGAACTTAGAGAATACGTTACAATTACTGGGGATAGCAAAGATGTAACGACAGCTTCAGGAGCAGGAACAGTAAATGGTAGATTTAAGCCATCTTATAGTAATCCACATAGTTTAAGAAGTAATTATGGAACCTTTGAGAATAGGAATTTTAGTGGAGGAAATAGAGCAAGTTCAGTATCAAATGAAGTATCAGTAACATCTACAATGACTGCCGCAGAAGCTACTATTGGAAGAAAAGTTAAACATGGTAAATTTGGTGAGGGAACAATAGTTGCGGTATCAGATGTAAATGGAGATAAAAAATTAACAATAGCATTTAACCAACAAGGAGTAAAAATGCTGATGTTATCAATGGCAAAATTAGAGATTTTATAAGAGTTATAAGTGACAAGTGGGAGGCTTAAGATGAAACTCTTGGCTTACCACTTTTAATTTGTAGATGAAGAAGGGATGAGTTAAATGGATAAGAAGGTTCGTGTAGAAGAATTAGTTGAACTTTTAAATAAATATTCCTATGAATACTATTCTTTAGATAACCCATCGGTATCTGATAAAGAGTATGATAGCAAATATGATGAATTAAAAGCTTTAGAAGAAGAAACAGGATACGTATTACCTTATTCACCAACTCAAAGAGTGGGTGATGTAGTTCTTCAAGGGTTTAATAAATATACTCATAAAGCAAGACTTTGGAGTTTAGACAAGGCTCAAAGTTTTGATGAAATAAAAGACTGGCATAATAGAAATGTTAAGTTTGTAAATGAAATGAATTCTAGGGGTGAAAATTTACCTGAGCTTAGATATGTTATAACAAAGAAATTTGATGGATTAACTATTAACTTAACATATAATGAAGATGGAATTCTTCAAACTGCTGCAACAAGAGGAAATGGTGAAACTGGGGAAGAAGTAACAGCTCAAGTTAAGACAATAAAGGAGATTCCATTAAAGACTTCAAGTGGTGATTTGTTTGAAGTTCATGGTGAAGCAATAATGACTGTTGAAGCTTTTGATAAATATAATGCTACAGCAGAAACACCACTTAAAAATTTAAGAAATGGTGCTGCTGGAGCTTTAAGAAATCTAAATGTCAAAGAAACAGCTAGAAGGGGACTTTCTGCATTCTTTTATGATGTAGGTTATAAGGAAGGACAAAACTTCAAAACTTATGAGGAAATGCTTAACTTCATAAAAGAAAAAGGTCTTCCAATGGATGAGTATATAAGATATGCGACTACTTTAGAAGAAGTAGAAAAATATATAAATGAAATCAAAGATATGAGATTTGATTTAAATTATGATATTGATGGAGTTGTTATTGCTATTGATGATATAAGAACAAGAGAACTTCTAGGATATACAGTTAAGTTCCCTAAATGGGCAATTGCATTTAAGTTTGAAGCTCAGGAAGCTACAACTAAACTTTTAGACGTTGAATGGAATGTTGGTAGAAGTGGTAGAGTTGGACCTACAGCAATACTTGAACCAGTTGAACTTGCTGGAGTTACAGTTAAGAGAGCAACTCTTAACAATATGGATGATATTAAAAGAAAAGGTGTAATGATAGGTGCAGATGTATTTATTAGAAGATCTAATGATGTTATTCCAGAAATTATGGGAGTTGTTGAATCAAGCTTAGAAAATGCTATTGAAATTAGAGTACCAGAGACTTGTCCAGCTTGTGGAAGTCATTTAGTTTTAGATGGAGCTCACTATTTTTGTGAAAATACATTATCATGTAAACCTCAAATGGTAAAAAGTATAGTTCATTTTGCTTGTAGAGATGCTATGAATATTGAAGGTTTTTCAGAAAAAACAGCAGAACAGTTATTTGAAAAGCTTGATATAAGATCAATTGCGGATTTATATAAGCTAGATTACGAAAAATTATTAACTTTAGATAAATTTGGACCAAAGAAGGCTCAGAATTTATTAGATGCAGTAGAAAGAAGTAAGACACCTGAACTATATAGGTTTATATATGCATTAGGAATTCCGAATGTTGGTGTTAAAACTGCTAAAGATTTAGTTAATAAATTTAAATCAATAGATGGATTAAAGAGTGCCACTTTTGATGAGCTAGTATCTGTACAAGATGTTGGTGATATAGTAGCTAAATGTGTTTTAGAGTTTTTCCATGAGGAGAAGGTATTAGATACTATAGATGAATTATTAAAGCTTGGAGTAAATCCTTCATTTAAGGAGCAAGTTATAGTGGAAAGTTCATTTAATGGTAAAACTGTAGTAGTTACAGGAACTTTACAAAATTACTCTAGAGGTGAGATAAAAGCTAAACTTGAATCATTGGGTGCTAAGGTTTCTGGAAGTGTAAGCAAAAAGACAGATTATGTTATAGCTGGAGAAGAGGCTGGATCTAAATTAACTAAGGCTCAAGATTTAGGAGTTACTATATTATCAGAAGAAGAATTTGAAAAAATGATTTAATATAAAATAAAAAAAGTAGTTATAAATTAAAAAAAATTATAACTACTTTTTTTTATTTTATATTATCATCGAATTTTATAATGTTATCATCTTCATTAGGTATTAAATCTTCCATTAAAAAATCTGTATCTAAAGAAGTTTCATCTTTACTTGTTGCTTTTTCAAGTGATGAAATACTTTTATTTATTTTTTCAAGTAAAAAAGTTTGAATTCGTTGATTCTTAGCTATTTTAAGAAAAGCTATGAAAGACCATATTCCAATAAACATAAAGCAAATCATAAAAATAATAGCTACTGATTGGAAAATTATTTGAACTACTTGCATTGCAGTTGTCATGTTTTAGTACCTCCATAATTTTATAAAAGGGAACTCATCTTTTTATGCGATGAGTAAGTTTGATTGACAAAATATAAAATTTTGAATCTTACTTAAAAGATTATATCATAAATTGGAAATAATGCTATAAAAAATATTAACTTATAGTTTGAAAGATTAATTCTTAATAATTATGGCTATAATTATTAAAAAGTATGTAGAAAGGAGAAATTAATTTGAAAAAAATAATATTAACTATTTCCATTTCTATTGTGACTATAGTTATTTTATTGAGTTTTATAGATAGAACGTCACAACAAACTTCAAGTAATACTGCTGATATTGTTTATTCAATAAATAGTATACCAACAAATTTAAAATCTATAGGAGATTTAGATAAAAGGCAACAAGATATAGTTTGTGCAACTAGCAAAGGATTGGTAGAACTTGATTCAGAAGGAAATATACAACCTTCATTAGCAGAAAGTTATGAAGTGAATGATGATGGATTGGAATATGTTTTCAAAATAAGAGATGATGTATATTGGAGTGATGGAAATAAGATAACACCAGAAGATATTGTCTCATTTTTTAGAGAAGTGATTACAGAGGATAATGAAATATCAGCATTATTAAATGTTTTTGGAGTAAAAGATTATTTAGAAAGCGATAAAAGCTTTAGTGAAACAGTTGCAATTACTTTTGATGAAAGTAGCATAAAAATAAGACTGAATTCAAGGGATGATGGATTTATAGAAGAGTTAACAAAGCCGCAATATAGATTAAGAAAGGATGTTTTGTTTTGGGAAGATATAGCTTTAAATTATAAAAATATTCCTTATTCTGGAGAGTATTATATTGATAGTATAAATGAAAGTGAGATTATACTAAAAAGAAGTAGTAAGGCTAGTGCAGAGTTAGCGCAAACAATATATTTAGTTAAAGATGAGAGTGAAGATTTAGCATTGGCAGCATTTGAAATAGGAGATAGGGACATTGTAATAAACCCACCTAAAAGTCAGTTAGAAAGATTGAAAAAAGAGGGAAAGCTAATAGAATCCCCATCAAATGAAGCATTATATTTAGCCTTTAATGTAAATAATTCAAATTTTTCTAATGAGGTAAAAAATGAAATTTATAGGTTAGTGAATGAGGCTATAGAGGAATATCAAAATCAAAACAATATATTAGTTGAATTAGCAGAGTGCAGTTATTTCAGAGAAGATAAAGATGATTTAACTAAGCTTCAAAGTAGAAATGTTATGGTAAATACTGAAAAAGACATAACTATGCCATCTAAGATAGTTCTAGTAGCTAAAGAAAGTCTTGAAAATAAAGATATAACTAGCTATATATATAATTGGTTTAATAATAATACTGATATTACAATTGTAGCTAATTTATTATCAGAAGAAGATATGAATTTAATTAGTGAAAAAAATTACTATGATATTGCATTAGTTAATGTTTATGCAAAATTAGATGATGATGAGCAACTTTTAAATACTATTTCTAGTTTTATTCCAAAAGAGCAAAGAGAAATGATAAATAATTCAAACTCAAAGGCTGAAAAGGAAGAGTTATTTGCAGAAATAGAGGAAGACTTATTTAATAATTATAGGATACTACCATTATTATTTTATAATAATACAATAGCTGTTGATAGTACTGTTGATAGCAGTATATTAGATGGAAATGGCAATATAGACTTTAAAAGTATAAAAAAATAAAAGGAATAACCAAGGAATAAACATAGTTCCTTGATTGTCCTCCTATTTTGAGTAAACTAATATTTAATTAATCTTTATCAGATTCTATGGTATCTGAATTAGATGTATCTACGGTTTTTGCAGGTATTTCTTTAACTTCTTCATTAATTGTTACTTCTTCAGGCATAATGTCAATGACTTCCATAGAAGCATTAACAGGACTTTCAATAATATCTTCGGTTTCAATAGTTATATCAGAAGTAGATTTAACATCATCAATTGATTCTTCTTGTAATGAATTAACTTCAGAAATAGGATTAGTTCTATCTTCTAGTAAACCTAATTCATCCATATATTCATTTTTAAAAAAATGAATAAGTAAAAAGAAATTTAAGAAATTTCTATAGCTATCGAATGTATTTTTACTAATAGAAAAAGAGTCTTTACGTTTGTTGTAAGTTATATATTTATTGAATATAGGCGCGTTGCCAGTACTCTCGGGAGTAGGGATATTAGGCATTCTAAAGTAGCTTTCATCAACCATGTCATTAGAATTTAAACTAAATCCACGATATCTTTCATAATCATCTAAAGTTGGAGCTTCTGGCCAGCTTGTTATTAGACCGGAATTAATAATAAATTTTTTATATATTGTAGATATCATAACTTTATATTCATTAGAATTACTAATTATGCTTTGATAAATAATAAAAGCTAAAATATAGAATGTAATATCAAAGCATGAATATTTAATTTCCTTCTTTGAAGAAAGCTTATAAAAAGCACCTTTATCCTCATCATATAACGTATATAGTCTATTTATAATTTCTGTTGTCTTTTCTGAAAAGGTTAGTATTTTTGTATGTTTATAAGACAAAGTTAAAACTATAGAACATAAAGAAGCTGTGTCTAATGAATCAATATAATAATCTTTTTCATCGAATTTACACATAGCATAATCAGCAAGATCTATAATTAAATCTTTTAATTCATCGTTATTATTATCATTATAGCTATAGAGAATATTTAATGATAATAGAACTTTACACACCTCGTCTAATGAGCAATCATAAATTTGATCCTTAAAATCACAAAACATCTTTAAAATTTGTTCTGAAAATTCCTTATATGAATCAGAAGATTCATCATTAGGATTCTTTATAGAGTATAAATAATATGCAAGCATCATAAATGCTTGATCAGAAAATTTAAATTTCTTATCTTTATCAACCAAATTAAAGTTTTTAGTGTTATTTTCTAATAGGTTTTTCTTATCTACAAATACGCCTTCCCTATTTCTTAAATGGGTTGAATAAAAATCAAGCTGATCCTTTGTTAGGTTTCTATATATTTCATTTATTGAATAAATGTTTTTGTCTATATTTTCAAAACTTCTATAGTAGTCTAATAATTCTAATAGGCATAATGACATTAATGCATTAGTACCTGGGTTGATTTCCTTTTTAAAAGTTTCTTCATCAAATCCGTTTGAATTTTTACTATGAATAAAGGTAGGAGAAGCCTTTCTATATACACATAATAGTGGAGAAAAATTACTATTTGTGGTAATATCAATTGAGGAATATAATTTATTATACTTTTTTATTTGAGAGACTAAACCGCATCTTGAGTTTAGTACAATAGTTTTTACTGCTTCTTTAGATAAATAAAAAAGTTGTCCGTTAATTTCCTTTTCAGAAAGGCTGTTCATTCTAAAAAATGGCCCAATATATCTCAAATTTTTCACCTCTTAATTAATCCTTATATTAATATTATGAGTAGAGTGAGAATTTGTTGCATTATTTTTAAAAAAAGGAGAAATTTATATATATAAGCAATTGTTAAAATGGAGGAGTTATAAATGAGAAGTGACGGAAGAAAGAATGATCAAATTAGACATGCAAAAATAACTAGAAATTATATAAAACATGCAGAGGGATCAGTTTTAATTGAAGTTGGAGATACTAAGGTAATTTGTACTGCATCAATAGAAGAGAAAGTTCCTCCCTTTTTAAAAGGTACTGGAGAAGGGTGGATAACAGCGGAATATAATATGCTTCCACGTTCTACTTCAACAAGAAAACCTAGAGATATATCAAGACTAAAGGTTGATGGTAGAACTATGGAGATACAAAGATTGATAGGAAGAGCATTAAGATCTGTTGTGGATTTGAAAGCATTAGGAGAAAAAACTATTTGGATAGATTGTGATGTAATTCAGGCAGATGGTGGAACAAGAACTACTTCTATTTGTGGTGCTTTTGTTGCATTAGTTGATGCTATGAATAAGCTTCATAAACAAAGACCATTTAAAGTATATCCTATTAGAAAATTTTTATGTGCAACAAGCGTAGGTATTGTTGGAGAAGAAAAGTTACTTGACTTATGTTACGAAGAGGATTCAACAGCAAGAGTTGATATGAATGTTATTGGAACTGATGAAGGTGAATTTGTAGAAATTCAAGGTACAGGAGAAGAGGCACCGTTTAATAGAAAAGAATTAAATGAATTATTAGATTTAGCTGAAAAAGGAATAAAACAAATGATTCAGTTACAAAAGGAATGTTTAAAAATGGATTCTTTATGGATTGGAACAGGGGAGTAGTATGAAAAAAATAATTTTAGCTAGTAATAATATAAAGAAAATAAAAGAAATAAAAGAAATACTTAAAGGATGTCCTTATGAAGTTTATTCACTAAAGGATATGGATATTAATATAGAAGTTGAAGAAGATGGTTTGACTTTCGAAGAAAATGCTAAAAAGAAGGCAATGGAAATATATGAATATTTATTAAATAAAGGGGAAAGCAACTTTATAGTTCTATCAGATGACTCTGGATTAGAAGTAGATTGTTTAAATGGAGCACCTGGAGTATATTCAGCTAGATATGCAGGTGAACATGGAAATGATTATAATAATAATATTAAACTATTAGAAGAAATGAAGAGCTTTAAAGGTAATGAGAGAAGTGCTAGATTTGTTTGTGTAATAGCAGTAGTATTTGAAGATGGTAGTGTTAAGAGTGTAAGAGGAGAAGTTGAAGGTACTATTATAGAGGAATTAAAAACAGAAGGTGGATTTGGATATGATCCATTATTCTTCTATAAAGGATTCAATAAAACTTTTGGAGAAGCAACGCCAGAGGAAAAAAATGCGATATCTCATAGAGGAAATGCTCTTAAAAAGCTTAGAGAGATATTAATTTAATAAAAATTATAATTAAAAAATTGTGCATTACATGAAAGTTTAGGTTTCACTGTAGTGCGCAATTTAGATGATTTATAATGAAAGGATGATTATAATGCTTATTGCAGTTATAAGTGATTCTCATGGTAATAGAAATAGTATAAGTAAAATAAAGAAAAAAATAAGCAGTGCGCAAGTACTGATATTTTTAGGTGATGGAGAAAATGACCTAAATGAAATTACAGAAGGATTTACTGGAGAGGTATATGCTGTTAGGGGAAATTGCGATTTTGATGGCAAATATCCAGAAGAAAGAATAATAGAAATTAAAGGTAAGAAAATATTTATGTGCCACGGACATAAATATGGTGTTAAATATGGATATAATTCTATTTATTATAGAGGAAAAGAGGTAGGAGCAGATATAGTTTTATTTGGCCATTCTCATTTGCCTATTATTGAAGAATATGATGGTTTAATATTGATGAACCCAGGTAGCATTTCCCATGGAATGGGTAGGTTTGATAAGACTTTAGGTTATATTGATTTAATTGATAATAAGGAACCAATATTATATATAAAAGAGGTATAAAATAAAAATATAAAAAAAAATAAAAAAAAGTATTGACGTATTAAAAATGATAATGTAGAATAATCATTGTCGCTGCGAGATGTGGCAACGTGATTGCCGGGGTGTGGCGCAGATGGGAGCGCGCGTGGTTTGGGACCATGAGGTCGCAGGTT
>UQQU01000005.1 GCA_900543325.1 uncultured Clostridium sp. | reverse complement strand
AATTTTTGCCTCCGATACCGAAGGTCTTTTTGTCATATTCAATTTTCAAATTTTAGTTGATATTTCAACGATATTTTTTAATTTTTATTAAAAATTAGCCATAGGCTATTTTTTCATACGAAACTTTACACTATCTATAATAAAAAAGCCATGGGTGTACCATGGCTTTTTATCATCATAATATGATTAAATATACTTTTATAAAAATATATAAAAAGGCCATGGCTAATAACCACAACCTCTATTTACTAAGTAAAATTTTTATTTAATTTTATACAAACTATTTTTAGTTACATAAAACTATAGAGATAGGGTTATTCTTATTTATTCTATTTTCTTTATAATTTCTAAATTTAATATTTAACATATTCCTACCTCCTAAATAATTTATTCATTTACCAGTATATTCCTAAAATTTCCATTTGTCAATATTTTCTTTTTTCTTTTATTCAACGTTTCTTATATAAATCCCCTCTTTTTTCCACGTGTAATATCTCTTCATATACAAAACATATTAATATAACTTATGAAAGGGAGGATTTAGAATGAGAAAAAATAAGTTATTTGCTTTCATGCTAGCTTTAATTTTATCAATAAGCTGCTTATCTACAATGGCCTTTAGCCATGCTATGACTTTAGCATCAGACGATTCAGAATTAAATTGGTATTTTGTAAACAGAGGTAAAGATACCTTACCAGAATGCCCTAAAGAAGCTACAGGACTCTTATCTAAATACGATGCTTATTATTTAGGTGACACTAATGAAAAAGTTGTTTATCTAACTTTTGATGAGGGATATGAAAATGGTTATACACCAAAAATATTAGATGTTTTAAAAGAGGAAAATGTTCCAGCAGCCTTCTTTGTAGTTAAACCTTATATAACTGAAAATCCAGAGATTATAAAAAGAATGGCTGATGAAGGTCACTTAGTGTGTAATCACTCAAATCATCATCCATCAATGGCAACTATAACTGATCCTGAAAAATTTAAACTTGAATTTACAGATGTTGAAGCAGCTTATAAAGAAATAGTTGGTAGTGATATGCCTAAGTTCTTTAGACCTCCTATGGGAAAATATTCAGTAAACTCTCTAAAGAAAACTAAAGATTTAGGCTATAAAACA
Source organism: uncultured Clostridium sp. (assembly GCA_900543325.1). Taxonomy (GTDB): domain Bacteria; phylum Bacillota; class Clostridia; order Clostridiales; family Clostridiaceae; genus Clostridium. Next base: position 72,528 of record UQQU01000005.1, on the reverse strand, counting down.
ATTTTTTGGAGTTTTGCATATAAAGATTGGATTATAGATAATCAACCTAGCGAGGAGGAAGCAATCAAAAAGATTACAAATGGTGTCCATCCTGGTTGTATAATGCTTATACATGCAGTTTCTAAAACTAATACCGCTGTTTTAAAAACTGTAATAGAACAAATCAAAGCTGATGGTTATGAATTCAAATCACTTGATGAACTTCCAGACTATCAATAATCTATTTACTGTATGATTATCCTAAGTATTTCAAATAAAAAAGTCATAATAAATAAGATGTAAAAAACTTATTTATTATGACCTTTATCTTTTATATTCCAAAAGATTTTACTATCTCTGTCTTTTTAACAAGTGATGATTCTATTATTTCTTTACACTCAGTAGGTATATTTTCATATCCTTCTTTGTTTCCTAAACTATTAAAATTAACAAATACATTTACTATAGCACTTTCTATAGCACCATGTAGAAGTATCGCTGCAACTATAGCATCTGAAGTTAAATTTTTATTTCCAAATTCGATTGCAAAATTTATATTATCATAAAATTCTAAAGAATCCTTAGCTAAATTTAATGGTGACTCCATTGCCGCTATTGTTCTTTCTTTAATCATTTGTGATCTATATCTTTTTTCTTCATCAGTATCTTTTGGTAATTTAAATGTATCCATTAACACTGTAAAGGTATCTCTATCGGCTTCCATATAAGAAACACTTTTGCTTATAAACTGATCACATTTTTCTTTTAATTTTATCATTTTTTCTTTGTTATTGTCATCTAGCTTTTCAAAAGCTTTTTTATCTACAGTAAATGAGTATACCATAGAATTTAATGCTCCTGCTAAAGCAGAAACTAACGCTGCAGTACTTCCACCTCCTGGTGATGGTGAATCTCCTTTTAAATCCTCTATAAATTTCTCAATACTATACTTCTTAAATTTCATATATATCACCATTCCTTAACTTTTATATCTATCATATAAATTTTCTATAACTTATATTTCTTATTGTTTAATAACACTTTAAACTCCCTAACATTTAAAATAATAAGTAATATCATGTAGATAAAAATACTTATTATAGCTGAAATAATAAGCAATCCTAAGGTTCCTAACATACTCGTTCCTAATTTTATAGCTAAATATCCCTTTGTAACATATACAATTACACCCATTAAAACACTTGCTATAGAAATTTTAATAAGGCTTCCGCTTACATTTAAATTAACAAACTTGAATTTTTTCTTTACTAAAACAATTGTTAATATAGCACCCAGTACATTTGCTACTGAAGTTGCAATACATAAGCTACTTATCCCTATTTTTTTATATAATAAAAGATTAACTAAAATAGTTATAATAATTGTAAGTATTGATACTCTCATTGGTATTTTAACTTCATTTAATGAGTAACAAGCTTTATTTAATAAATCTTTTATTCCTCCTGATAACATTACTGGTGCTAAAAATAATAACATTTTAGATGTTACAAGTGTTGATTCACTTGTAAAACTATTTCTTTCATATAAAAATTTTATAATATCTACTCTTAAAATAATCATAAGTATAGTAATCGGAATTATAACTATACTAATTAAGGTAATCCCCTCCTTAAATATTCTATTAAATTCTTTTTCATTTTTATTGGAGCCCATCTTTGAAAGTATAGGATATATAACCATAGATATTCCTATAGGAACAATTTCAATTCCTAAAGTTATTAATCTATTTGCATAATTATATATAGATATACTACCTTCACCTATTAAAGAGCCATAAAAATTATTAATAAAAGTTGCAACTTGCATTATACATGTACTTGCAATTACTGAAATAGATAAGCGTAATATAGTACGAATTTTTTCGTCTTTAATATTCATATAAAAATAGTATTTAAATCCTAACTTTTTATATGATGGTATATTAATCAATAATTGCATAAAATATGCCAAAACAGTAATATAACCAAATCCAATTATCCCAAATTTACTAACGAAGAATAATAAATATATTAGCATAACAATATTTCCAATTAGCGCCATAGCAGCAGGTGTATAAAACTTTCCATTTGCTTGTAAAACCCCTGTAATTACACTTTGAATTAACATAAATATAATTGAGAAACTCATTATTATTGTTAGGTTTCTAGCAGTTATAAAACTTTCCCCTGTAAATCCTGGCGCAAATAAAACAACAATAACATTTGATAAAACTATACTCATAATAGTAATAGCTATTCCCATTATAAACACACAGCTAATTAAATTATTTACTATTCTTTCTTGTTCCTTAAATTTCTCCTTATCTTTTAACTCTGTAAACAATGGAATAACAGTTGTAGTAATAGCATATCCAATAGTAGCTAGAAATAATAATAATGTACTATTAAAGCTATATGTATCCATTTCATAAGTAGTTCCAAATTTTGATGCAAGAATTATTTCTCTTAAAAACCCTATTACTTTTCCTAATATCATGAAAAGCATAACTATTATTTGTGTTTTTATTATTTTATTTTTCATTTTTTAGTTCCCTTCTTGCATAACAATTTGAAATATCTCTCTATAATTGTTATAAAAATACTCAATACTAAAATTTTTATCCACATATTTTTTTAAAGACGAAGCTTTTTTCTCTTTCTCCTTATCATCTATACATTTTTTCATAGATTTATATATAGAATCAGAATCATGAGGATTAAATACATATCCTCTTTCATCATTAATAATGCTTCTTAAGTTATTAATATTTGAGCATAATGTTGGCTTCCCCATTATTGCACCTTCTAAAATAACTATTGGTGGCTCTCCACCTTCATTTACAGATGCTAATATATTAGCATCGCTAATATCAAGATATTCAATAACATTTTTCTTTTCACCAACCATAACTACTGACTTTTCTAAATTATTATTCTTTAAGAAATCCTCTATATTTTTTCTTTCAGAACCATCTCCAACTAAAATAAGTTTGCAGTTTTCATTTATATCTACTAATCTTTTAAAGCCTTCTAAAAGTTTAATATGATTTTTTACCGGATGAAATCTTGCAATATTTATTAAAACAAAATCAGATTCTTTAATATTTAATATTGCTCTAGTTACACTATTATTATGCTTTTTTGTATACTTATTTTTATCTATACCATTTCTCGCTATAAATATATTTTTGTACTTAAAATTCCTTTTGAGCAAATCACTAATTGATGACGATACAGCTACATACTCTTCAAAACTTTTTAATCCACTATATGATAACTTTGTAAAAATGATTTTCTTAATTTTATTATTCAAGAAATCTGTATAAAAATCTGAGTGTACTACAGCTATTGATTTTGCATCTATATTTTTTTTAATAAGCTTATGTAAAAAAAATGCCTTTGCACCATGCCATAAAATTATATCAATTTTATTACTCTTAATATATTTATTTAAACCTTCTTTTATTATTTGACTAAACTCAAATACAGAGACATCTATATTTTGACTTTTAGCTTTTTCGTATAAATCTCCATATCCAATACAAAGTAATTTAGAAGTAAATATGTGACTTTTACATATATTTACTACATATTCACCACCGCCACCATTATCTGTACCCGTTATAATATTTAATATATTCATTATTTTTGCCTCCCACATTACTTTTTGTTCTTTGCAACAGTCCATATAAACTTAGGAATACTTCCAAGTCTTTTAATTCTCCAAGGTTCTTTGGCAACTCTATAAGCCCATTCCATTCCTATATTAATCATCCACTTTGGAGCTCTGTTTACCTTCTCAGCAATTACATCAAAGCTTCCTCCAACTCCCATATATATTTTACATGGAAGCTGATCCATATACTTTACAATAAACTTTTCTTGCCTTGGACATCCCATTGCAACAAATAATGCTAGTGGCTTTTTTCTTTTTATCTCTTCTAATATTTCTTTTGGATTATCTAAATCAAAAAATCCATTATGATATCCTACAATATTAATTTTAGGATAATCTCTCATTATATTAGCAGCACAATCCTTTAAATTCTCTTCACTTGCTCCTAATAAATAAATACCTTCGCCATTCTTTTCACACTCAGCAATTATCTTTTTCATAAGTTCAATTCCAGCAATTTTCTCTTTTACAGGTGTTTTTAAAATTTTGCCACTAATTTGTGTTCCAACACCATCAGGTATTATTAAAGAAGATTTAGATGTAAAATCATCAAATAACTCCTTATTTTTTAACCCTGTATATAAAACTTCTGGATTTCCAGATACTATATGAACCTTATCATAAGAAAATACTGTCTTTACACACTTTTCTATATCCTCAGCAAAAATATTATATCCTAATATATCTATACTTTTGAAGTTATCTTTTTTCCCCATATAAACTCATCCTTCATTATCCTTTATTTATCATAGTATCTAATTGTTTAACTATTTCATCTTCTGGATTTAAATTTTTTGCTATATCTAAATGTAATTTAGCATTTTCTAAATCATTAAGATTTAAATAACACATTATAATATTAGTGCATATCTCAACATCTCTTGATGCTTCAAATGCTTTTTTGAAGTATTTAATTGCTTCTTCAAATTCACCAATACATGCATAGTTTAATCCAAGCTCAACTATAACTTCAAGTATTCCACTTTCTCTCTTTACACTTTCTTTTAAATAATAAATAGCCTTATGATAATTTTCTAATTTTCTAAAAGCAATTCCTAAATAATAATAAATAAGCGGATTTTCTTCAAACTCTTCACCTAGTCTAAGTAATATTTCTATACTTTTAGCTGGATCTTCAGCTAATAATTCTATAGCATTCTCATAATCTGATATATTATTTATATCATTATTTATTATCTCAACTTCTGGAGTTACTTTTCCACCATTGTTAAAATATTCATTTATAGCAACCTTAGCGCCTTTAAAATCACCTTCATCTTTTAAAACTATAGCCTTATATAAATATGGTTCAGCTATTTTTAGCTTATTTGATATACAATAATCTATATCTTCAAGTAGTATATCCTTAAAACTACTTTCTTCTTCCTTAATAGTTTCCCCTACAAGTAATATTTTTTTCATAACCTCTAGGTCTTTAGAATATGTATAATATCCTTTTAATAAAAGATATGCATCTAAATATCTTTTTTCTTCTATTCTCTTGCTTATAAGTGACTTAATACAAGTTTCAGTATCCTTTATATAATCTAATATAAGTTCATAATCATCATTAAATCTTAAATTTTCATCACTTCCAATAGCAATAAACATACCTTCTATAAAATAATATATTGGAAGATTCTTAATTTTTATTTCATCATTTATATTAGAACTAATATATTCAGAACTTATTGGTAAATATAAATCTTTATTTTTAAAAGCTACATATGATGGTATTCCTACATTTTCTTTAAATCCATCTTTATTCATTTCTAAAAATAATAACTTACCTAATCTTTCTTTAATTTTTACCTTATAATCCATAAGTTACACTCCTTTAGTAAATTATTTCATTATTCATAATACAGTATTAACATAAAACTTTCAAATTAAATACTAAAATAATAAAAGCTACCGGTCTCCCGATAGCTTTTTATTATATTATGCTAACTTTTCGTTAATTATTTCCATAACTTTTTCATTGAATCTTGCTAGCTTTTCTTCAGCATCTACTAAACTTTCACCCTTAACAGCTGAGTAAATTTTCATTTTTGGCTCAGTACCTGAAGGTCTAACAACAAATGAAGAACCATCTTCTAATATATATTTTAATACATTAGACTTAGGTAAGTTAATAACACTTTCTGTATTATTAGTTAAGTTTTCTTCTTTACTTAACTTATAGTCAAGTTTTGTTGCAATCTTAACTCCATCAACTTCTGTTAATGCAGTACTTCTTAAAGAATCTAAACACTTACCTATCTTTTCTTGTCCTTCTTTTCCTTGTAATTCAATTGAAATTAAGTCTTCTTTGAAGAATCCAATTCTATTGTAAAGTTCTATTAATGCTTCATAAAGGCTCTTACCTTGCTCTTTGTAGTAAAGAGTCATTTCAGCTATTAACATTGAAGCTATTACAGCATCCTTATCTCTAACAAATTCACCCGCTAAATAACCATAGCTTTCTTCAAATCCAAATAAGTATTTCTTATCTCCAGATTCTTGGAATTGTCTGATTTTTTCACCAATGTATTTAAATCCTGTTAATACATCCATGATTTCAACCCCATAGTAATTAGCTATTGCTCTAGCACCTTCTGTTGTTACTATAGTCTTAATTACAACTCCATTTGAAGGTAATTTTCCTTCTTCTTTAAGAGCAGATAATATATAATCTGTTAATAAAAGACCTGTTTGGTTACCAGTTAAAACTTTATATTCTCCACTATTTTCTTTTACTACAACACCAATTCTATCACAGTCTGGATCTGTTCCAAAAATAATATCAGGATTGCTTGTCTTAGCCATATCAAGAGCTAACTCAAAAACTTGTGGGTTCTCTGGATTTGGATAAGAAGCTGTTGGGAAATTACCATCTGGCATTTCTTGCTCTTTAACTACTTCTACATTTTCATATCCTAATTCAGCTAATACTCTTCTTACTGGCATATTACCACTTCCATGTATTGGAGTATATATAACTTTTAAATCTTTAGCTTTTTCTTTTACTAATTCAGTTCTTATTGTAAGACCTTTAACTTCTTCAATATAAGCTTTATCTACTTCTTCTCCAATATACTCTAAAAGGTTATCCTTTAAAGCATCTTCTACAGAAATAGTTTTTATATCTTCATAGTTTACTATACTATTAACTTCACCTATAATAATTCCAGCTTTTTCATCTGTAACTTGACCACCAAATTCATCATAAACTTTATATCCATTATATATCTTTGGATTATGTGATGCAGTTATTACTATTCCACCTTGACAATTCAAATGTCTAGATGTAAATGAAAGCATTGGAGTTGGTCTTAAGCTTTCAAATAAAAATACTTTTATATTATTTGCACAAAGAGTTAATGCAGCTGCTTCTGCGAATTCCTTTGACATATTTCTTGAATCATAAGCAATAGCTACCTTTGGCGATTCAAAAGATTTATTTAAATAGTTTGCAAAACCTTGTGTTGCTTTTGAAACTGTATATACATTCATTCTATTAGTTCCAGCACCTATTACTCCTCTTAGTCCACCAGTACCAAAATCTAATTCCTTATAGAATCTATCTTCTATTTCCTTTTCATCACTAATATTTCTTAATTCATCTTTTATTGTTTCTGATATTACCTTCGAGTTTAACCACTCATTGTACTTCTCTTTATAATCCATATTATCCCTCCTAAACATTTTCAATAGTCTATACTTTAGTTATTATATACCAAAGTTAAAAAAAATTAAATAAAAAAATAATAGATATAGGTAAATTTATCTATATCTATTATTTTTAGTTTATTTTTTTTATTATTCTGCTGCTTCTTTTATATCGTCTTCTTGAGCTAATTCATTATTTTCTTCAACTGTTTTACGTTCATAGCTTACTGAAGCAATAACAGAGTTTAAATCATCTAAAACAGATATTTCAGATGCAATCTCTAAATCACCAAATTTATAAACTGATCCAACATTTCCTGTTCCAATATTAAAGTCAATGTATTTAGGCAATGCTTCTACTGAACATTCTACCTTTACACTATCTTTTTCCTTTTGTAATACAATTCCCTTTTTGTTTAGATACTCTTCTCCTATATAATGAATAGGAACTGATGAAACTATCTTATTCTTTCCTTTTAATTCTTCTAAATCTAAGTGAATTATTTTATTAGTAACAGGATCTCTTTGCACTTCCTTTATTAATCCCTTATGAGTTTCTCCATCTAAGTTAAATTCTAATACACCATGTTCTCCATTAACAGCTATTTCATGGCATAATTCTAATTCTCCAACTTCAAATAATAAGTTATTAATTTTTTTACCGTATAATACACCCGGAACCTTACCATTTCTTCTTGCTTTTTTTGCACTATTTGGAACATCTATAGGTCTTTTATTCATTTCTAAATTTGACACTTCACATTACCTCCTATGATTTTAAAATTCTCTTATGTATTTTTGACAGATATTATTGAATTTATACATTTCATTTACACCTTATCCATAAAAATATTATTTTTTCAAAAAATTCTTATATACTATAACCTATACAAATTTCATACTTTTTTTTATTTTTATCTACTTTAATTTTACATTTGCATATGATAATATTACCTTATATTACAAAATACGGTTTTAATTACATTATTTTTCATTTAGATGTAGACAAATTTTATTTTTATGATAAAATAATGTAGTGGTGTACTAAATAATTAGTAAAGGAAGTGAACATTATAGTAAAATACCAAATAATAATTTTATAAAAGCGCCAGAACTTAAGTGAATATCAAGTTTTTAATTTGGATATCTAAACTTACTAATCCTGTAAGTGAATTGGTTAAGCCTTAATTGGATAAACTAAAAATGAAACTCCTACTAGACGTAGGAGTAAGTTCGACCAACCAAATCGAAGATTTGGGGTCTCACTTAAGTTGACGAGGATGGGGAGAATCGAGTTCTTCGGCGGGTGCCCCACGGTATCGCACTACCGTTAACGACTAGTAAAACTATAAAGTGATTTATAGGACAATCCTAGTTTGGTGTTAAAACCTTCATTGTGTTTTCTGATGTCCTAGTATTAGTATACCCTTTTTAAATACTAGAATATCTACTCACAATAGAAATCAAATAAAAAAAAATAATTTTAAAATTGGAAGGAAGATTTATTATGTGCGGAATAGTTGGTTATGTTGGAAAAAGACAAGCGTCTACTTTATTAGTAGAAGGTTTATCAAAATTAGAATATAGAGGTTACGACTCTGCTGGAGTTGCAATTCTTAATAATGGAATTAATGTTAGAAAATTCAAAGGTCGTTTAAATAATTTAGCTAATAGCTTAAATGAAACTCCTATTGAAGGTCATATAGGAATTGGGCATACTAGATGGGCTACTCACGGTGAGCCATCTGATGTTAATTCACATCCTCACACTACAGAAAATGCTACTATTAGCGTTGTTCACAATGGTATTATAGAAAACTATATGAAATTAAGAGAATGGTTAACTTCAAAGGGTTATACTTTCTTCTCTGAAACTGATACTGAGGTTATACCAAACTTAGTTGACTATTACTATGAAGGTGATCTATTTGAGGCTGTAGTTAAAGCAACTTCTAAACTTGAAGGAAGCTTTGCTATTGGAGTTGTTTCTAAAAATGAACCTGATAAAATAGTTGCAGTTAGAAAGGATAGTCCTCTTATTATTGGACTTGGAAAAGATGAAAGTTTTATAGCTTCAGACATTCCTGCAGTTTTAAACCATACTAGAGAAGTATATCTTTTAGAAGATAAGGAATTTGCAATTCTTACTGAAAATGGTGTTGAACTTAGAAATGAAGAAGGCGAAAAAATAGAAAAAGAAATTTATCATGTTACTTGGAATATAGATGCGGCTGAAAAAGGTGGATTTGAAGATTTTATGTTAAAAGAAATTCATGAACAACCAAAGGCTGTTAAAGATACTCTAGCTGGTAAAATAGCATTAGATAAAGAAATAACAATAGATAATATTTCATTTACTAAAGAACAATTAGAAAACTTCGATAAAATCTATGTAGTAGCTTGTGGTACTGCTTATCATGCTGGAGTTGTTGGTAAAACAGTAATCGAAAAATTTGCTAAAATCCCAGTTGAAATTGACATAGCATCTGAATTTAGATATAGAGATCCTATGATAACAAATAAAACTTTATTAATAGTTGTATCTCAATCTGGAGAAACTGCTGATACTTTAGCTGTTCTTAGAGATGCTAAAAATCAAGGTGCTAGAGTTCTAGCTATTACTAACGTTGTTGGTTCTTCTGTTTCAAGAGAAGCTGATGATGTATTTTATACTTTAGCAGGTCCTGAAATTGCAGTTGCTTCAACAAAAGCATATGTTACTCAATTAGCTGCATTTTATATTTTAGGATTATATTTTGCTTCATTAAAGGGTACTATGTCAAAGGATGAAATTGAAGAAATTAAAGGTGAATTATTAGAAATACCAAATAAAATTGAGAAAGCTTTAGGAATGAAGGATGAACTTCAAAAATTTGCTTCTTCTCACTATAATCATAAAGATATGTACTTCTTAGGAAGAGGACTTGATTATGCAGTAGCTATGGAAGGTTCTTTAAAACTTAAAGAAATATCTTACATCCATTGTGATGCTTATGCTGGTGGAGAATTAAAACATGGACCTATTGCTTTAATAGAAAAGAATACAGCTGTAATTACTCTTTTAACTCAAGAAGCTTTAAAAGATAAAATGATTAGTAATGTAAGAGAAGTTTCTACAAGAGGTGGAAATATATTTGCAGTTGTAAATGAAGGTGATACTACTTCAAAGGAAGTTGTTGATTCAATAGTTTATATTCCAAAAACTATTGATATACTAACTCCACTTATAAGTGTTGTACCTCTTCAATTAATTTCTTACTATATTGCAAAACAAAAAGGTTGCGATGTTGATAAACCAAGAAATCTTGCAAAATCAGTAACAGTTGAATAAAAAAAAATAGGATACACCTTTAGGGTGTATCCTATTTTTAATTAAAAAGCTCTTTGATTTCATCAGCACTTAGTGAACTTAAGAATCCACCATTAGTATAATTTCCACTCATTATTTCATTTATTATTTCCTTCTTACTTTCCTGAAGCTTTATTATCTTTTCTTCTATACTTCCTTTTGCAATAAGCTTAATTACTTCCACAACATTCTTTTGCCCAAATCTATGTGCTCTATCCGTTGCTTGATCTTCAATTGCAGGATTCCACCATGGATCAAAATGAATTACTATATCAGCTGATGTTAAGTTAAGTCCTGTTCCTCCTGCTTTTAATGAAATTAAGAATATTTTCACCTTATCTGACTCATTAAATTCATTAACTAATTGTACTCTTTCAGATGCTTTAGTTGAACCATCTAAATAGAAATACTCTATCCCCTCTGATTCTAATACTTTCTTTATACTATCAAGTACAGATGTAAATTGTGAAAATAGAAGTATTTTATGCTTTTCTTTAATAAAATCTTGTATAAGCTCTACAGTAACATCTATCTTACCACTGCCACCAGTATATCCTTCTATAAGTATAGATGGGTCTAATGTAAGCTGTCTTAATTTAGTTAAATAAGAGAAAATAGTTATTTTATCAGTTGTAAAATCTTTTTCTTTCATTTTTATCTTAACATCATCTACATATGCTTTATATACTTTCTTCTGTTCTTCTGTCATTTCAATTAAAAATCTCTTTTCAATCTTATCTGGTAACTCACTCATTACATCATTTTTTAATCTTCTTAATATAAATGGTCTAATAAGTTTTTTCAGCTCTTCTAAACCTTTCTCAACCTTTATAAACTTATCTTGGAATTTTCTTTTAGAATATAAGTATCCTGGTAAAATGTAATCAAATAATGACCATAACTCCATTAAGTTATTCTCAATTGGCGTACCTGTTAGTGCAAATTTCACTTTTGCTTTTAATCCTTTAACTACCTCACTACTTTGAGATAATGGATTTTTAATATTTTGCCCTTCATCTATTATACAAAAATCAAAAGTTATGTCATCATATAGATTATAATCATTTCTCAATGTTCCATAAGTAGTTATTAATACATCTACATTTTTTATTTCATCTTTAGTAAATTCCCTATCTTCTTTATTTCCATGAACAACTTTTATCCTCATAGTAGGTGCAAATTTTTCAAATTCACTTCTCCAATTGTATATTAATGATGTAGGAGTAACTATAATGCTTTTTTTATTTTTTTCTGATAATAAAAATGCAATAGTTTGTATTGTTTTTCCTAATCCCATCTCATCTGCTAATATACCGCCAAACTCATAATGGCTTAGTGTTTTAAACCATTTAAATCCAGTTAATTGATAGTCTCTTAAAGTTGCTTTTAATTCTTTAGGAACTTTATAATCTATTTCCGCTAAATTCTCTATCTTATTTGCAATATGTTTAACAATATCTTTTCCTTCAATAAATAATAAGTTATTATCTTTTAAGCACTCATTTAAAAATATTGATTTACTTTTATGAACTTTTATTTCATTAGATTTTACATTATCATCATCACTTAAACTATCAACAAGATTAAATAATTTTCTAACCTCTTCATCTCTAAAATCAATAAAACTTTCATCTTTTAATTTAAAAAACTTTCTATTTTCCTTAAAAGCTTGAATTATTTTTTTATATTCATCTTCATTTACATTTTCAATATTAAAAGTAAAATCTAAATAACTTCCACTACCTTCTGAAATTGTTGCATTAATAGATGTAGCTCCATAAATTCTTCTTTCCTTAAATCTATCTGAATAAAATATAGTAGCTTTTTCTTTTAAGTCTGTTAAATCTTCAGAAAGCAATTCAAAAAGTTTTTCATCACTACCATTAAAAATAAACTTATCATTATTTCTGTAAAATGCTAAAGCATTTAAAGTCTCTTCTATTCTTTCTTCTTTATTTATATTTCTAATTACATATTCATTATCTTTAGGACCTTTTAACATATTAAAGCTTATATCTCCATAACTGGCTTTAACTTCTGCCCAAGTTTTATTTCTTTCTCTATCAAAATAAACTTCTAATTTTAGTTCTTCTTTAACTATATTTCTATTTAAGTCTTCATCAATATATATATCATCACTTATAAGTTCTAATAATGGTATTACCTTGTTTATTACTTTTTGCTTATTCTTATTTTTAAATGAAATACTACTTTCCTTACTTAAAATATCATTTATTGACTTATAATATTTTATTTGCTTAAAAGTAGGAAGATATAATTTATCATTATATAAATAGACATCCCCTTTATAAGTCATAGGTTTTGGTAATTTTGTAGTAGATGATAGCTTTATTTCATTATTCTCTTCTTTTATATTAAATTTTATAGGTAAATCTTCTCTTAATATATTAACTTCTTCAATTATCTCATCTTCAGTTAATGAAATACTTTCATTTTTAATATTATTTAAAAACCTTCTTAATGCGCTCTGTGGAATAAATAATGTTTTATTACTTCCAAAAACATTATTAGTAATTCTTTGTACTGAGTACTCCTTTTCAAATGGTTCATTTAAAGATACATACTCTTCGATAAAATTAAGAACTCTCTCATCATCATCTGAAAAATAATGAATTGTAGGATCATATTTAAATTCTTTTCCATAAGATAGTATTTTATTATTTTTTCTGGCATTTATTAAATCTACTATATTCTTTACAACATAGTATCTCTTTGTTCCTATCTTTAAATCTAATTCATAATAAAAATTACTTTGACTTAGACTTTTTTTACTAATATTTATTTTTAAATTAACCTTCTCTTTTTTATGTCTAATAATTTTATCTATTTCTTTTAAAATAACTTCAGAATAATCTACTTCTTCATTCTTATCCATGTTTTTTAAAGAATCATTTTTTAATTTCTTCTTTTCTTCTACAGCTTCTGCAAATTTATAAAATGTAGCAGCAATATGCTTACATATATATGTAGAGTTAAAATCACAGTTATTTTCAAAATCACTACAATTACATTCTGTATAAATTAAATCACCTTTTTTTATATCAAAAGATAAGTTAGTATTATAAACATTAATATCACTTTCTGACATTACTTTACCATAAATATCTAAAGACCCATACTCTCTATCTGCAATAGACTTAACATCTAATACTAATCCTTCCTTATAACATCTCATTCCTCTATTTAGACGGTTATTTGTATCTTTTTTTATTATTAAAGTATTTAATTGTGTTACGTCCAATTTTTCCACCTCATTAAATGAAACTATTTATTTTATAAATATCTTTATTAACTTTTTATAACTATAATTAAGCCATTAGCAAAAAAGTCACTAATAAGTATTTTACCACAATATTCTACTCTTCTTAAAACAAAAAAATAATCTATTGAATTAATATTACCCAATAGATTATTTTTATCTATATTTTCTTTAATTTATAATATTTCTTTATATTGTTCTTCCTTAAATCCTACTAATACTTTATCTTCACATATTAAAAGTGGTCTTTTAACAAGCTTTCCATCTGTAGCAAGTAATTTTATCATTTCTTCTCTAGACATATCTTTAATCTTATCTTTTAATTTCATTTCTTTATATAAAACACCTGAAGTATTAAAGAATTTTTTAATTTCTAATCCACTTAAATCTATCCATTTTTCTAATTCTTCTACTGTAGGATTTTCTATAGTTATGTCTCTATCATTAAAATTTACATTGTTTTCTTGTAAAAACTTCTTAGCTTTTCTACAAGTAGTACATTTAGGATATTGTAAAAATAATTTTTCCATAATTATCTCCTTTTAAATTATTTTTTATCATTCTATCATAATTATTATGTAATAGTAAATATTATCTCTAAATTTTTCTTTGTTTTTTCTAAATAATGATTTATTTTTTAATATTGTATATAATAAATACAATATTACTTTTATAGTAATATATTTATATATTATAACTTAAGGGAGTGAATATTATGAATAATTTATATTCTATTAACAATAATTCATTTACTACTATTAATAACTTAATAAATAAAAGAGATTTTTCTTCAGCGGAAAACTTATTAAATTCCTATATAGATAAAAATGCTGATTATCATTATCTTTACAGCCTTCTATTAGAAAAAAAAGCTTGGTTTGATGAAGCTTTAAATCATCTAAAAATAGCAGTTTCCCTTTCCCCTAATAATACTTTATATAAAGAGAGCTTAATTACTTTAATGAGTAGGCATAGACGTTACTCTGATGACTATTATAATAGTGGTTACAGAAGACGTAACCGCGGTTGTGCTTGTTGTTGTTGTTGTGATGACTGTTGTGATTGTGGCAACTTTAGCTGCTGTGATTTAATATGCCTAGATCAATGTTGTGAATGTATGGGTGGAGATTTAATTGATTGTATTTAATATTTAATTCTATTATTTTATATGAATCACTTATTTAGATTACGTTGAATATATTATAATAATTCAATAATCTTTTCTAAGGAGATTTATTTATGAACCCTTATAAAGTGCTTGGCATAAGACCAAATGCTTCATTGGATGAAATTAAAGATGCTTATGAATCATTGGCAAACACCTATAGTATAAATGATTTTAATGGTTCTCCTGAAGAACCACTTGCAGAGGATAAACTTTCAGAAATAAACGAAGCTTATACAACTTTAACTAACAATTTTAAGTATAAGGATATAAGAAACTTAATTGAAAACAAACAATTTTTATCAGCAGAAACACAGCTTAATCTAATATCTGATAAAACTTCACCTGAATGGAATTATCTAAAAGGTTTTGTATTATTAAAAAAAGGTTGGTTCCAAGCTGGCGTAAATCATTTAAAGACAGCTGCTGAATTAAACCCTAATAATGAGGAGTATCAAGAAGCTTTAATGATACTTGTCAAAAAAGTTAGAAAGATGAAAGCAAATTATGCTAGATCAATGCAATATAATAGCGCTAATAATAACAATAATATGTGCGGTGGCGGTGGTCAAACAAACAACATGTGTGGTGGTTCTGGCAACGGTGGTGGAATAGATCCTAACATTTTAAATATGTTTATGAACGCTAATGGCGGTAACCTTATGGGGGGTGCTAATCCTATGAATGGTACTAATCCTATGAATGGTGCTGGTAATCCTACTGTTGGAATGAACTCTTCAAATAATGCTGCTAACAATGCTAATCCTATGGGCAATATTGCTAATATGATGGGTGGCATGGGTGGTGGCAATCCTATGCAAAACATGCTTATGCAAAGCTTAATGGGCGGCGGAAATGGAATGAATATGTGTGGTAATTCTGGTGGCGGTGGAATGTGCTAGTATTTGTTTAAATACTTTTATCTTAATAAAGGAGAAGTTTAATGTTTGGCTATGTTACACCTCTTAAAAGTGAACTAAAATTTAAAGAATTTGAATACTTTAGAAGCTATTATTGCGGATTGTGCAATGAAATTAAAAGAGAATATGGTAATATTCCAAGATTTTGTTTAAATTACGATTTAACCTTTATAGGATTTTTATTAGATGGCCTTTACAGTAATCCACTAAATTTCGACTCCATTAAATGTTTAAGACATCCTAATAAAAACATTATAATAACAAAGCAGACAAATGCTTTAAATTATTGCGCTAATTTGAGTATACTTCTTTTTGATTATAAACTAAAAGATAACATAAAGGATGACAAAAGTGTAAAAAGTAAACTTTTTAAATTTCTCCTTTCTTCATCTTCCAAAAAAAGCTTACTTGAATTAGAAAATATTTCTGATAAAATATCAAATAATATAGAGATTTTATCAAATCTTGAAAAATCAAAAAAATTTTCTTCTTTAGACGAAATCACACATCCCTTTAGTGATATAATGGGAAGTATTTTAAGTAACTTTCCCTATAAATTTGAAGAGGATTCTAATATATTACGTGAAAACCTATATAACCTTGGATATTTTATCGGAAAATGGATTTATTTGCTAGATGCCCTTGATGATTTGAAGGATGATCTTAATACTAATAATTTTAATCCTTATAATGTATTATTCAATTCAAATTCATTAAACTTTGATGAATTAATTTTATCATGTATTAATGAAATTGATTTTTATATTTCAAATTGTCTTGTAAATTGTAGTGATTTTCTTAAGGTTATTCCTTTTAAAAAACATTATAGTATTATTGATAATGTAATAAACTTAGGAATGATCAATAAATACTATGAAATTTTAAATAAAATACCTGCCATAGAAAATAACAAAATAAATACCAGTAGCTAAAAAGCTACTGGTATTTATTTTATTTACTATATGCTGTTATATCTTTCTTTGTATCTAAAATTGCATTTCCATCCTTATCAACATCAAACACTGATGTTACTGTAACCTTTGTTATGTCACCTTTTAAATTCTCTATCTTTGCTATAAAATAGTTTCTTGCTTTTTTCTCAATCTTTTGTGGCTCTTCTACTATACTTGTAAATGTTCCTTCTGTTGTCTCAACTATAATTTCAGTTTTTTCGTCTGTTGTACCAAAGACATATGAATTACTAGTATCATTATATAAATTAACTCTTATTAGTACACCATCAAATTGAACAGCTTCTTTAACTAAATTTAAATTTAATTCTTTTTCTTTATTCATCGGAACATCAAATTCTATACACTCAGTAATACCATCCGGTGAAACTGACCATCCACCATCTTCTTTTATTAATGCATATACATAATCTTCTGTAGTATCTTCATTATCTACTACCGCTGAAATAGTTACTACTGCTTTTTTTAAATTTTCATTTACATCTTCTATACTTTTTACTGTGGAAGATTTTATATTTAAATCTTTTCTATTACTTTTCATTATCTTTATTATTTGACTTGCATCATATCCAATATAATCTATATATTCATTTGAATATAACTTAACCATTTCTTCTACATTATTCTCTAAGTTATACTTATTAAATAAATTAATTGCCTCTTCTGCTGTATTTGGTCTAACCATTTCAACCTTTTTAGTACACCCAAAAGATAAAAAAACAAAAATCCATAAAATACTTAAAACCCCAGATATTTTTAATATTTTTTTCATAAAGTTTCCTCACAATCTATAATTTCTCTTAATAAGTATATATCACATTTTGAAAATTTCATCAATATTTACATAACTTAGTTTTCAAATTATTTAAAACTTCTAAATGATTATCATAGTCTTTTACTACACCTTTTATATCATTCATTACGCTTTGTTCAATATTTTTATTCTCTTCCATAAATTTATTAGCGTTTTTTATTCCCATATTTATAGCTTTTATTGCATGCTCACAGACTTCAGCATCAGTATCAACAGCTATAAGCTTTATCTTTTCAAATGTTTCTGCTATATTTCCTATTATACCTAATGAATCACTTGCATTGCCACCTAATTCTTCTATTCTATGAGTTATAGCTTCTTCATGTCTTTTAAATGATTCTATAATTTCTTTTAACGTACTTTTAAGTTCTAAATTTTGTGCTTTATCTAAATAATCCTTAAAGGTAGCCCCTCCCATATGAATTCCTGTTAAAAACTTATTTAATTCTTTAATTATTTTTTCACTCATTTTTATCACCTCTAACCTTTTTACATTATTTTTCCCTTTTTTGAAAATAATATTTATAAAAATTTAAAAGCTATGCAAAATATTTTGCATAGCTTTTAAATTAATCTAAATCTTTAATATAAAATCCCTTATTATAAATTTCTTTATCATACTTAATTTCAAGCTTATTACAAGCTCTAACATCTTTTTTATTTACAACAAACTTAATTCCTTCTATTACCTCTTCAACATCTTCATCACTCTTAAAATCACAATACAATTCATAAGCTGGTCTACCACAACCATAGAAAACTTTTATTCTTATATAATTCTCTGAACTTTCATTTACTAAAGCTTCTAAAGCTTCTTTTGCCTTGTTATCAAATTTTAATTCCATAGCATTACTCCTTCTCTCGTAAAATAGATATATTTTATATTATATATAAAATTATCCTATATTAAAATATAGATTATATAAAAATAAAAACTCTTTAGTAAAATAATATATTATACTTTACTAAAGAGTTTTTTCTTATTAACTATTTACCTAAACCAAATTCACTATGAAGTAATCTTATTGCTTCAGGAACTTTTTTGCTATCAATTAAACACCAAATAGTCATATTTGAGTCTGTTGTTTGTAGTACTTCAATCTCATTACTTGTTAGAGTATTTATTATTCTTGCCATAACCCCTGGAACTCCATTCATTCCAGCACCAACAATAGCTATAGTACTACAATCTTCAATAGTTGTATACTTAATTTCAGCTTTACTCATTATCTCTGAAAGTTTATCTTTTTCAGTAGCATCAATAGTGAACATTTGATGTTCTGGGAAAATGTTTATTAAATCTAAACTTATATGATTTTTAGCTAATAATTCTAAAAGATTTCTATAAGATCCTTTACCTTTATTATCGGATAATCTTACTCTTACCTGAATTCTATTATTTAAATGAGTTATTCCAGAAATCAATCTCTTTTCTTCTTCTGAAACATTACTCTTAATCATAGTACCCTTTGAATCATTCATAGTATTCTTAATAACTAATGGTACATTTCCCTTTTTAGCTAAATCAACAGCTTTTGGATGAATAACCTTTGCGCCTTGATCCGCTAATTGGAATACCTCATTATATGTCATTTCATTTATAAGAGATGCATCCTCTACCATTCTTGGATCTGCTGTCATTATACCATCAACATCAGTATATATATCTATTTCTTTGGCCTTTAATGCAACTCCTAATATACATGCAGAAGTATCACTTCCACCTCTTCCTAAAGTTGTGAAAAAACCATCTTTAGTAACTCCTTGGAATCCTGTTACTACTGGTACTTTTCCTGACTCTAGAATTTTTATTATATTATGAGTATCTACATCAATAGCTTGTGCATCAGTGTGGACACTATTTGTTATAATTCCTGCTTGACCTCCAGTTAGCGGAACTGCAGTTATTCCATGCTTATATAAATCATTACATAATACTACTGAACTTATTATTTCTCCACAACACATTAATAAATCTTGAGCACTTTTGTTATTATTTTTAAAATTATTATCTACAAGTGATAATAGGGTATCTGTTGCATATGGCTCTCCCATTCTTCCCATAGCTGAAACTACTACTACTGGTTTTAATCCACTTTCAATTGCTTTCCCTATTTTTTTTATTACTTGTTTTCTTCTTTCCTCTGTAGATACAGATGTTCCTCCGAACTTTTGCACTATTATATTCAAGGAATCTCCCCCTTAAGTTTTTTAAGCTCTCGCTCTTTTTATCTTTCCTTCCTCAGCAGAGATTACTATGACATTAGTTCCAACTTTTGTTACACATTCCCATGGTATTTCAACATATTCTTTGCTACCAAAGAAGCTAAACTTATTTGCACTAATACCAACAACCAGGAATTTAAGATATCCTTCTTCGTCAATTATAAAATCAATATTTTGAGCGCTATCATACTTTTCTGCACTTTCTAAGTTAAAAATTTCATATCTTTCTAACTCACTTAAGTTTCTAAGTTGACTTTCTGGCTTTTTTTCGTAATATTCAAAATCCTTCATAATAATTACCTCCTTGTTATACATAATATTATGCATTCAATAAGTAATATATTACTTTACATATACTATAAAAATCCAACTAGCGCTTTCCTCTCCTTAAATAATATATCAACTATAGGCCAAACTTACAATAGAAATTTTTCATTAGTAGAACTCTTATATGCAACTTTAGAGTTATTTATAATTGAATTTAATTTATCAGCTTCTATACCTTGCCCAACAAAAGCAGTGCTTATTATTCCTGGCTTAAAGCATCTCTCCAATACATAGTTTATGTCATCATTATCTATTTTGTTAATTCTCTTAATTACATCTTCTTGTGTTTTAATTTTATTTTGTAATAAGAAACATTTTGCATTAGCAAACATTCTAGATGAAGTGCTTTCTAAACCTAATATATAACTTGCTTTAATTTTTTCTTTATTAATTTCTAATAATTCTTTACTTATACCTTTATTAGCAAAATCATGTAAATGCTCATTAATAACACTTATGGCCTTATCACAATACTTATTACTTAATCCTGTGTATATATTCATTGTTCCAACACCTAGATAAGGTTGCATATAAGAATAAACACTATAACATAATCCTAATTCTTCTCTAACCTTTTGGAAAAGTATTGATGATGCACCGCCACCAAATATATTATTTAATAATACTAATGAATAAGATTTATCATCAGCATATGGTAATCCATTTAAACCTAGATTTATATGAACTTGCTCTATTTGTTTTTCTGTATACTTACTATCATGCTTTAATATAATAGATTCATATGTTGGATTATATATATCATCTTTGCTCCATTTTCCAAAATACTCTTCAATAAGCTTTCTTAATTCCTTTTCATCAAACTTTCCACAAATACTAAGTACAGAGTTATAAGGTGTATAATGTGTTCTAATATAATCTTTAATCTTTCTTCTAGTAAATGATTTTATTTTATCAGGTGTCCCTAAAATAGGATATGATAAAGAATTATCTCCAAAGATAGCTTCTGAATGTATCTCATCTAATACATCTTCTGGATTATCTTGACTCATATTTATTTCTTCAATAACTACACCTTTTTCTTTTTCAATTTCTTCTTCATCGAATTTTGAATTTAATATCATATCAGAAATTACGTCTAGACATAAATCAACATGAGTATTTAATGCTTTTATATAATAACAAGTAGTTTCCTTACTTGTATAAGCATTAATTTGTCCACCTATATTTTCTATCTCTTGTACTATTTCTTTTGCACTTCTTTTATCTGTGCCTTTAAAAAACATATGCTCTATAAAATGCGAAATACCATTAACATCTTTACTTTCATTTCTTGAACCATTCTGAACCATAATTCCTACACTTATAGAATTAACATGCTCAATATATTCTGTTACAACCCTTAAGCCATTATCTAATGTATATAAATTAAACATATTTACCTCCATTTTTTATCGATTTGCTTTTAGTTTATTTTAATCTTATCATATTTATTCTATATAGTAAAAAAAAGAGAATTATTTTAAATTCTCTTTTAACATTTTTATTATTCAGTTACCTCATCTTGTGGAAGAGCATCTTTTCTTGAAAGGTTAATTCTTCCTTGAGAGTCTATTTCAGTTACTTTAACTAAAATTTCATCTCCAACAGATACAACATCCTCAACCTTTTCTACTCTCTTCTTATCTAATTTAGAAATATGACAAAGTCCTTCTTTATTAGGTAAGATTTCAATAAATGCACCAAATGCAGCTATTTTAGTTACCTTTCCTAAGTAAACTTCACCTGCTTGAACTTCCTTAGTTAATCCTTCAATAATTCTAATAGCTTCATTTACTCCATCATGATCTGGTGAAGAAACAAATACCGTACCATCTTCTTTAATATCAATCTTAACACCTGTATCAGCTATTATCTTATTAATAACCTTACCACCTGCTCCAATAACATCTCTTATCTTTTCTGGATCGATAGAAATAGTTGATGTTTTTGGTGCAAATTTAGATACTTCTGATTTTGGTGCTGGTATACACTCGTTAATTTTATCTAAAATGTGTAATCTAGCTTTTCTTGCATTTTTAATTGCTGTTTCAATTACATTAAAACTTAATCCCTTAATTTTAGTATCAACTTGAATTGAAGTTATACCTTCAGTTGTACCAGCTACTTTAAAGTCCATATCTCCAAAGAAATCTTCTATTCCTTGTATATCAGTTAAAACTTCTTCTTCGCTTAAATCTTCTGATGTTATAAGCCCCATTGCAATACCCGCTGCTGGTCTCTTAATTGGAACACCTGCATCTAATAATGCTAATGTAGATCCACAAACAGAAGCTTGAGAAGTTGAACCATTTGAGCTTAATACTTCTGAAACTAATCTAATTGTATATGGGAATTCTTCTTCTGAAGGAATAAGTGGTTCTAAAGCTCTTTCAGCTAAAGCTCCATGACCTATTTCTCTTCTACCAGGTCCTCTTAATGGCTTTACTTCACCAACAGAATAAGCAGGGAAGTTATAGTGATGCATATATCTCTTTGATTCTGTTTCACCTATACCATCTATAATTTGAATATCTCCAACAGCTCCTAAAGTAGCTACAGTCATAACTTGAGTTAATCCTCTTGTAAATAAACCTGTTCCATGAGTTCTTGGAAGTAAATCTACTTCACATGAAATCTTTCTTATTTCGTCAAAAGCTCTTCCATCTGGTCTTCTAGAATGGTTTAAAAGCATATCTCTAACTACTTCTTTTTGCATGTTATAAACTATTTCCTTAGAATCTGCAAATGTATCTGGGTACTTTTCTGCAAATTCTTCAGTTATTTTATCGTTTACTACATCCATTGCTGCATTTCTTTCATCTTTATCAGTGATCCACATAGCTTCTTTGATCATTTCGCTAGCAAATTCCTTAATATCCTTTGTAAGCTCTTCATCTGGCTTGTAAAGAATAGGTTCATCCTTTTCTTTTCCGAACTTAGCCATTGCTTCTTCTTGGAATGCAACTATATCTTGACACTTTTCAAAACCATATTCAATTGCTTTAATCATTGTATCTTCTGGTATTTCATTTCCACCAGCTTCAATCATCATAACTCTTTCTTTAGTTGCACAAACAGTTAATTGAAGAATACTTTCTTCTCTTTCTTTTGAAGTAGGGTTTAAAACAAAATTTCCATCGATTAGTCCAACTTGCACTGCTGCAACTGGAGTTGTAAAAGGAATACTTGATAGAGATAATGCCATTGATGCTGCATTAATTGCTAGAATTTCTGGTAAGTTATCTTGTTCTACAGATACAACTGTACAAACCACTTGAACATCATTTCTATATCCCTTAGGGAATAATGGTCTTAATGGTCTATCTACAGCTCTTCCGAAAAGAATTGCATTTTCTGAAGGTCTACCTTCTCTTTTTATAAATCCACCTGGTATTTTACCAACTGCGTATAATCTTTCTTCATATTCAACACTTAATGGAAAGAAATCTATTCCTTCTCTTGGTTTTTCTGAAGCATTAACATTTGTTAATATTACTGTATCTCCATAGCTCATAAAAATAGCTGCATTTGATAACATTCCAACTCTACCAAATTCAACCTTCATATTTCTACCAGCTATATTTCTTTCTAATATATTAGTCATTTAATAACCTCCCTTCAGGTTTTACGGTTCTACTAATTTAATTTTTTTAAAATAATAGAGCGGATAAAACCCGCTCTATAAAGACTATCTTCTTAAGCCTAATTGTGCTATTATAGCTCTGTATCTTTCGATATCTTGTTCAGCTAAGTAATTTAAAAGACCTCTTCTTTGTCCAACCATCATTAAAAGACCCCTTCTTGAGTGGTGGTCTTTTTTGTGAACTTTTAAGTGTCCAGTTAATGAGTTGATTCTTTCAGTTAAAAGAGCGATTTGAACTTCTGGTGAACCAGTGTCTCCTTCATGTCTTCCGTATTGTTTGATTAATTCTTGCTTTCTTATTGCGTCCATAATGACACCTCCAGTTAATTTATCCCCTATTTCCAGGAAAAGAGAAATCACCCTCAAATCTTAGAAGTAGGTTCTTCATGAAATATTATAGCAAAGTAAGTCTATCTTGTAAACATAATTTATAATTTTAAATTTATTTAGATTTTATTATCTAATAATAAAAAATTATATATTATTTTGACCTATAACTTCACTACTTTTCTCTGCAAATTTTTTATCTTTTTTTAATTGTTCAATTAATTCATTAATATTATTAAATTTTATTTCATCTCTAATTCTATCAATAAAATAAATATTAATTTCTTTTCCATATATATCATTACTAAAATCTAAGATATAGGTTTCTACAG
The DNA here is from genome assembly GCA_900543325.1 of uncultured Clostridium sp. Classification (GTDB taxonomy): domain Bacteria; phylum Bacillota; class Clostridia; order Clostridiales; family Clostridiaceae; genus Clostridium. The sequence continues at coordinate 47,869 of UQQU01000005.1, read as the reverse complement.
TTAATTCTTGCCCATTTACAGTAGGATTATTCCCTACAGAAGTAATTCCTTTAAAAAATTTTTCATTAATTTTTACATTAGTATAGTAAACACCTTTTTTAGGAATAACCTTTTCTTTATTAATTTCTAAATTAGCAGTTGGAAAACCTATAGTTCTTCCAAGTTTTTTACCATCTATTACTTTTCCAGAAAGCATATATGGTCTAGATAACATATTAAACGCTTTTCTTACATTTCCTTCTATTAACTCTTTTCTAATGACTGTAGAGCTTATTATTTCATCCTGGATTTTACAAGGTTCCATTACATATAATTTATACCCATATTCTTCCTCGAATTTTTTTAAAAGCTCAATATCACCTAAATTTTTATAACCAAACTTAAAATTAAATCCTACAACAATTCCTTTTACATTGTAGCTTTTGCATAACCACTTTATAAATTCATCAGGCATCATCTTCATAATTTTTTCATCAAAATCTTTAAATGCCAGTATATCTATTCCTTCATTTTGTAAAACATTAATTTTCTCTTCATTGGTCATAATTAATTCTATTTTATTATTAATATTTAAAAATCTTCTAGGATGATTTTTAAAAGTAAAAACAACTGATTTACCACCATTTTTTATGGCTAAATTTTTAACTTTTCTCACTAATGATAAGTGTCCTAAGTGTAATCCATCAAAGCTACCAAGAGCTATATAATTATTTCTACTTTCTTCATTAAAAGCTTTGTTATCATATATTAGCATTATTTTTTCTCCTATGTGATTAGTAACTTCTCTATTTTAAAGCCAGCATTATTTCTTTCACCTAGGCCTATAAAATTATTATTTTCATCATACACTCTATATAATGTATTATTAATAATCTTATCTTTAGTAAATCTATTATCAGCAACCCTTACTCCATTTACAAGAAGTTTTACATACTTTCCATGGACTATAATTGCTTCATATTTGCTTAATGCTTCTTCCATTGTTACGATATAGTCTTCTATATTTTCTTCCGTTAAATCATTAATATTAATTGATTTTTCTTGTGAAAATACAGAAGTTTTTGATCTATTTAGCTCTGTCATAGTTGCAAAAACCCCTAGCTTTTCTCCTATATCATAACATAGACTTCTTATATAAGTGCCTTTAGAACATGTAACTTTCATAGAAACATAAGGATTATTTATTTTAACATCTTCAATATTATAGATTTTTATCAATCTACCTTCTCTTTCTACTTCTATTCCTTTTCTAGCTAACTCATAAAGTCTAACTCCATTTTGCTTTAAAGCTGAATACATAGGTGGAACTTGAGAATATTCTCCTATAAAATCTTTAACTACACCTAATATATCTTCATCTCTTAGATTAGAAGTGTCTCTTTCTTCTAAAACTTCTCCTTCTAAATCATAAGTAGTTGTCCTAATTCCCAACTTAAAAGTAACTTCATATACCTTTTCTGAATCCATGATATAATCTATTATTTTAGTTGCTCTTCCAATACATACAGGTAATACCCCTGTTGCTTCTGGATCTAATGTTCCAGTATGCCCAACCTTTCCTGTTTTAGCTACTTTTTTCACTACTCTAACAACATCAAAAGATGACATTCCCTTTGGTTTAAAGATATTTAAAATACCATTCATATCTTACAACTCTTTCTGTATTTCATTTAATATTTCATATTTAGCTTCTTCCATTGACATATTTTTCATTTTTATACCAGAAGCTCTTATATGACCACCGCCACCAAAAACTTCTGCTATTTTTCTTACATCAACATAATTCTTAGCTCTAAGACTAGCTTTAACACCATCTTCAACTTCTTTTAATAATAATGTTACTTCAACACCTTTAATTTGAAGACCATAAGAAATTATATCTGATGTATCTCCTATATCAATTCCTAAATCTGCTGTAAAATTTTTATCTATTTCTAATAAAGCAACTTTTCCATTTAAAATAAGTTGCATATTGCTCAACGCTTTTCCAATTAGCTTTATTCTGCTAAAATCCTTATTATCAAAAAGACTTTGATAAATAAAAGTATTATCTACACCTATTTTCTTCAATATTGCAGATATCTTATGTGTTCTCTCTGTTACGTTAGAATGTCTATATGCACCTGTATCAGTTACTATTGAAGTATACATGCAGGTTCCTATATCTTTTATAACGCTATTTTCTTTTTCAAAACTTATTCCCATTAAATTTAATAGTTCGAATACTATTTCTGCTGTTGCAGCTGCATTTGAATCTATATAATTAACATCACCGTATTTATCATTTGAAAGATGATGATCTATATTTACTATTGTGCCAGTGAATTCTTTTAAATTTGCACTTACTCTCTCTAAATTTCCACAATCAAGTACTACTACAATATCAGTTTCATCTACAGGCTCTGTAATTTCTCCAGTAATTTCATCTGATCCTTTTAAAAACTTTAAATTTTCTGATAAAGTATCCTTTGATATTATGTAACAATCCTTGTTTAAACTTTTTAAAGCGTTAAAAAGTGCAAGAACACTACCTACTGCATCACCATCAGGTGATACATGGTAGGTAATGCCTATTTTTTTACTTTCTAATATAAACTTTGCAATTTGACTTAAAGTCATATTACTTATCTTTTACCTTTTGAATTAATTCTTCAATATGCATTCCATAATTTATTGAATCGTCAAGTTCAAATATTATTTGAGGATTGTATCTTAAATTAATTCTTTGACCTATTTCTCTTCTAATATATCCACTAGCATTTTTTAGAGCAATAAATGTATTGTTCTTTTCTTCATCATCTTTTCCAAATATACTTACAAATACCTTTGCATATCTTAAATCTTTAGTTACTTTTACATCAGTAACTGATACCATGGCTGTAAGTCTTGGGTCTTTTATTTCATTTCTTATTATAGTACTAATTTCTCTTTTTACTTCTTCGTTTATTCTTCCGCCTCTATAGTTAGCCATTTAAAACACCTCTTAAAGCTCTTTTCTTTTAATAGCTTCCATTGTAAATGATTCTATAATATCGCCTTCTTTAAGATCGTTGAACTTTTCAACACTTAACCCACATTCATATCCTTTAGCTACTTCTTTAGCATCATCTTTAAATCTCTTTAATGAAGCTAATGTTGATTCGAATATTACGATACCATCTCTAATTACTCTAACTTCAGAATTTCTTACAATTTTACCATCTATAACATAACAACCTGCTATAGTTCCTACATTTGAAATCTTATATGTCATTCTTACTTCTGCTTTACCATTTATAACTTCTTTATATTCTGGTTCAAGCATACCAATCATAGCAGATTTAACATCTTCAATTGCATCATATATTATTCTATATGTTTTTATTTCAATGTTTTCCTTTTCTGATTGAACTGTTGCATTTGAATCTGGTCTTACGTTAAATCCAATAACTAAAGCGTTTGAAGCTGCAGCAAGTGTAACGTCTGTTTCTGTTATAGCACCAACAGCACCATGTATTACTCTAACCTTAACGTCATCAGTAGATAATTTTTCTAAAGATTGTCTTATTGCTTCAACAGAACCTTGAACGTCTGCTTTAACAACTATAGCTAATTCTTTAACTTTTCCTTCTTGGATTTGACTGTATAAATCTTCTAAAGATACTCTATTAGAAGCTTGGTGACTATCAGCTTTAATCTTTTGCTTTCTAACTTCAGCCATATTTCTTGCAGTCTTTTCATCTTTACAAACTATAAATCTATCACCGGCAGCTGGTACTTCTGAAAGACCTAATATTTCAACTGGAATAGATGGTCCAGCACTCTTTATTTTCTTTCCTCTATCATCAAACATAGCTCTTATTCTACCGTAAGTAGAACCAACTAAGATAGAATCACCTACATTTAAAGTACCATTTTGAATAAGTAGTGATGCAACAGCTCCTCTACCCTTATCTAATTTAGCCTCAATTACAGTACCCTTAGCTTTTCTATTTGGATCTGCTTGTAATTCTTGCATTTCAGCTGTTAATAGAACCATTTCTAATAAACTTTCTAAATTTTCACCAGTCTTAGCTGAAACTGGAACACAAATAGTATCTCCACCCCAGTCCTCTGAAACTAATCCATGCTCAGTTAATTCTTGTTTAACTCTATCAACATTTGCACCTGGTCTATCAATTTTATTTATTGCAACAATCATAGGAACCTCTGCAGCTTTACAGTGGTTAATTGCTTCCTTTGTTTGTGGCATTATACCATCATCTGCAGCAACAACTAATATAACTATATCAGTAACTTGTGCTCCTCTAGCTCTCATTGCAGTGAAAGCTTCATGTCCTGGAGTATCTAAGAATGTAATCTTTTCTCCATTTAAAGAAACTGTGTAAGCACCTATATGTTGAGTTATTCCACCAGCTTCACTAGCAGTAACTTTTGCATGTCTTATAGCATCTAAAAGTGATGTCTTACCATGGTCAACATGCCCCATAATTGTTACTATTGGAGGTCTCTTAACTAAGTTCTCTTCAACAACATCAGTTTCTTCTTCAAATGCTTCTAATTCTGTTCCTTCTTCTTTCTTTTCAACTAAAACTTCGTATTTTTCACAAAGTTTTTCAGCAGTAGAGAAGTCTATTTCTTGGTTAACACCAGCCATTACACCTAAGAATATTAAATTCTTAATAACATCATTTGTTGGCTTACCAAGCTTTTCACATAATTCTTTAACTGTTATTGTTTCACCAATTTCAATTACTCCACATGCAGCTTCAGCATTTCTTTCAACTTCTTCTTGCTCTAACTCTTTTTTAGTCTTTTTCTTTTTTCTTACACCTTTATTAAGTGACTCAGCAAGTTCTTCTTCATATTCATCAACTAAACTTTTCTTTCCTTCACTATCACTAGTGTCACCTAATAATTCTTTTATTAGTGTTGCATCTTCATCTTCTATTACACTCATATGATTTTTAACTTCAACACCAAATTCTTCCATTAATAAATTTATTAAATCTTTTGAGCTAACGTTAAGCTCTTTTGCCAATTCATATACTCTAATCTTTGACAATAAAATCACCCCCGGTTAATTTCTTCCTTCTTCATTTTGGTACAAGGATATTAACTTTTCAGCCATGTTTTTATCTACTACAGCTAAAACTTTTAGTTCCTCTCTTCCAATTGGGTTGCCTAGTTGTTCTTTCGAAAAGCCTTCTATAAGAGGAATTCCTTTTTCAGCACAGTGATTTCTGAACTTCTTTTTTGTACTATTAGAAGCATCATCACTTAGTATTACAAGATAAAAACTACGTCTGTTACGTTGTTCATCACATTTACTATACCCTTCTATTAAATTCCCTGATCTTTTAGCAAGACCTAAAAAATTAAAAAACTTATTCATTAACTATCTCTTCCCTTAATCTGTTGTATATTTCTTCATCTATTGCAACATCAAGGTTTCTACTTAATCTTTTTGCTTTAAATGCTTTCTCTAAGCACTCAATACTTTTACAAATATAAGCGCCTCTTCCTGCTTTTTTTCCTGTTAAGTCAACAGAAACTTCGCCTTCTTGGCTTTTTACAACTCTAATAAGCTCCTTCTTAGGCTTCATTTCCATACAACCTGTGCACATTCTTAAAGGTATTTTCTTTACTTTCATAAAAAAATCCCCCTTATTCCTCTATAGCTTCAGCTTGTGACTTACTCTTTATATCAATTTTCCAATTAGTTAGCTTAGCAGCTAATCTTACATTTTGACCTTCTTTACCAATTGCAAGTGATAATTGATTATCATCAACAACAACCTTAGCTGATTTTGAATCTTCATCAACTGTTACACTTAATACTTTTGCAGGGCTTAAAGAACTTGCTATAAATTCTTCTGGGTTTTTGCTCCATTTAATTATATCAATCTTTTCACCTTTAAGTTCGTTTACTATATTTTGAACTCTTGCACCCTTAGGTCCAACACACGCTCCCATAGGATCAACATTTTCATCATGAGATACTACTGCAATTTTACTTCTTGATCCCGCTTCTCTTGAGATGCTCTTTATTTCAACAACACCTTCATATATTTCTGGAACTTCTAATTCAAATAATCTTTTTACTAATCCTGGATGTGTTCTAGATACTATTATTTGAGCACCTTTAGAAGTATTTTTTACTTCTACAACATATAATTTAATTTTTTCATTAAATTTATACTTTTCTCTTGGAATTTGTTCATTTGGTCCAATTGCTGTTTCAAGCTTTCCAATATTAACAAAAACATTTCCTTTATCTTCTCTTAAAACTGTTCCAGTTATAATATCATATTCTTTTTCTTTATATTCATTATATATGATACTTCTTTCAGCTTCTCTTATTCTTTGAGTTACTACTCCCTTTGCAAGCTGTGCTGCAACTCTTCCAAAATTCTTTGGAGTAACTTCAAAATCTACTACATCATCTAAATCATATGTAGGTTTTATTTCTTGAGCTTCTTCTAATCCTATTTCAGTAACATTATCAAAAACTTCTTCAACAACAATCTTTTGAGAATAAACATGTATTTCTCCACTTTCTCTATCAATTGTTACTTTTACATTTTGTGCTGAAGATGTTGGACCAGCATAATTTTTCTTATATGCTGCAACTAATGCATCCTCAATTGTTGTAAATAATAAATCTTCACTAATACCTTTATCTTTTACTATTTCTTTAAGAGCACCTATAAACTCTTGGTTCATCTTAAATACCCTCCTTACTATATTTCCCCTTCAATATTTGCACTTTTAATTTTTTCTTTTGGTATGCTTATTAAAGTGTCTGCTTCAATTATTATATTTTCTTCATTAACTTCTTTTAAAATACCTTTAACACTTTTCTTTCCATCGATAGCTTTTGCAAGCTTAACCATTACTTCTCTACCTACAAATCTCTTATAATGAGCTTCAGTAAATAATGTTCTATTTAAACCTGGTGATGACACTTCTAGGAAGTAAGCTTCTGGTATAGGATCTTTTTCATCCATAAGGTCACTTACTCTTCTTGAAAGAGCTTCACAATCACTTAAAGTGATACCGCCTTCTTTTTCTATATATATTCTTAAATAATATTCTCCATTTTCCTTAACATATTCAACATGATATATTTCATAGTTAAGTTCGTCTGCTATAGGTTTGACCATTTCATAAATTTGAGTCACTAAGGCATCATTCTTCATAATTATCCTCCTTTGCAATATTCAGTTTTTTAGGTAATTTAAAAAATAGATATGTAAAAACGCAACTAAAAAGTAGTTGCGTTCAAATAGAAAGAGCGGGAACACGCCCCACTCTTCATTTTCTAGCTATTAGTAAATTACTTCTTAATACATCTTAGCATACTTTACTAATAAATACAAGGGGCTATAGCAACATTTAAGTTCCCCATTTAAAACTTGCCCTAATTTGTATTTTTTTATTCAATATAAGACTTTTTAGTTATATTATTTATATAACTTTATAAGCTCATCAAAAGCTTTTAGTGATTTTTCAATCTTATCATAAGATATACAATAAGATAATCTAAAATACCCTGGGCATCCAAAAGTTTTTCCTGGCACTGCTAATATATTAAACTTTTTAGCATCCTCACAAAACTTAACATCATCTTCTATTGGTGATTTTGGAAAAAGATAAAATGCTCCATCTGGTTTTAGACATTCAAAACCTATAGAAATTAAATGATTATATAATAAATCTCTATTTTTCTTATAAATGTTAACATCCACTTCTAATTTTAAACTTTCTTTTATTACTCTTTGGAAAAGTGAAGGTGCATTAACGAATCCTAGAATCCTATTTGCTATATTTAAAGCCGCTGTTACATCTTCAAAAGTATTCATCTTAGGATTAACTACAATATAACCTATTCTTTCACCTGGTAGTGATAATGACTTACTATATGAATATCCTATAAATGAATTATTGTAATAATTTAATATACAAGGTACTTTAGTATTATCATATATAATTTCTCTATATGGTTCATCTGATATTAGATAAATATCTTTGCTAAATTCTAATTCTTTCTCTCTTAATATAGCAGACAATTCTTTTATTGTGTCTTCACTATATATAACTCCACTTGGATTATTAGGGGAGTTAATAATTACAGCTTTTGTTTTATTTGATATTTTCTTTTTTAATTCTTCCAAGTTTAATTGAAAACTATTTGTGTCTGCTGATATAACAGTTACTACACCATCAAAATTCTTAACATAATTAACATACTCTCCAAAGAAAGGTGCAAAAATAATAACTTCATCTTCTGGATCTAAAATGCTTTTTAAAATTACATTTAACCCTCCAGCAGCACCACAAGTCATAACTATATTTTCACATTTCAATTGAAGATTATATTCTTGTCCTAAATGATTAGCTATAGCTTCTCTAACATCTTCATATCCTGAATTATTCATATATCCATGAAGAAAATTAGGTTTTTCCTCATTAATAATTTTATTTATTATATCTTTAATCTCTTCTGGTGGTTCTACATTGGGATTACCTATACTAAAATCAAAAATATTTTCTTCCCCATATATACTTGATAATCTCTTTCCTTCTTCAAACATTGCTCTAATAGTAGAACTATTTAAAACCATAGTTCTCATTTTACTAGAAATCATTTTTTAGCCCCCTTATCTTAATAACTAATTAAATTTATTTTTTATTACCCCAATAGCTACACCTAATATACTTACTTCCTTTCCTTCTAAATATATTTCACTATATTTAGGATTGGCTGGAACTAACATAGGCTCCTTACCATTTAATTTTAAAGTTTTTAACGTTGCTTCTCCATCTAAACTTGCAGCAACAATATCATTATTTAATGCAGTATTTTGTTTCTTAATAACAACTAAATCCCCATCATTTATATTCTTTTCAATCATACTATCACCTTTAACATGTAGTATGAAAGTGTCTTTTCCTCGTTCTAACCAGCTTTTAGGCAAATTAAATTTTTCTTCTACTTCATCATTAATTTCAATAGGATTACCAGCTGCTATATTACTATATACATCAACTTCAACTAATTCCTCTTCATTGAATGTAGTATTATCCTCTAAGTAAATTTCTTTTTTAGAAGAAGAACTATCCATATTAAATTCAACAATATTTTTATATTTTAAATTAACATATTGGAATTTTTCCATATAGTTTTTTTCTTTAATTTTCTCTTCTTTAAATTCTTTCTTAAAAGAAAAACTTCTTCCTTTAAAGTCAGCTCCAAGAGTTTTCAATCTTCTACCTTTTATTAACCAACACATTTTATTATTATAAAACTCATTGTTTAAAATAAAAACAAATGATGAATATGCATTATTAGAATATATACTTTTTACAAATTCAATTTCACCTTTAGTTAATACTTCTACCTCATCTAAAATTATGTGGGTGTACTTTTCTTTATAGTTTTGTCCATATTTTACTGCAAATGATACTTCATCATAAGAATCATAATATCCATTATTTCTTAATATAGAAGTATATAATTCCATAAGAGTATATATAGAATCTCTACTATATGAATTTCTTACTAATCTATATCTTCTACCTTTTCTTTCAACTTCATTATACTCTTCTCTTGTAAAATTACATGCTTTTATCCACATAATTTCATCATATAAGTCTTCTGTTTTAATTTTATTAATAGCTTTAGATTTTTTTCTAAAAAATAATAATTTATTATAAAACTCTTCTGTTTTTATAAACTTATATGCTTCCTCAAAAGAAATAGATTTTAAATTTAGTTTATTTTCTTTTATGTATCTTTCAGAAAAATCCTTTATTAATACATTTATTAAATTAAATTCAACTCTTGCTTTATCCTTAGTAAATAATGAATAAAATTCACTTACTTTACTTTTTTCTTTATATAAATTTTCACTATTTTCTAACTTTTCACTATTTGAAGATAAATATAAAATTTTATCTTCATTATATATACAATAATTGTTTTCTAAGTTTATAACTCTATACAAAGCTGCTACTGTCTTTCCTGTTAATGATTTTCCTTTCATCAATGAAAAGCCCATATTTTTATTATTTATAAATCTATTTTGATTTTTTGTTAATTTCATAATTACACCTACCGTCATAATTCTCATTCGACCTTTAGGCCAAGGAGTTTCATTGTATTATAAAGAAAAACCCCAAAGAAAGAACATAACTTTGGAGTTATAAAATAATTTTATTCATTTATTGATAAAAAGTCAATTAATTCTATTTATTTATTACTTAAATATTCATCTATTGCAACAGCTGCCTTTTTTCCTGCTCCCATTGCTAAAATAACAGTTGCAGCCCCTGTAACTGCATCTCCTCCAGCATAAACACCTTCTTTTGTTGTAAGGCCTGTTTCTTCATCAGCAACTATGCATTTCCACTTATTAATTTCTAATCCTTTAGTAGTTGATGAAATTAATGGATTTGGAGATGTTCCAAGAGACATTATAACAGTATCTATCTCCATAACAAACTCTGAATTTTCTTTAACAACAGGTCTTCTTCTTCCAGAAGCATCAGGCTCTCCAAGTTCCATTTTAACACACTTCATTCCTGTAACATTTCCATTTTCATCTGTTAAAATTTCTGTAGGATTAGTTAATACATCAAATATTACACCTTCTTCTTTTGCATGATGAACTTCCTCAAGTCTTGCTGGTAATTCTGATTCACTTCTTCTATAGACAATATGAGTTTCTGCACCAAGTCTTAATGCTGTTCTAGCTGCATCCATTGCAACATTTCCTCCACCAACTACAGCTACCTTCTTTCCAACCTTAACCGGTGTATGGTATTCATCTTTAAATGCTTTCATTAAGTTTACTCTTGTTAAAAATTCATTTGCTGAGAATACTCCATTTGAATTTTCACCTGGTATTCCCATAAATTTCGGTAATCCTGCTCCTGATCCTATAAATATAGCATCAAAGCCTTCATCTTCAATTAATGAATCTATTGTAACTGTTCTTCCGACAACTACATTAGTTTCAATTTTAACACCAAGCTTTTTAATATTTTCAATTTCAGCTTTTACTACCTCTTCTTTTGGTAATCTAAATTCAGGTATACCATAAACTAAAACTCCACCTGCCTCATGTAAAGCTTCAAATATAGTAACATCATAACCCCTCTTAGCTAAATCTCCTGCACAAGTAAGTCCTGCTGGTCCTGAACCTATTACAGCTATTTTTTTACCTTTTGATTCTTCTTTATTAGAAAGGTCTACATTATGATTTCTAGCCCAATCTGCTGTAAATTTTTCTAATTTACCAATAGCAACTGGTTCACCCTTTATTCCTAATACACACTTTCCTTCACATTGAGATTCTTGAGGACATACCCTACCACAAACAGCTGGTAATGCACTATACTTTGCAATTTCTTTTGCTGCACCTTCAAAGTCTCCCTCTTTAACATGAGATATAAATCCTGGTATATCTATTGATACTGGGCACCCACTTACACACTTTGGATTTTTACATCCTAAACATCTACTTGCCTCATCTAAAGCTCTTTCCTCATCATATCCTAAGCAAACTTCATCAAAGTTTTTAGCTCTTACACTAGCTTCTTGTTCTCTTACAGGTATTCTTTTCATTCTATCTACTACTTTATTCATTATTTATGTCCTCCGCATCCGCAACCTTCTCTATGATGTGTGTCGCCTTCTTCTAATTTAAGCATAGCTCTTCCCTCTTCACTTTTATAAAGAGCTTGTCTTCTCATGCTTTCATCGAAATTTACAAGGTGTCCATCAAATTCTGGACCATCAACACATGCAAATTTAACTTGATCTCCTACTGTAACTCTACAAGCACCACACATACCTGTACCATCAACCATAATCGGATTTAAACTTACAGTAGTTTTTATCTTAAGCTCTTTAGTAAGCATTGACATAAATTTCATCATTATCATTGGTCCTATAACAACTGCATGATCATATTTCTTTCCTTGATTATTTACTAAATCCAATAAACAATCTGTAACTCTACCATTAAATCCATAAGAACCATCATCAGTAGATATATATAAATTTTTAGCTACTTTTCTCATTTCATCTTCTAATATTACTAACTCTTTATTTCTTGCCCCAATAATAACATCAACATCAATATTATTATCATAGAACCATTTTACTTGTGGATAAACTGGCGCAGCACCTACCCCTCCAGCTACAAATAAAATTTTCTTATTTCTAAGTTCACTTAAATCCTCATGTACAAATTCACTTGGTTGACCTAACGGTCCAACAAAGTCCTGTACATAATCACCTACTTCAAATTTAGCTAGCTCTTTTGTAGAATATCCAACTGTTTGAAAAACTATTGTAACAGTTCCATTATCTCTATCATAATCTGCAATAGTTAAAGGTATTCTTTCACCTTTCTCGTCATTCTTTATAATAATGAATTGACCAGGTTGAGCTGATTTAGCTACCCTTGGAGCCTCAATATCCATTAAATATATGTTTTCTGTTAATAATCTTTTACTTGTTATCTTATACACCTTAATAACCCCCAAAATTTTCTTATGTTATATATTTTATAACTAAATTTTAAATTTAGAATATTCTTTATAAGTTTAAGAATACACTTTTAATGCCATTTTTGTTAACTAAATTAGGTAAGAGTGAAGAGTGAAAAGTTAATGTCGAAACTGCTTTCGCAGTTTCTAAAATTATATTCTTTCTAAATTCAGTATGACTGAATTTATTCATTAACTATTCACTCTTCACTTTTACTTATTCACTTTTACATTTCATTAAAAGTTTACTTTATTTCCATAGAATGCACATGAAAGAAGTTTTTCCATAGTCTCATCATCAATCGCTCTTGGATTAGATCCAGTACATGCATCTAAAACAGCATTATGAGCTACATGTTTAACATTAGCTAAGAAATCTTCTTCAGTTACTCCATATTCTTTCATTGACGCTGGAATATTTAAAGCTACATTAAATTCATTTATTTTTTCTATTAATGAATCTGTTAACTCTGAATCTGTATTTCCTTCTAATTTTAAGCTTCTTGCTATATCAGCATATCTATTTTCACATTCTGTTCTATTATATTGAATTACATACGGTAAAAATATTGCATTGGCACATCCATGTGGAATATGGAATACAGCCCCAACTTTGTGAGCCATTGAGTGTACTATTCCTAATAATGCATTACTAAATGCCATCCCAGCTAAACATTGTGCTTCATGCATTAAATTTCTAGCTTCTACATCTTCTTTAAAAGACTTAACTAAATATTCGTCAACCATTTGAATAGCTTTTAAAGCTAATGGATCTGAAAAATTTGATCTTAATGAAGCTGTATATGCCTCTATTGCATGTGTTAATGCATCCATTCCAGTATGTGCAACAAGCTTAGCAGGCATTGTTTGTGCAAGCTCAGGATCAACTATTGCAATATCTGGAGTTAAATTAAAGTCAGCTAAAGGATATTTAATCTTAGCTTTATAATCAGTAATTACAGAGAAAGCAGTTACTTCTGTAGCTGTTCCTGAAGTTGATGGTATTGCAATAAACTTAGCTTTTTTTCTTAATTCAGGTAAACCAAAAGGTACAACAGCTTGTTCAAAAGTAAAATCAGGATACTCATAGAAAATCCACATTGCTTTAGCTGCATCTATTGGCGAACCTCCTCCCATAGCTACTATCCAATCTGGTTCAAACTCCCTCATGACAGCTGCTCCACTCATAACTGTTTCAACGGATGGGTCTGGTTCTACTCCCTCTATTAACTTAACTTCTATTCCAGCTTCTTTTAAATAACTTTCTACCTTATCTAAGAAACCAAATTTCTTCATTGATCCGCCACCAACGACTACTACCGCTCTTTTTCCTTTTAAAGTCTTTAATACTTCTAAAGACCCTTCACCATGATAAATATCTCTTGGTAATGTAAATCTTGCCATATTTTTTTGTCCTCCTTAAAACCTTTAATTAATACATCCTTATACATTTATTTTAAAATATCACTTAATTAGTAATATAAATTAATTATATCATATTTTTACTAAATTAAAATATATTTTTATCTATAAAAAGATACCTAAAGACAACTTTCACAAAAAGTTAACTTTTAGGTATCTTTTTTTACATTTTATTTATTTTCCTTTTTATATTTTTTAGAATTATTATCAAGTGCTTCTATTATTTCATCAACTTTTTGCCAACTTTCAAGTGATGCGCCAGCTGCTAACATATGACCTCCTCCACCAAAGCTAGATGCAATATCATTAACTCTAGGACCATTGGATCTAAACTCACAGAAAATTGAACCATCTTCTTTTTCTACAAAGAAATTCCAATTATTTATTCCCACAGTATCTTGAAGCGCATTTACCATTCTAGCAGCCTTTATTGGTTCTAAACCATATTTTTTAGCTACTTCATTTTTTACCTTTAAGTAAGCCATTCCGTTTTCAGTAGTTATATAGTTACTATAAATATATCCTAAGAATTTTAATTCCGCCTCTTCTCTTTTATACATATTTGCATAAATTTCTTTTGTTTCTAAATCAAAAGTAATCTTAGATAACTTGTCAAATAAGTTAGTTGGATTATCTATATATAAAAATCTTCCTGTATCTCCAACTATACCTGTAAATAAAGCACGTCTTCCTTTTTTATCTATTTTTAACTTATCTTCATTAGCTAAATATAAATCTAAAATCATTTCACTACAAGAAGAATAATTAGTATCTACCCATGTTAAATTTTCAAATGGAGCATCAAAAGGCTTATGATGATCAATTTTTATTATATACCCACAATTATTAAATGACTGGTTATCAACTCTTTCTTTATTAGCAACATCTACAATAATAGCTAATGAATCTTTATTTAATTCAATTTCTTCATCCATAGTATTTATATACTCTAAATTTTTTGAGTGTTCTCCTAATAATACTACTTTCTTGTTTGGATATGTATTTTCTATTATACTTTTTAAAGCTGTTTGTGAACTATAAGAATCTGGATCTGGAAAAACATGACGATATATTGCTATAGTATTATACTCTTCAATTTTATTTATTATACTTTTCATTAATTCTTCCTTCATTTTTAATACCTCCTAAAGATAAAACTTTAAATTTAAATATTTAATAAAAAAATCCCCCACTTAGCTATGCTAAGCAGGGCATAAATAAAGTTATACATTTTTATGTATTATTGACGGCTTATTGAAGTTTCAACTTGTGAGTTCATTTCTTGTAACATATCGTCAACATCATCTGAAGTTC
Source organism: uncultured Clostridium sp. (assembly GCA_900543325.1). Classification (GTDB taxonomy): domain Bacteria; phylum Bacillota; class Clostridia; order Clostridiales; family Clostridiaceae; genus Clostridium. The sequence goes on along the minus strand of UQQU01000005.1, from coordinate 32,593 downwards.
CAGTAACATAAGCTGCATACTTTTCTTCTGCAACTGTTCTTGCTGATTGAGCATTATTTATTGCAGGAGTAAAGTAAGCAAAATTTAATGATTCTTTAGCTACATCATAAATCTTTCCGTATAAAGAGTTAGTGTCAGCTAATACTTCTTGAACTACAGTAGAATCTTGAGCTGATTTTCTAACTGGTAAATATCCAGTAGATGTTGCAAACTTAGCTGTATTTTCAGTGTTAGTTACAAATTTAATGAATTCATATGCAGCATATTGAGATTCTGGAGAAACATCTTTAGTTACAAATAAAGAAGCACCTTGTTGAATAACTGCTTTATCTTTTCCTTCAAAATGAGGAACTTCTACTACAGCTACTTCAAAAGCACCATTAGTATTTATGTGCGCGAATCCAGCTGAAGAACCTTGGTAAGCTAAAAGCTTTTGATTTGAGAATGGTCCTGATAAGAATTTATCTTCACCAGGCACTCTAAATGCACCACTTTGAGTTTCTTTTCTAAAGAATTGCATAAATTCTTTAGACCAATCATTAACAACATTAATTTTTCCATCTAATTGAACAAAATCTTTTCCATCTTCTTTTAAGCTAGAAATAAATGCATTTGAACTTGAATCGAATCCAAATCCAGGTATTCCTAATTCTGATTGACATTTTTCTGATATTTCTGCTAATTTTTCAAAAGTTAAATCTTTTAAATCATCAACAGTATATCCTAATTGCTCTAATAAGTTTTTATTTACATATAAAACTTCTGTAGATTTAGTTAATGGAAGTCCGTATATTTTATTTTCTCCCCATTGTGATAATTCATTAATAAAATCTGGAATGAAATCATTTTTAAGGTCATCTTTCATTCCTACTGTTTCATCATTAACATATGGTGTTAAATCTGCAACCTTATTATCATTAATAAGACCTGTAGCTGCATCAGGATAAATATTAACTATAGCTGGTAAAGTATTTGATTGAGACGCAGCTATAACCTTTTTATTTAAGTCAGTAATACTACCTTGTGCTGAAGCTTTAACTGTTATTCCTTGAGTATTTGAACTATTAAAGTCATCAACTATACTTTGTAACACTTCTGCTTGTTTTCCAGTCATATAATGCCACATTTCAATTGTAACTGGTTCTTTTAATTCTGTAACGATATTCTCGTTTGAAGAATTACTTTTTGAACAGCCTGTTAATGCTGTAACTGCAACTACTGCAGTCATTAAAGATGCTAATAATCTTCTTTTCATTTGTTTCACCTCTAAAACCTAATTTATATATATATTTAAGAAAAGATGATTAAAAGGTAAAGTATTAAATTCTCATATATACATAATTAAAGCATTTATAATAACTTTCATATAAATAATTAAATCATTAATATTTTAACTTCTAATTCAAACTTTTCCTACATATCTAATTATTTATATTATCCTTTTATTCCCCCAATAGATATACCATTCATGATCTTCTTATGTAAGAACATATAAACTACAACTATTGGCATTGTGATTATTGTAGAAGCAGCCATTAATAATTCATATCTGTTTCCCACATCTGATTGGAAAGCAGTTAATCCATTTGCAAGCAATCTCATATTATCACTGTTTGTAACAAGTAATGGCCATAAGAATGCATTCCATGAATTTATTCCTACTAATATACAAATTGTAATAATTGATGGTTTTGCCATAGGCACAACTATTTTCCACAAGAATTTCCAATCACTTGCACCATCAATTTTTGCTGCATAATATAATTGTTTTGGAATCTTTAAGAAGAATTCTCTAAGCATATAAATATACAATACATTTGCCATATATGGTACAAATAATGCTGAATAGCTATCAATTAAATTTAATGCAGAAATTGTTTTAAAATTAGTTACTATTAATACTTCTCCTGGTATCATCATTGATGCTAAGAAAATAGCAAATATTAAATCTCTTCCCTTAAATTCAAGATGAGAAAAAGCAAATGCTGATAATATTGAAATTACAACTGTACTAACAATACTTAAAGCTGTAACTATTATTGTATTTATAAAATATCTTCCAAAAGGAGCCATTGCTAATGCAGTACTAAAGTTACTCCACATAAATTTCTCTGGAACCATTGTTGGTGGTGTTTGAATAACTTCAAAACTTGACTTTAAAGAAGATGCTATCATCCAATAAAATGGGAATAGCGTTACAATAGCAAAGACAACTAATAAGAAGTATTTAATGAATGCTTTAAAATTATTTTTATTTTTCATATTTACACCTCTTAGTAATGAATCTTATTACGAGCAACTGTTTTTTGTACTAAAGTAACAGTTAATATTATAATTAATAGAACAACTGAAGCAGCAAATGCCAATGGGAAATCTTGATCCCCATAGAATCTATCAATTATATATCTAACAACAGTTGAAACTGCACCATCTAATGTACGTCCTCCAAATAGAACATAAACTTCCGTGTAAACTTTAAAAGAAGCTATTAAACTAATAACATATGTATAAGCAATCATAGGAGAAACTAATTTTACAGTTATCTTTCTAAATATAGTTCCACTTGTCGCTTGGTCGATTTTTGCAGCTTGATAATACTGTGGATTTATTGATGCAATACCTGTAGTTAATATCAAAGTATTGAAAGCCAGACTTTTCCACACCGCAAATATTATTAATGCTATCATTGCATATTTAGGATCATTAAGCCAATTTATCGGATTTATTCCTATCTTCTCTAATAAGAAGTTAATAATTCCATATTCAGAATTAAATAACCATGACCATACTATACCTATAGCAACTAATGAAGTTACATAAGGTAAAAAGTAAATACTTTGGAATATTCCTCTTACTTTTTCATTTTTTATATTAGCTAAAGCATTAGCTATTAATAAAGAAATAAATACTGATAAAGCTGGAACTATAGCAGCATAAATTACAGTATTAATTAAAGATTGTATAAATCTTTTATCTTGGAAAAGATATTTATATGATCCAAAGCCAAAAACAAATCCACTAGCTTTAGTTTCATCGAAACTAAAAATTATTGTATTAATTATTGGATAAAATACAAACACAGCAAGTATTATAAGTGCAGGTAGTAAATATATATATCCTTTAAATTTATTTTTATTCTTTAGCATTTTGTTATGAACTCCTCACTTTCAGCATCAAACACATAACTCTTACCTGTCTTTGGTCTAATTATTAGTTCAGCACCTTCGTCAATAAAGAACTCTTTGTCAACTAACATTTTGTATATAGCACCGTTATGGTCTAATGTTAACAGTCTTTCTCTACCTAATATTTCTACTGTAACAACTTTAGTTTTTAATCCCTTATCTGCTACTTCAAAATCTTCTGCTCTTACTCCTAAAATAACTTTCGACTTATCTTTAGGTAAATTTTCTATTGTTAATGAATCAACACTAGAAATTCCTTCTTTACATTCTAAATCGATAAAGTTCATTTCTGGGCTTCCTATAAAAGATGCAACAAATTTATTTACTGGATTCATATATATATCGCTAGGTGATGAAACTTGTTGAATTGCACCATCTTTCATTAATACAATTTCATCTGAAATAGACATAGCCTCTTCTTGGTCATGTGTTACGAATATAGCTGTAACCCCTGTTTCCTTTTGAATTCTTCTAATTTCTTGTCTTGTTTCAACTCTTAACTTTGTATCTAAGTTTGATAAAGGTTCATCAAGAAGTAGAATATCAGGTTTCTTTGCTAATGCTCTTGCGATAGCTACCCTTTGTTGTTGTCCTCCTGATAATTGAGATGGCTTTTTATCTAATTGACTTTCAATTTTTACAATTTTAGCAACCTCTATAGCTCTCTTTTCTGCTTCAGCTTTATCCCACTTTAGATTTTTTAAAGGAAATAATATATTTTCTTTTACAGTCATATGTGGATATAATGCATAGTTTTGGAATACTAATCCTATTCCTAACTCTTCTGGCTCTAATCCAGTTACATCTCTATCTCCAAAATAAATCTTTCCACTATGTGGCTTATGAATTCCTGAAATAGTAAATAACGTTGTTGATTTTCCTGATCCTGAAGGTCCTAATAATGAAACTAACTTTCCTTTTGGAATTTGTAATGTAACTTCATTAAGCGCCTTAAAGTCTCCAAATTTTACAACTAGTTTGTCTAGTCTTATTCCCATTGATAATTCACCTCATGCTTTTTTTAATACGTCTACTATTAAATACAAAAACCTCTAGATTTTCGCGCTATTACAGAATACGACAATTTATTTGTATTTGTCAATAATTTTCCGCCCTTCCCCTTTTTGTATTTTAAATTTTCCATTAAAAACATTAAATTTATCCACTTTTTAGAATTTTTATTTCATTTATATGTCTATTTATCTTGTTTTTAGAATATTATCCATTTTATTCTTTTAATTATTATTAAAAGAAAATTTACTACTTAAATCTATTCCTAGGATTAATTTTTAATATTTAAGTTGAATTTTAGATTATCCGTTATAAAAATTCTATATTATTTATACTTTCCTAATTTTATTTTTTTTATGTTTATCATTTTATTTCTATAGTTATTTTTTATATTTTTTCTCATAGATGCTCATGTGAATAATCTATTAATTACCTTTTTAACTTGTTTTTTATATTTTTATAATAATATCTATAGAAATTTTTAATTTCATAAAAGTTTTCCAATATAGCATCACAAGTAATAAAAGTTATAATAGCTAGCTCGTCCAAATTATTCATCCAATATTTACCTCACACTTCTTAATGTTATATTGTATGATATTATCCATATTATTGTTATTAATATTATGTTTCCTATTAACTTTTATTTATAAATATTTCTTGCATAATCTAACATTCTTAAATATTATATTTATGTAAAGATATATAAGGAGGTATATATGTTACCATTATTAATTATTTTTTCATATCTCATGGGTTCAATCCCTAGCGGATATATTTTAGTAAAAAAGAAACTTAATAAAGATGTAAGGGAATATGGAAGTGGAAATATTGGTGCTACAAATGTTAGAAGAGTTGCTGGTGAAAATCTTTCAAAGATAACAGCAATTTGTGATATGCTAAAAGCAATTATTCCGGTACTACTAACACGTATCTTAATTTGGAATGATATACTAAAAACCAACGAAAGTTTAAGTTTATCATTAGTAGCTATTGCTGCAATATTAGGACATAATTACACTATATTTTTAAAGTTTAAGGGTGGTAAAGGTGTTGCTACTTCTGCAGCTGCTTTTATGATAGTTGTTCCTATACCATTTTTAATTACAGCTGTAATTTTCTTTGGTTTAAAGTTAGTAACAAAAATTGTTTCAATTCGTTCTTTAGTGGCTGCTACTACATTATTTTTATCAACTCTTTTATTAGGTTACGATAAATATTATGTTTATGCTACACTTTTTGCTTGTCTTTTAGTATTTTGGAGACATAAAAGTAATATAGTTAGATTAATTAAAGGTGAAGAAAAATAATTTTTTTATAAAAACACTGATAAAAATATAATTCAGTGTTTTTTTATTTAGGAGGTTTTATGAAATTTATATTTATTTATGTATTCTTTACCAATTTACTGCTTTTTATTCTTATGGGATTAGATAAACGCAAAGCAAAATTAAATCATTGGAGAATAAGTGAAAAAACACTTTTCTCACTAGCTCTTATGGGTGGTAGTATTGGTGGAATACTTGGAATGTATACTTTTAGACATAAAACAAAACACTTAAAATTTACGTTAGGATTCCCAATTATTTTTTTATTTCAATTAATATTTATATTCTTGTTTTTAAACTGTAACTTTTCAATTAAACTTTTTTATTAGAAATTTATTATTATACTCACCAAAAATAAAAGACGTTGCATTTTTTATTGCAACGTCCCATAATCACTTCTAGCTACTTAGTAGCTAGATGATTACATTAATATTGTATACTATTATTTACTTTTTATTCATTACTTATTAATATAAAATAAATTGTACAACCTTTTAATTTATATTATAATTATTCTAAAAACTAAATATTTAATATTTTTTACTTAGGGGTGATTAAATGAACTTTTTAAAAGGTACCTATGGATTTGACTTATTATCAATAATATTAGTTCTAATCTCTTGTATACTTAATATTTTTGATTACACTAGAATTTTAGGTACACTTATTTTAATTTATGCCATATATAGAGCATTTTCAAAAAAAATATATAAAAGAAAAAATGAATATAATGTTTTCTATACATATGCAAATAAATTTTTAAAGAAATTTGACAAATCTATCCCTTATGATTTGCCTATATATGATTTAAATAATTTATCTTATATATTTGAAAACATTAAATTTAAATATAATCAACATCGTAAATATAAAATTACTAAATGTCCTAATTGCAAGCAGAAACTTAGACTTCCAAGAGGTAAAGGCAAAATAGTTGTTACTTGTAAAAAATGTTCAACTAAATTTGACTTTAGAACTTAATAATTAATAACTATAAATAATTATTTTATTATGTGGAATATTATTAATATTCATAATATTGCTATTTTATTGGAGGTAATAAAAATGAAAAAAACTTTATTTATTATTCCATTAATGTTTATTACTTTATCTTGTAGTTCTTTAAACTTATATACAGAGAATATTAAGAATATTAATAAGATTAACATTACATCTCCACAAAAAAGAGTGCCAATCAAATGGTGGGAAAACTAAATAAAAAGGGCCTTTATGGCCCTTTTTATTTTCTATGTTAATTAATAGGTTTCTGCCCTTTTGCTATTAAGTTCAAAAATATTATTGTACATTTTTCTCTCTCAGAACTATCGCTACAAATCCTCATAATTTTAGCTAACCTAGGATTACTTCTACTAATCATTCTAATTATCTCTGGTGGTACTTTATTATTTCCAAGAATATTTCTTATGCCAACTAGGTCACTATGAATAGTTACTGCTTCAAAATCTAATTTTTCAAATCCTGTATATTTTAGTATTTTAACAAGTTTACGTCCAATTTCCCTATTCCAACCTGCCCTTTTTTCTATCTGACTAATAAATCCCCTTCCACTTTTAAATAACATATCTGGATCACTTACTCCGTACATTCCTCTATCTGAATCAATAATTGCAACTATTCCACCAGGTTTCAATAATCTATATATCTCCCGTATTGCTTCAATAGGACTTTCTAAATGTTGAAATACAAATCTACAAACTACAAAATCATAACTATTTTCTTTAAGACCACTATTTTTTATAGACCCAAACTTAAAATTAAGTCTATCTCCCTCATATTCACTTAAACGTTCTTTAGACATATTAAATAATTTCCTATCAACTTCTAAAGCAGTTACTGAGCTATGTGGCAAATTTTCTAATAATAATTCAGTATATACTCCTGTACCTGAACCAACATCTAATATCCTCATTCCATCTTTAAGTCCTAGCCACTTTAATGTTCTAAACTCTTTTTTCCAACCTAATTTAGCTTGAGTTTCAAGTCTATTTACTTCATTATTAAATCCAACAATATCATAAATCGAATTATAGCTCACCTTAATCTCCTTTAATACTTACTTAGATATATCTTATGTTATTCATATAATAATTGTTCGTATGTTTATTCTATTTATTATATTAAATTTTCTATAATATAAATTTAAGTAAAAGTGGAAAGGTTATTAAAGAAAATAGAGTTGTAATAAAAATAATAACAGCAGAATATTCTTTTTCTTTATCAAACTTTTCTGCTAAAATTGATGTCATTGCAGCCGCTGGCATTGCTGTAATAATTATTAGCGTTTTAGTTACTATAGAATTATCATTTATAATTTTTGAAATAATAATCAAAATAAATGGTAATACTATTAACTTTAAAATACTACTATAATATATAGTATAATCTTTCAAGTAATTTAATATATTACTACTTCCTAATATTACCCCTATTATTATCATTGACAAAGGAGATGTTACCCCACCTACTAAGTCTAAAGTAGAATATAATACTTCTGGAATACTAATATTAAAAATCATTATTATTAATCCAATTATAACTGCTATAATAGATGGATTTAAAAAAACCTTTTTAAAATCTTTTTTATCTATATTTCCATTAAACAATATAATACCATAAGTCCATAACGCTATTGTAAAAAACATATTAAAAATAGAAGCATATATAACTCCCTCTCCTTCAAATATGCTATAAATTATTGGAAATCCTATAAAACCACAATTTGAAAAAACATTTGCAAACTGCATTATTATTTTTTTATCTGACTTTATTGGGAAAAGTGCAATATAAGATATCAATATGGTAATTATAAAAACTATTGGACTATAAATAAAACATTTTATAATATTATTCTTTAACTCATCATCCATATCAAATATAAATGATGAAACTACTAGGCAAGGTAGGGTAATTTCTAATAATATATTTGTTAACCCTTTATTTATCGTTGGCGTTATTATTTTTCTTTTGTTCCCATATACACCTATAATCATTATTAAAAATAGAGATATTACTTTATTTATTATTACTGTTAAATCCATTAAAATCCTCCTAAATTTCACCATCATTCTAATTATACACTATATTAAACAAAAAAGACTAACCACTAACGATTAGTCCTTTTAAGTATTTTAAAATAATGATAATTGATTTGTTTCAGACATACCTTCTAAACAGCCATGATTACTTAAAGTTTCAATTACAGTTTTAGATACCTTTGATCTTAATCTTAAATCTTCCTTTGAAATAAACTCACCATCTTTTCTTGCTTCTGCAATTGATTTAGCTGCGTTTACTCCAACCCCTTGCAATGAGCTTAGTGGTGGTCTTAATGCATTATCTACTATCAAGAATTTAGTTGCATCTGATTTATATAAATCTACCTTAAGCATTTTAAATCCTCTTTTATACATTTCAAAAGAAAGCTCTAAAACAGTTATTAATCCCTTATCTTTTACAGTTGCTTGATTACCAAGTGCATATAACTCTTGAAGTTTTGCATGAACTGCAGTTTCTCCCTTACATATTAAATCTGCATCAAAATCATCTGCACCTCTTACTGTAAAATAAGTTGCATAATATGCAAGTGGATAATATACCTTATAATAAGCAACTCTAACAGCCATCATAACATAGGCAACGGCATGACCTTTAGGGAACATGTACTTGATCCTTTTACAACTTTCTATATACCAGTCTTCAACATTATTTTCCTTCATGGTTTTCTCAAAATCTTCTGTTAAGCCCTTCCCTTTTCTTACACTTTCCATTATGGTAAATGCAGTTTTAGGTTCAACACCTTTATACATAAGATAAACCATGATATCGTCTCTTGTTGCAATACAATCTCTAAGTGTAGTGTATCCTTCTTTAATGAAGTATTGAGCATTATTAAGCCAAACGTCAGTACCATGAGAAAGTCCAGATATTCTAACTAAGTCTGAGAATGTTTGTGGTTGTGTATCTACAAGCATTTGACGAACGAATTTTGTTCCAAACTCTGGTAAACCATAAGAACCAACTTCACATTCAAGTTCTTCTTTTGTAACACCTAAAGCTTCAGGTGATGTAAATAAAGACAGTACTTTTTTATCATTAAGAGGTATAGTTTTTGGATCTAAACCTGTTATATCTTGAAGCATTCTAAGTACTGTCGGATCGTCGTGACCCAGTATATCAAGCTTTAAGAGTCTTCCTGAAATAGAATGATAATCAAAATGTGTAGTTGTTACATCTGATGTAGCATCATCTGCTGGTCTTTGAATTGGGGTAAAATTATAAACATCTGTATAATTAGGCACAACCATGATTCCACCAGGATGCTGTCCTGTTGTTCTTTTAATACCTGTACATCCAATAGTTAATCTTTCAATTTCTGCTTGGGATGCAATTATCCCTTTTTGGTCTAAGTATTTCTTAACAAATCCATAAGCTGTTTTTTCTGCAACTGTACCTATTGTTCCAGCTTTAAATACGTATCCCTTTCCGAATAATACTTCTGTATATTTATGAATGTCAGCTTGGTTATCACCAGAGAAATTTAAGTCTATATCTGGTTCCTTATCTCCTTCAAATCCTAAGAAAGTTTCGAAAGGAATATCGTGACCATCTTTTATATAAGGTACACCACAATCTGGACAATCCTTATCTTCTAAGTCAGCTCCTGAACTTACAGAACCATCTAAGAAGAAATGTGATTTCTTACACTTAGGACATACATAATGTGGTGGCAATCCATTAACCTCTGTTATATCTGACATGGTTGCAACGAAAGATGAACCAACAGATCCTCTTGAACCTACTAAATATCCATCAGAATAAGATTTTGCAACTAGCTTTTGTGCAATTAGATAAAGTACAGCATATCCGTTATTTATAATAGAATTTAATTCTTTATCTAATCTTTTTTGTACTACTTCTGGAAGTGGATCACCATATATAGAGTGAACCTTATTCATTGTCATATTTCTAATATCATCATCTGCACCTTCAATTTTAGGTGGATAAGTTTCATCAGGAATAGGTTTTAAGTTTTCTTCTACAGAATTTGCTATTGCTTGTGGATTTTTAATAACTACTTCATTAGCAATCTCAGCTCCTAAATAGGAAAACTCCTTTAACATCTCCTCTGTAGTTCTTAAATAAAGGGGTGCTTGATTATCAGCATCTCCAAATCCTTGACCTGCCATAATTATTCTTCTAAATGCCTCATCGTGAGGGTCTAGAAAATGAACATCACATGTTGCTACAGTAGGTTTATTAATTTCTTTTGCTAAATCATAAATCTTTCTATTAATATCTCTAAGCTCATCTTCATCTTTAACTGAACCTTTTTCAATCATATAAGCATTGTTTCCAATAGGTTGAATTTCTACATAATCGTAAAAACTCATAATTTCTTTTATTTCTTCATCACTTTTGCCACCAACTACAGATCTATAAATTTCTCCAGCTTCACAAGCACCTCCAATTATAAGTCCTTCTCTCATTTCCATTAGCCTTGATTTTTTAGTTCTTGGTCTTCTAAAGAAATTATCTATATGAGCTTCTGATACAAGTTTATATAAATTTCTAATTCCAGCTTGAGTTTTAGCTAAAATTATTATGTGATAAGTAGGTAACTTTTTAATATCAACTTTTTCTAAGAAAACTTTATTTAATTCTTCTAAAGTTTTTACTTCTAACTCTTCTTTAATCTTTTTAATACACTCTACTAAAATATCTGCTGTTGCTTTGGCATCATCTACAGCCCTATGATGACTTTCTAGCTTAACACCTAAATGTTTGGCAACAATATTTAACTTTACAGATTTTAGTTCAGGATATAAGAATCTACATAATGGAACTGTATCTACTATAGTTGGTTCAAATACTAATCCCAAATCATTACAATTCTTAGATATAAAACTACAGTCAAAACTTGCATTATGTGCTACAACAACAGAATCCCCTATAAACTCTATAAATCTTGGTAATACCTCTTCTATTGCCTGTGCATCACTTACCATATCATCACTTATTCCTGTAAGCTCTGTTATATTATAAGGTATTGGTCTTCTTGGATTAACAAATTCACTAAAGTTATCTATAATAACTCCATTTTGAATTTTGACAGCTCCTATTTCAATTATTTTATCATTTTTAGAAGAAAATCCTGTTGTTTCTAAGTCAAATACAACATAAGTGTCATCTAAGTTTTGACCTTTTTCATTTAAAGCTAATGGTACACCATCGTCTACTAAATATCCTTCTACTCCATAAATAACCTTTATTTTATTCTTTTTAGCTGCAATTTGTGCATCTGGGAATGCTTGAACACCACCATGATCTGTAATAGCTATGGCAGGATGACCCCATTTTGCTGCTCGTTCTACAATTTTTGAAACTGGTGTAACACCATCCATTGCGCTCATTGTAGTATGACAGTGAAGCTCAACTCTTTTTTCTTCAGCCCCATCCATTTTCTCCATCTTTTTCATCTTCAAGATATCTCTACCCATTATAACTACTTCTCTTTGATAAGTATCATATACAGCTTCACCTCTAACCTTACAGTAAAGACCCTTTTTAACATTATCAAGAACTTCATCTTTTTCCTGTGGTTTTAAGAAGCATTTAACTGTTATAGAACTAGTATAATCAGTTATATAGAATGTTAATATTATCTTACCAGTTTTAGTTTCCATAGTTTCTACTTTAAATACATCTCCTAAAACTGCTACATATCCTGATCTTTCATTTATTTCATTTATTGGAGTAGCCTCAATAGAAATATTTCTACCATATATAGCATTTTCAGCCTTTGGTTCTCTCTTATAACTATTTTCTTTCTTTTCATATTGTTTCTTTTCAACTGGCTTTTTCTCTACTGGCTTACTTGCAGTACTTGAGGCTTTACTCATCTCTTGAACTCTAGCCTGCATAGCTTTGTTCAATAGCTCTTTTTCTTCTTTTTCTCTTGCTGCATAATCTATTACTACTTCCATAGCAGGATCATACTTTATTTCAAATCTACAAGATATGCCAAACATTGCTTTAACAGTATCCTCTAAATTCTTTTCTCCATTTTTACTCTTTAAATGCTCTGTTAATTTATCATATCCATTAAATAATATTACTTTATTTTCATTTACTTCTTTTCTACAGTTTAATAATAATGTCTTACATAAAGGTGTTTTCTTTATAGTATCAGAAATACATTCAATCCAATGATTTTGAATTACTTCTTCTAATGTAATATCTGAAGCATCTCTATAAAAAACTATTTCAACAGTAATTCTTACCATTAGAGTTTTACAAATAATCTTTTTTATTAGCTCTTCTTCTTCATGGGCTAACTTTTCTTTTCCTCTTAAAACAACTTTTAAAATCATACTTTTTCTTAAAAGTTGGAACTTTATAATTTTAATATCTTTATCTTCTAAGGTTTCATGTTTGTTTATCTCAAGGGTTAGCTTCTTTATAATATCGTCACTCACTCTTATACCCCCATCTTCTTAAAATTTTTAACTATATAATTATAGCATAAAAAATTTTTTCTTAAATAACTACTATAAATTTCATTTTAATATAAAAACTGTACTTAATTATAGTTTAACAATTAGAATTTAAATCTTCTATTAACTCATTGCAACTATTAGTCCATTTCTCCTCTATAACAATATAATTTTTATCTTTTTTATAAACAGTTACAATTATTATTTCTTCATAATATTTTACTCTAATATTAAAACTAGCTATATTGATTTTAAATTTGTATAATGATAATGATATTAATATATAAACAGAGGTGTAGCTTTGAATATTAAAGAATTTGACTATTTAGAAATAGCCTTAAATGAATTAGAAAATAATAATGAGGCTTTAATTAAAGCTTCTATGAATTTAGAAAAATCATTTTTTACTATTTTGAATGAAAGTTATTGTGAGTTTTCAAATATTAGTTGCAGAGTTAAATCTGTAGAAAGTTTACGTGAAAAAATACTTAGAAATCATTATTATAAACGTTATCCTAATGCCAATGAACTAATATATAAGTTAAGTGATCTTATTGGTATAAGAATTGAATGTAGATTTGGAGATGATGAAAAAAAGATTTATCGTTTTTTAAAAAAGTATTTTAATAAAAAAGCAGATGATGATTTTTTCTTTAGCGATAGTAATAACAATATATTTCTTAAACTTTCTGGTAAACAGCCACAAAAACAAAAAAATGGATTCACTATTTATAGGATTGATGGTAAGTTTACTTATGAAAATTTAATAATTCCTTTTGAATTACAAATTAAATCTCTTACAAATATGTTTTGGAGTGAAATTGAACATCAAATAATATATAAAAACTCTAATTATGTTATTGAAGATAAATTTTTAAAAGATATAATGAATTCTATAAAAAATAATTTAACCATGATAGATAATCAACTATTAACTGTTTTAAAACATGTAGAGTCAAAAAAATCTAAGACTAGTGCTTCAAATAAAAGACATCTTCAAGAAATAGTATCAAAATTTATATATGATATGTTCTCTGTAAAAATGAAAGAATCAATCCATATGAATATTAATTTTAAGGATTCTTGTGAAACTATAGTTGAATATGTGTTCTTTAAAAATGATATTTCAAATGATTCAGATTATACTAAAGTTTTAATAAATGCTTTAAATAGATTAAACTTAGTTTCTGATGAAAAATTAGACTTTAATTCTTATTTAAACTTTGAAAGAAATGTAGTATATGATGATTCTTTCAAAAAAATTATTGGTGAGTATTTTGAAAGTGTAATTAATAGTGAATTTAATTGGAACTTATTCTTTAGAATTTTATTCACATTAGAACCTTTAGATAATGTAGGCGATTTTGAAAAGTTTTTATCTTATCTTAAAGTTAGTTATACAGAATCTAAATATATAAATAGACAAAAGGATATTTTAATATCTAGATTTAGCAATGACTTCTTAATAATTGATGATGCTATTAAATCTCAAATTGCTAAAACTTTAGTTTCAATTGATAAAATAAATATAGTATATGAATATGCCATTGAAGAAGTTAATGATGTTGTTGAATACATTTATAAATATATTTATGATAATATAAATACTATTGAGCAATGGTCTAAAAATTCCGATGCCATATTATTACATTTACACAATGAAATATTAGAAGCCTTAGATTAGCCTGTTATTTAATAAAGAGTCTTAGCTCTCCTTACTAAGAAAAACTAAGACTCTTTACTAATCTATCTTCACCTATTGTTGTATTTTCAAAAATATTTCTTGCATTATCTTCATATAACTTTGGTTCTAACATAGCTGGAGTAAAATGAGTTAATAAGAGCTCTTTACAATTACTATCACTAGCAAGATTTGCAGCTTCAGCAAATGTCATATGCTTATTTTTAATAGCTTTTTCTAAGTCATCATTACTTCCATATGTACCTTCACAAATAAATAAATCACTTTCTTTTATAAAATTAATCATTTGTTCTTGTGGCCTACTATCTGTAATTAAACTTAATTTTATTCCTTTTCGCTCATCTCCAAGAACCATTTCTTTTTTATATTCTTTACCTTCATATATAATAACCTCTTCATGCCCTTTTTGCAGCTTATTCCATAAAATCTTAGGAACTTTATTTTCTTCAGCTTTTTCTAATGAAAACTTTCTATCACGTTTAAAATAAAAGCTGTATCCTAAGCATGGAGATGAATGATCTACTTCTAAAGTACTTAATCTTATTTGTCCATTTTCATTTACTACTTCTAAATTTTCTTTACTTATATTTAAATTAACTTCTTTAGGATTTTCAATTATATTAACTTCATAAGGCAAATATTGCGCAATAACTCTAAGTCCATTTACTACTTCTGTTATTCCTTCTGGTCCTATTATTGTTAAGGGCTCTACTCTACCACTATTACCTATAGTAGATAAAAGTCCTGGAAGTCCAACAATATGATCGCCATGACAATGAGTTATACAAATTACATCAATTGATTTAAAGCCCCATCCTATCATTCTCATAGAAACTTGAGTACCTTCTCCACAATCTATAAGAATTTTTCTTCCTTTAAAATTTAAAAGGCTAGAAGATAGATTTCTAAAAGGCATTGGCATTCCACCTCCACAACCTAATAAACATAAATCAACCATTACTATCACCACTTTCCTATCTTTTATACTAAATATTAATTTTAAAAGTACATTCTGGATAGTTTTTACACCTCTTAAACTTTCCATATTTCCCTTTTTTCTTTTTTAGCTTTCCTCCACATCTTGGACATTTATTTTTTCTTAATTTCTTTTCAGCTTCTTTAATATTTCTTTTTACATTCTTTACATGAACTACTCTTTGCTTAAGGGAATCCATATTAAGTTCATTAATTTTTTTATAGATATAATCAACTTCTTCCTTTGTAAACTCCTTTTTTCTACTTCTTCTAATTACTTTATTTACCTTATTATAATATGTAACTGTAGTTTCAGTATTAACTTTTAGTTTTGATCTTTTAGTAAATAAAATTATAGAGTTTATTTTCTTATATCTTAATGTTGGTATAACATCTTTTAATGCCTTAATATGTCCATTGTTTTGTTTTATTGGATTTCTTAGTACTTCTTTATTATTAAATAGTATTTGATTCCAGTTATCATCATATTCATTTCCAGTAATTATTCCCTTATAATTTTTTGTTTCAATAACAAATATTCCATATTGTGATATTACTATATGATCTATTTGTGCAGTTCCCTTTGCTGTTTTTAAAAGTACATTATTTATTACTTTATATTTTTTCTTATTTAATTTACTTAATTTCTTAGATACAAGCTTTTCCCCAACATATCCTTTTACTTTTGCCTCATATGATTTTATTAATATTAATATACTTATTAATACTAATACTACTATTGCCACATTCATTTATTTTCCTAATCTTTCTATTTATTTTCTAATATCATTTTGCCATTTTAAATAGTTATTGTAAATATTTATGTCAATGTTATTTTATAATTATCTTAAATTACAAAAGGAATAGTATTATTCCCTAATACTATTCCTATTTTTATAAATAATTCTACTTATAACCTTTTCTCTTATTCTTTGATTTTATAAAGTTTCTAGCATTTTTTATTCCACCAACACCAGAAAACATATCATTTATCTTTTCTTTTTCTAGTCTCTTAGAATTTAATTCTGCATATTTTAATTCCTTTTGAATTTTTCTATAACTTTCTAATCTACCTTCTTCTAATATGCCTTCTTCTATTGCCTTTTTAACTGCACATCCTGGCTCACTTTGATGTTTGCAATCTGAAAATTTACACATTGAAGCAAGTTCTTCTATATCTGCAAAAGATTTATTCATATCTCCAGTAACAAGTTGTAATTCCCTCATACCTGGCGTATCTATAACTACTCCCCCTTGAGGCAATGCTAACAATTCCCTGTGAGTTGTAGTATGTCTTCCCTTATCATCATTTCTTAACCCATTAGTAAGAAGAATTTCTTCTCCCATAAGCTTATTAATGAGAGTAGATTTTCCTACACCTGATGAACCTATAAATGCTACTGTCTTATTATTTCCTATATAATTTCTTATAGCATCGTATCCCTGACCACTCATTGAGCTAGTTACTATAACATCTATACCAATAGACACAGCCTCCACTTCTAATTGCTTTTCTAAAACATTATCACAAAGATCAGCTTTTGTTAATACTATTACTGGAGTAGCCATACTATCAAATGCAACGGAAATATATCTTTCTAACCTACGAATATTAAAGTCATTATTTAGCGCCATACATAAAAATACAATATCTACATTAGCAGCTACTACTTGAATATCTCTTCTATTTCCAGCAACCTTTCTTTCAAAAGCACTTTTTCTTCTTAACACATGATGAATTATTGCATTTCCATTTAAATCATTTAGTCTATCTACCATAACCCAATCACCAACTGCTGGAAAACTTTCAGTTCCAATAGCTTCTTTTCTAAACTTACCTGATACTTCCGCTATTACTTCTCCCTCTTCAGTAATAATCTTATACATATCTTTATGCTGAACAGACACTCTAGCTAAATATAGATTATCTTCATACATAGTTGCCTCATTTTTAAATCTTTCATTTAATCCCATGTTATATAAATTTGTTTTATTCAATTTTATTCCTCCAAAATTCACTTTAAATTTACTTTCTAAGATAAACTTTTAGTGAGGAGGTATTATTTTTTCATTACATAGCTTGTAAGGTTATTTAATACCTACCTCACCATTTACTACTATATCCATTTTCAAGTTTCTATTTTTCATCATAAAACATCACTCCTTATAAGTTATTTCTATTCTAAAATAATTTAAGGTATAAGAAATTTATTCCTATACCTAGTTTATTATTGTTTATTATTTCTATCTACACTATTTTCAAATTTATACTAATTAGTACACTTTTCATTAATTTTATTTTTCTTTATGCGCTTGCTTTATCTTAATCCATTCCTCATATAGTATTCCATAAAATAGCTCATCATGCCACTCCTCTTTAAACCCTGTAAACTTTCTATTCTTTATAATATGCCCTTCTCTCCTCATTCCTAAATTCTCCATCACACGATATGAACCATAATTTTCAGCATCACAAGTTGCATATAATCTGTGTAATTTTAAATCTTCAAATGCAAATCTAACTAATTCCTTTCCTGCTTCTGTCATATATCCCTGTTTCCAATAATTTTTATGAAGTACCCAACCTAACATTCCCTCATATAATCCATCATTTAAGTAAACACCACATCCTCCTATAACTTTTCCATTTTCCTTTAAGGTAATAGCAAAATCATATTGTGTACGTGGATTTTTATCTATATTAGATATACAATCATCTAAAAATTCAATAGTATCTTCTTCACTATTAGGTCCCCATATCATATATTTTATATTTTCTAAGTTACTTGCATAGCCATGTACATCTTCAAAATCTGCATGACTAAATTCTCTTAATATTAATCTTTTAGTCTCAATTTTATCATCTATTTTCATATAATACCCCTCTTTAAATAATAGGCCCTATTAAAATTTACTATTCATAAGTAATAATATGCTCAATTTCATTTTTTATATTTTTTAATTTTTCTTCAAAAAATGTTGGATATGCTCTATACTGATTTAATTTATCTATAGGTAACCAGTACATATTTTCCTTAACACCTTGAGTATAACTATTACTATTTAACTCTTGTGTTCCTCTAGGCTTCATTAAGAAATAAAAAGCTATCTCGTGACATTCCTTACCTTCTAAAGTACCATCTCCAGCAAAGAAATTTTCATGTATAAAGGCTAATCTATCAACTTCATATTCAATACCGGTTTCTTCTAAAACTTCACGCTTTACAGCTTCTTCTGCAGATTCTCCAATATGAACTCCACCTCCAATAGAATAATAATAGTTTTCTCTTTCATTTCCAGCAAAAAGAACATGACCTTTTTCTATAATAATTGCTGCTGCACGATATCTAAACCATTTATTTTCCTTAGTAAATCCACAATCATACTTCATTTATACCTACCCCTTTTCTATTCTCATATACCTTTTTAATACAATCTCATACACTAAATATTATAATACAAAAAATGTGTTACTAAAGAATTAAATAAATTCCTTAGTAACACATTTCACTATTTATATTTCTGATTCTAATAAATTTTTAAACACCTTATTATGCTCTATATCTTTACTTAAGCTTTGTATAACTCTTAAAATTAAATCTTCGTTTATTTCTTTATTATTTAAAGCTATTCCAATTATATAAGTTTTTATTATTTTATAGCTATTAATTAATATATTTATACTTAAATTTAAATTTTCTCCTTTATTAAATGGAATTAAATCTTTAAATATTTGATTGACTAAATAATTTTCTAAAATATAAGAATATTTCTCTATTGACTTTAATATAGTTTTTTCATTATTTATGTAGTTTACAATATCGTTTTCTTTTAAAATTCCCTTTTTATATTCTTCAACACATTCCTTTAATCTAACACTTCTTATATTTTTTATTAATTCTTCATCTAAAAGACTTAAATAAAATTCATTACTTTTGTTTAAATCTAAAGCTTTTAAAGAATAAAAATCAATATTTCCTTCAGCATATACTTCTAAAAGATTCTCTATTCCTTCAAAATCCTCTTCATTATAATATTCCTCAATTTTATTATAGAAAGATTTCAATATTCCTAATCTTTCTTCAATAGAAAAATCTCTATTTTGCATTATATTTATAGAGTTTACTCTTATATCCCAAAAATATTGAAGTAAGCTATCACTTCCTTCAAAAACTTCAGTGTCAATTATTCTTCTTATTTCAATAGCACTTTCATCTATTTCTTCTTCATTCTCAACAAACTCCATTTTATCTTTATTTAAAAATGCTTTAGTACATACTTCTGGACAAGATGCTAATGCTGATTTTTCATACACATCATCTACAATATTATATATTCTAGGAAACCTTTTGCATGTTATACATAAATTTTCTTCTCCAATTCTGCCATGAATATCACAAAGTAAATTATCATTTAAAAACGGACATTTATTATGTTCTTTTAAAATCATAAAACCTTTATTTAAATAATCATCACTATTTTTATTTTCTCTAATTTTACCTTGTACTAGTTCTTTAAGCTCTCCAGTACAGTTAGTATATTTTTTATATGTATCTTCATCTATATTTATATCCCATCCTGCACAACATGTATCTGCACAAGCTGAACCAATACATTTAAAAGTTAACATATATTTTGGTATAAACATATTTACTTTCATTTTTTTCTCCAATCACTATAATAAGTATTATATCTTTTTATTTCTTTTCTATAATACATCAAAACTTAGTAATATGTAACTATAATTAATATATGAAAAATTTTAATATTAATAAAAAGATATTATAATAACAAAAATACAATTGAGATAAAATTCTCAATTGTATTATAAATCTTAATTATCCTGTTGATTTGTATTTATCTCTACTATTATTTCTTTTATCCTTCTCTCTTCTATTTTAGAAATAGATATACTCATATTCTTATATACAAAGCTTTCACCAACTTTAGGTAAATATCCAAATTCTTTTATAACCCATCCATTAACAGTTTGTACTTCAAAGTCATCTATTTCTTCCTTCATATTAAATTCATCAAAAAAATCAGCTAGAGAAACACTACATACAACCGAATATTTATCTTCATCTATTTTTTTAAAATACTCTACAATCTCATCATGTTCATCCCATATTTCTCCTACTAGCTCTTCTAATACATCCTCTAGTGTTATAATTCCCATAGTTCCACCAAATTCATCTATAACTACAGCCATATGATTTTTTAGATATTGAAACTTCTTTAAAAGTTCTGATATCTTAGTATTTGAAGTTACATATACTATTGGTTTTATAATACTATCAATAGTAGATTTCTTTTCATCTAATGCATCATAAAAATCTTTTTCATGGATTACTCCAATTATATTATCTATATTATTTTCATAAACAGGAATTCTTGAAAATTTATTTTCCTTAAATACTTTTCTTACCTCTTCCATTGTAGCTTCTTTAGCTATTGAAATTAAATCAACTCTTGAAGTTAATATTTGATCTGCATCTAAATCATTAAATTCTATGGCCGAACGTATTAACTTACTTTCATGTTCATCAATTCCACCTTTTATTTCAGCTTCTTCTACAATAGTTAATAACTCCTCTTCTACTTCTATTGGGATTTCTTCAACTTTTATTATATTAGAAATTGTCTTCTTCCATAATCCAAACAGAAAATTAAGTGGAGTAAACAGAACCAATAATACTCTTAATATTGGCGTAGAAGACATTGCAAATTTTTCAGGACTCTCCTTTGATAAACTTTTAGGAGATATTTCCCCAAATATTAATACAACTATAGTCATAACGATTGTTGATATTGTTACACCTGCATCTCCATAATATTTAGTAAAGACTATAGTAGCTATTGATGCTGATGCTATATTCACTATATTATTTCCTATTAATATAGTTGAAAGAATACTATCAAACTTTTTAGCAAGCTTTAATGTATTTTCTGCTTTCTTACTTCCATTTACAGCTAAGTTCTTTAATTTTATTTTATTTAAGCTAGAAAAAGCTGTTTCAGTAGCTGAAAAATAAGCTGACATGATAATAAGAATAGCAATAACAACAATCAATATCAGGGCATTATCATCCATTTAAATCATCACTCCATTTTATAAATATTTTAGTTTACTAACAATATATGTTGAATAAATTAAAATATTATATAAAATAGTATCATTAAATTTAAATATAAAAAAATAAAATAGACGAATTAAAATAATTCGTCTATTTTATCTCTACTATCTTTTAAATGTTACTTCTTTTTCTTCATTTACACTTATAAATGACTTACTTGGAATAGTTTTAGCTATAACCTTTCCTTCTCTTATTGAATATAAAACTTCAGCTCTTCTTCTAACTGCATCATAACCACTTTCAGCATTTAATAATATTAAATTACCTGGTTTTCCTATTTCTATTCCATATTCATCTTCAATATTTAAAGTTCTCGCACTGTTAGTTGATATAAACTTTAATGATTCATTTATATCATTATAGCCCATCATTTGACATACATGTAATCCAAAATGAACCACTTCAAGCATATTTCCTGTTCCCATTGGATACCATGGGTCAAATATATCATCATGTCCAAATGAAACATTAATTCCAGCTTCATTTAGCTCCTTAACTCTTGTAATACCTCTTCTCTTAGGATATGTATCAAATCTTCCTTGCAGATGAGTATTAACTAAAGGATTTGAAACAAAGTTTATTCCTGACATCTTTAATAATCTAAATAACTTATATGTATATGCATCATTATATGATCCCATTGCTGTAGTATGACTAGCTGTTACCTTATTCTTAAGTCCAGTTTCTAAGGCTCTTGTAGCTACTACTTCTAAGAATCTTGATTGTTCATCATCTATTTCATCACAATGAACATCTACTAATACATCGTACTTTTTAGCTAATTCAAATATTTTATTAATAGACTCTACTCCATACTCTCTTGTAAACTCAAAGTGAGGTATAGCCCCTATTACATCTGCTCCTAACTTTATAGCTTCTTCTATTAATTCTAATCCATTAGGATAAGAAAGTATTCCTTCTTGTGGGAAAGCTACAATTTGTAATGTAACATAATCCTTAACTTCTTCTCTTACTTCCACCATTGCTTTTAATGCAACTAAACTTTCATCAGTAACATCTACATGTGTTCTTATAAATTGAATTCCATTAGCTACTTGCCATTCTATTGCTTTTTTAGCTCTAGTTTTAACATCTTCCTTAGTTAAGAATTCTTTTCTTTGAGACCATCTTTCTATTCCTTCAAAAAGAGTTCCGCTTTTATTCCACTCAGGTTCACCTGCAGTTAAAGTAGTATCTAAATGTATATGTGGTTCTATAAAAGGAGCAGAAGCTAAAGCTCCATTTCCTTCTATAACTTCTTCATTATTTACTACTTCTAAACCTTCTGCCATTTCAGCAAATTTTCCATCTACTATTCTTATGTCAAATAATCCTTCTCTATCTAAAAGTCTTATATTTTTAATTAACATATTATCATCACCTTATTTATCAGTTATTTTTGTTCCTATTACATAAACTACCATTGTTGTTAATATTGCATTTACAGCTATAACTCCAACTGTTACAACATTCGCAACAATAAATCCTATTAGGAAAGCTATTATTGCTACCCAATTTACTTTCTTAAATTTCGCATTTTCAATATTATCATATTTTCTCTTCTTTATAAAGAAGTAATCTGCTATTATTATTCCACCAACTGGAGGTAACATTGAGTTCAAGAAAGTTAAGAATGCTGTAAAGTTATTGTTTAACCATATTGCTCCTACTGTTCCTATAAGTCCGCCTATGATTACCATTTGCTTTTTAGGTAGCTTAGTTATGTTTGACAATCCAAGTCCTGATGTATAAATTGCATTATCATTAGTTGTCCAGATATTTAATCCTAAAACTAATATTGCTGGTATTACTAACCCTTGTGAGAACATTACATCTGCTATATCGGAATTTCCTGTAACCATTGCCCCAACTGCTCCAAATAAGAACATTAAAGAATTTCCTATAAAGAAAGCTACTACTGTTGTCCCTACTGCCACTTTTTTATCTTTTGAGAATCTAGCAAAATCTGGAGTTGCTGTTCCTCCACTTATAAATGAACCAACACATAAAGTTACTGCTGTTACTAATGTCATTTTAGTAGTTGGCTCTATATTCATTAAACCTTGTACTCCACCTACAGAGTTAGTTGCCATTATTGCTGATGTACTCCCTAAAATTGCTATTGCCGGTACTGCTATTGCACTTAATATTGTTAAAGACTTCATTCCAAAATAAGCTGTTGCTGTCATTAATAATCCTGTTATAGCTACTAATACATATAAATTTATATTAAATCTATTTGCTACTGGTATTGCAAACATAGCTATCCCAACACCAAACCATCCTATTTGTGTAATACTAGTTACAAATGACGCAAGATAAGATCCCTTTTCACCAAATGAATACCTAGCAAGTAAATGCATAGAAAGCCCTGTATCTGCTCCTATATATGCTAGTAATCCTGTGTAACAAGCTAAAATTAAATTTCCTAAAAATACTGCTATAAAAAACTCTTTTAACGATAGGCCTGTCCCTAAATTTCCCCCTGTTAACATACTAGCTGAGAAGAATGTAAATCCAAGCATAACCACGAACATTGAGAAGAATCCCTTTTTATCCTTACTATGTACATGAGTTAATGCGTAATCATGATCTTCTTTACTAATCTTTGTGTCCATATTTAATTTTGCTTCCATTTTTAAATCTCCTTAAATATAAAATTTAAAAACCAGTGCCTAAGTTATAAAAAAACGACCTTTCCATAATATAGAAAGGTCGTTACTACTTAAAATTAGATATTATAATAAAACTATATTTTTATAAAATTATATTATTATAATATCTAAAACTTCATCTGTCGTACAATATCCGACCTTTTTAATCTCTCTGGATTAAATTTAAAGGACTAGTTTTCTTGAAGTCATTATATACTTATTTGTCGAATAAAGTCAACATATTTTTGAAAAATTATAAAAACACCTCCGGATATTATCCATATAATGGATGCTCCCCGGAGGTGCTTACATTTTTTACAAGTTTTCTATTTCCTTCATTAACTCTTCTATAAGATCTTCTTCTTTAACTTTTCTTATTATTTCACCCTTTTTGAAGATTAATCCTTCACCTTTTCCACCTGCAATACCAATATCTGCTTCTCTTGCTTCTCCAGGACCATTTACAACACAGCCCATTACTGCAACTTTAATATTTTTATCACAGTTCTCAAGTCTCTTTTCAACCTCTTCAGCAATCTTTATAAGATTAATTTGAGTTCTTCCACAAGTTGGGCAAGATACAAATGTCATTCCTTGCTTTCTTAAACCTAATGCAATTAACATTTCTTTTGCCACTTTAATCTCTTCTATTGGATCACTAGTTAATGATACTCTTATAGTATCTCCAATTCCTTCTGCTAATAAAGTTCCTATTCCAAGTGTAGACTTTATAGTTCCCCTAAAGACAGTACCTGATTCAGTAACTCCTAAATGAAGAGGATAATTACATTTACTACTCATTAATCTATAAGCCTCTATCATCATTGGAACATCAGAAGATTTAATTGAAACTACTATATCATGAAAATCTAACTCCTCTAATATTTTAACATGTCTTAATGCTGATTCAACAAGACCTTTGGCAGTTGGTTTTCCATCTCTCTCTAATATATCTTTTTCTAAAGAACCAGAATTAACACCTATTCTTATTGGAATATTCTTAGCCTTACAAGCTTCTGTAACAGCTTTTACTCTCTCTACATTTCCAATATTACCTGGATTAATTCTAATTGCACTAATTCCATTTTCCACACACTTTAATGCTAATCTATAATCAAAGTGAATGTCTGCAACTACAGGCATTGGAGAACCTGCGCAAATATCTTTAATTGCTTCTGCCGCTTCCATATCTGGTACAGCACATCTTATTATTTCGCATCCTGCAACATGTAATTGTCTTATTTGATTTAATGTTGCTTCTACATCTCTTGTATCTGTATTAGTCATAGATTGAATTGAAACTGGTGAATCCCCACCAACATAAACTGATCCAACCTTAACTTTTCTAGTAAGTTTTCTTTCCATTTTTCCACTCCTATAAACTAATAGGGAATAATATATCTTTTAACGTTACTACTATCATAAATCCTATTAGCACTATAAATCCTACATAATTTACTGCTCCAACTATTTTATCTGGAACTTTTCTTCTAGTTATAAGTTCAATTAATAAAATAACTGTCCATCCTCCATCTAAGGCTGGGAAAGGTAATAAATTCATTACTGCTAAGTTAATGCTAAGGAACCCTAGGAAATATGTTAATGATAATAAACCATTTTTAGCAACTTCTGTTGACATTTTTATTATTGTAACTGGTCCACCAACATCTGTCTTAAAGTTTACTTTCCCTGTAACCATCATTGCTAAACTTTTATAAGTTTGAGTTACTAATGAAATAGCTTCATTAAATGACTCTTTAATTGACTGAATTATTGTAGGATTCTCAACAGGTGTATAAGCCATTCCTATTTGATATATTTGACTCCCATCTTCTTCCACTAATCTTGGGGTAACAGTAATATTTTCTTTATTTCCATTTCTATTTACCACTAAATCTACTGAATCACCTTTTGCCATTTGAATTCCCATTGAAATATCAGTAGTAGTAAATACCTTTGATCCATCTATACTTAATATTCTATCTCCAACCTCTAATCCAGCTTCTATAGCTGCAGAGTTATCAAGTAATCTACTTATTACTGGCTCTGTATACCCTCTATTACTTATTATAATTGCAAATGCAATAATTGCAAATATAACATTCATAGTTACACCGGCTATTATAACACTAATTCTTCTTAATGGTGATTTGCTAGAAAAACTTCTCTCATCATCACTAGCTTCTTCTTCACCAAGCATTTTTACATATCCCCCAATAGGAAATAATCTTAACGAATATTGAGTTTCCTTCCCTTTTTTAGAAAAAATCTCTGGTCCCATACCGATTGAAAACTCTTCTACTTTTATTCCATTAGCCTTAGCCATAATAAAATGTCCTAACTCGTGAACAATTATTAATAAACTAAAACCTAATATAGCCATTATAATATACACTTACTTCACTCCTAACTCCCATTTCATTCTTATATACTCTCTAACCTTTTTATCTAGCTCTATAATATTATCTAGAGTTAATTCATCATAATAATTTTCTTTAAATACACTCATACATTCTTCTATTATTTCTGCAATTTGCAAGAATTTTATTTTTTCCTTTAATAATAAAGCTACAGCCTCTTCATTAGCACCATTTAATATTGTAGGTGCTAACCCTCCAATTTTACCTGCTTCATATGCAAATCTTAAACACTTAAATGTTTCTAAATCTGGCTTTTCAAAAGTTAATGCACCTAACTCATAAAAGTTAACTGGCTTTGCTATCATTTCTTTTCTTTCCGGATAGTTTAATGCATATTGAATAGGTAATCTCATATCTGGTGATCCTAACTGTGCAATAACACTAGCATCCTTATATTCAACCATAGAATGAATTATACTTTGTGGATGAACAATAACTTCAATATTATCATAGTCACAATCAAATAAGAAATGAGCCTCTATAACTTCTAATCCTTTATTCATTAATGTAGCTGAATCTATAGAAATTTTTTGTCCCATGTTCCACTTTGGATGTTTAAGCGCTTCTTTAACTGTTACATCTTTTAAATCCTCAATAGTCTTTCCTCTAAATGGACCTCCAGATGCTGTTAGTAATATCTTATTTATATCTTTATTTTTATATCCACTTAAACTTTGGAATATAGCACTATGTTCTGAATCTACAGGTAATATCTTTACGTTATTTTCCTTTGCCTTATTCATAACAAGTTCTCCAGCAACAACTAATGTTTCCTTATTAGCTAAAGCTATATCTTTTTTTGCTTCTATTGCTGCCATTGTAGGTTTTAACCCTATCATACCTACTACTGACGTTACTACAGTATCAATTTCTTCTAAAGTTGCAACTTTAATCAATCCATCTATACCACTTAAAACTTGTATAGTAGGATATTCATTACTACAAAACTCCTTAATAAATTGAGCTGAATTTTCATCCATCATAGCTACATATTTAGGTTCAAATTCCCTTATTATTTCCTTAATCTTATCAACTGAAGAATTTGCAGTAATCCCAATAAGATTAATTTTTTCTCCTGAATTTCTTATTACATCTAGAGTTTGAGTTCCTATAGAACCCGTTGCCCCTAAAATTGAAATATTTTTCATTAATACCTCCTATAATGTTCCTCCATATATTATATCTTTTGCAATTAAGCAGTATATAGGTCCTATCAACAATCCTATTATTCCGAATACTTCTGCACCTATATACATTGAAAGCATTACTACTAATGGATGGATATCTAATTTAGAGCTAAGAAACTTAAGTTCTAATATTTCTCTTACTACTTGCAATAATAAATATAATGCTATTAATCCAACTACTAGTAAGTATTCCTTCATTATTATATTGTATATTATAATTGGAATAAATACAATTATAGTTCCTACATATGGCAATATATCTAATATACCACATACGAACCCTAAAAATACAGCACTAGGAACTCTTAAAATTTTGAATCCTATAATAGTAATAATCATACATATAATTACTAGCCTTAATTCAATTTTTACTACTTCTCTCAAATTATTCTTTTTTACTCTTATAGTATCTACAATATCATAAGGTAATAAACAATTTAATAATCTTAAAAATAATTTTTTATCAATCAAAATGAAATACACACAGATATTTGCAATTATGTAGGATAAAATACTTTGCCCTGTTACTGCTAAACCACTTTTAAAAGTTAAAGAAGTTAAACTATGTGAATTATTAGTTATAATTGTTTCTATATCAATATTAAATACCTTACTAAGATTTTCTATAAATTCTTTTATTCTATCTATATGCTCAACATAAAAATTTTGTACTAAATCTATTATAGAGTTTCCAAAATAAAATATAAAACAAAATAATAATATGTTTATTATTAAAATAGTCAAAGCTCCAGCAATTTCTTTTTTATTAATTACTTTTTTTATAATATCGTATACCGGTGTTGATATAACTATTAAAACTAAAATAGTCATAAAAGGTTTAAAATAATTCTTTATTATAAACGTCATAATTACAAATATTAATAATAAAAATAATAAATCAACTAATGTCCTATATTGATAATGTTTTTTATATCCATTATATAATCTCATTTTCCCTCCTAATTTAAATTAATCTCGCAACATATTACATTATTAATTTATTAGTATATCCTGTAATTTAGACTATATTTCAATTATAAAACACAAAAGGATACAATAGTTAAACTATTGTATCCTAATATTATTAAATTCCTACTATGAATGTTAAATAGTAAAAAACAACTACTGCATTAAATAAAATAGAATCAAATCTATCTAATATACCACCATGTCCTGGAATAAGATTACTATAGTCTTTTAAACCAACGAATCTTTTAATAGATGATGCAACTAAGTCTCCAAATTGCCCCATAATTCCACATAGCGCTCCTATTAAGAAGAAATGAATTATGTTTACTTGTGGAACATATGCACTAACTGCTATACCAAATAATCCACATCCAAGAGTAGCACCTAAAAATCCACCAATTGATCCTTCAATTGTTTTCTTAGGACTTACTTTTGGACAAAGCTTATGCTTACCAAAGAATCTACCAAAATAGTAGGCCACTGTATCAGAAAGCCATGATCCAATAAATATTAGCCATACTAAAAATTGTCCACCAACTTTTTCATTAACTAATGGAATAAAGCTGAATAATATTACAACATAAATAAATCCTAAGAAAGTTATAGCTACATCTACAAATGAATATTTTAAATCAATTATAGGTATTATTAATGCTATTACCATAGCTATAACTAAAATATACATCATTTTTTCAAAATCATTATTAAGTACATAATAAATAACTAGTAATATATAACTAATTATTGGAATACTTTTAATTTCTTTTGTTTTTAAGGCATGATAAAACTCATATAATCCACATACTGATAATGCTATAGTAAATAATTTTAATGGTAACCCACCTAAAAGTACAAAAATTAATAATGGAGCAAGTACAAGCGCTCCTAAATATCTACTATTTAATTTCAATCCTTTAACCTCCTCTAACTAAACTCCACCATATCTTCTATCTCTATTTTGATAATCATAAATTGCCTTTTGCAAATCTTTTTCACTAAAGTCTGGCCAATTCACATTTGAATACCAAAATTCTGAGTATGCACATTGCCATAGCAAGAAATTACTTATTCTTTGCTCACCTGAAGGCCTTATTATTAAATCTGGATCTGGACAATTATTTGTATATAAATAATCAGAAAATCTTTCTTTTGTAATATCTTCTTTATTTATCTTCCCATTTTCAATATCAGTAACTATATTTTTTACAGCTCTTACTATTTCATCTCTTCCCCCATAATTAAAGGCAACATTTAATACTAATCCTGTATTATTTTTTGTTAACTCTATAGAATCTTCAATTTCTTTTCTACATTCCTCTTGAAGTTGACTTATATCACCTAAAACTCGTAATATAACTCCATTTTTATGTAGCTCTCCAACTTCACTTTTTAAATACTGAACTAATAAATTCATTAAAGCATTAACTTCATCTTTTGGTCTTTTCCAATTTTCAGTTGAAAATGCATATAAGGTGATAAATTTTATCCCTAATCTATCAGCTTCTTTTACTATTCTTCTTATAGTTTCAACTCCTGCTTTATGTCCCATAGTTCTAGGCATGTTTCTTTGCTTTGCCCATCTTCCATTTCCATCCATGATTATTGCTACATGTTGAGGAATATTTTTCTCATCTAACTCTATATTTAATTCTTCATTATTCTTACTAGCTTTAAAAAAATTAAACATTTCCTTTCTTGCCTCCAATTTACTTTATATAAAACCCGTATCCTAAAGTTTTTCTTAATTATTAAAATACTTTTTAATTTTAAAATATAAATTCTTTTTTATTATTAACTAGCTAACTTTAACACAGTAAATTATAGTTTTATCGCATTAGTTAAAATTTAGAATTTCAATTAAGAAAAAAACCTGCTAAATAGCAGGTTTTAAATTGACATAATCTCTTTTTCCTTAGCTACAACAAGTGAATCTATTTCTTTAACAAATTGATCTGTTTTCTTTTGAACAGCTTCTTCACCTTTTTTAACTTCATCTTCTGAAATATGTCCATCCTTTTTTAATGCCTTAATCTTTTCATTAGCATCTCTTCTTATAGATCTAATTGCTACTTTAGCATCTTCACCTAACTTTTTAACATTCTTAACAAGATTTTTTCTTGTTTCCTCTGTTAATTCAGGAACTAATAATCTAATTATAGATCCATCGTTAGATGGGTTAATTCCTAGGTCAGATTTTAAAATTGCTTTTTCTATATCCTTTAATAATGACTTATCCCAAGGAGTTATAACTAACATTCTTGGCTCTGGAGCAGAAATATTACCAACTTGTTCGATTGGACATAATCCACCATATGCTTCTACTTGTATTCTATCAAGCATCTTTGGATTAGCTCTACCAGCTTTTAATGTTGTTAAATCTGAAGTTAAAACAGAAATAGTCTTTTGCATTTTTGATTCTGCTGTACTTAATAATTCTTTTATCATATAATCCTCCCTATTATTTAGATACTATTGTACCTATCTTTTCTCCTTCCATTACCTTTTTGATATTACCTTCTTCACTAATACCAAAAACTAATATTGGAATATTATTATCCATACATAATGTAGTTGCTGTTGTATCCATTACTTGTAACCCTTGTTCAATTACTTCCATATATGTTAGTTTATCATATTTTTTAGCATCTGCAAACTTATTTGGATCTTTATCGTATACACCATCAACATTTTTAGCAAGTAAAATTACATCTGCTTCTATTTCAGCTGCTCTTAACGCTGCAGCTGTATCAGTTGAGAAATATGGATTTCCTGAACCAGCCCCAAAAATCACAACTCTTCCCTTTTCTAAATGTCTAACAGCTCTTCTTCTTATAAAAGGTTCCGCTATTTCTTTCATTTCTATAGCAGTTTGTACTCTTGTTTTAACTCCTATACCTTCTAAAGCATCTTGAAGTGCTAATGCATTTATACAAGTAGCTAACATTCCCATATGGTCTGCTGTAGTTCTGTCCATACCTTCACCAGTTCTACCTCTCCATATGTTTCCGCCACCTACAACTAAGCCAACTTCAACATCCATATCTACTAAAGTCTTAACTTCCCTTGCAATTCTTCCTACTACATCAAAGTCAAATCCAAATCCATTTGCCCCTGATAAAGCTTCACCTGATATCTTTAACATTACTCTCTTATATTCAATATTTGCCATTGTAATCCCTCCTGCTATATATGTACTCTTTTCCTTAAAAAAAGAGAACACCAAAGTGTTCTCTTGATATTACATACCCATAGTCTTAGCAACTTCTGCAGCGAAGTCTTCTTCAACTTTTTCGATACCTTCTCCTCTTTCGAATCTAGCGTATCTTGTAACAGTTATTGGAGAACCAACTTCTTTAGATTTTTCTTCTAAGAATTTAGATATTGACTTATCTCCATCTTTAACCCATGCTTGATCTAAAAGACAAACTTCTTTGTAGTACTTTTGAATTCTTCCCATTACCATTTTTTCAACGATATTTTCTGGTTTTCCTTCATTTAATGCTTGAACTCT
>UQQU01000004.1 GCA_900543325.1 uncultured Clostridium sp. | reverse complement strand
TAGGTGCTTTTAATATTAATTTAAAATATTAAAAAATAATACCTAATAATAACTTACACACATGTAAAAGTATTAAATAGAATAATATACCACATATAAGATAACAATATTCGACAAAGGAATTATACATAATAACGTATAATTAGAATTGCCTAGTAATGGATATACATTAAGATTAACCATTATTAATTTAAGTTTTATCATATGGATATAGGATCAATAAAAAATAATTATATATAATTTTTATAAGTAATTGGAGGAAAAATGGTGGAGAATAAAAAAGAAATGAAAAAACAAAAGTGTATAAATCCTATAGTATATTGGGGGATAGGCATAGGACTTCCATTGGGGATATTAGCTTTAACAGGATTATTTACAGATGATTTAAAAATAATATCATTTTTTGTATTAATATTTGTATTGTATACTTATGCATTGAGCAAGATATTTCCAATAGTAAATATAGCTAATGAACTGAATGGAGCTACTAATATTGCAGAAGATATAGTAGAAAGGTCTTCAGGTTATAAGAATTTAGTAAATGAATTGAATGATGCAAAGCTTTATAAAGTAGATAAATTATTTAAAGAGTATCAAAAAAGCTTACGACAAGAAAAAGTAATTTCTGAAAATGGTGAAGAGAAAAAGGAATGGTATTATACAACTGATATTAGTTATTATTTTGATGAAGATAATTTAATATATAAAAACATAAGAGAAAAAACTATTAATCATATTACACAAGCTTTAACTGGTATAGGTATATTTGGTACATTTATGGGTATTGTTCAAGGTGTAAGTGAACTTAATATGGGAAGTAGCGATGCAATGAAAAGTGGTATAGAAACATTACTTAAGGGTGTTAAGGTATCATTTAATAGTAGTTTATACGGAATTCTATTTTCTGTAATTTTAATATTTATATTTAAAGTAGTCATAGATGTTGCTATGGAAAAATCATACAGATTTTGTGATGCAATAAATAAAATTATTCCAAGCTATCCTGAAGAAAGTGGATTTAAAGAGATAGAAGAAGAGCTTAAGAAGCAAACATCAATGTATGAAAAAATTGCAACAGATATAGCAGAAGAAATGGGTAAAAGATTTAATGATAGCTTACAAAGTAATTTAGAAAGTTTATCTAGTAATTTAGGTAGTTTTATAACAGAAATGCAAGAAAGATTCTCTAATTCTATTACAGAAAGTACTGCACAAACAGCATTAACATTAACTGCAACTATGCAACCTATAATAGAAAAGTTAGAATTATCATTAAATAATTTACAAACTAAGCAAGATGAAACAACAGGAAAATTTATGGAAGAAGCAGTTCAATCTATTAAAGAAGCCATAAATGTAGGAACTAGTGGTGAAGTAGCGAGATTACAAGAAAGTATGGACATTATTTCAAATAAAAATGCTGAGTTAATAGAAACATTTACAGTTTCAATGGAAAATATGAAGAGCCTTACAATGTATCAAGAAAATCTTGTAAAAAACACAACTAATTCAACAGAAACAATTAATACTACTACAGAAAGCATGAAAGTACTTCAAGAAGATTTAAGTAAAGTAATAGTTGGATTAAAAGATGTAAGTAGTACTAATAATGTATCCTTAGAAAATATGAATTCAACAGTAGAAGCATTAAAAGTTTCTATGATGAATCAAGTGGAAATTAATAATTCACTACAAGAAATGATTAGTAAATCACATGCATTAAGTTCGATACAAGACAGTTACATAAACAAGTTTGGAAGTATATCAGAACTTATGGCAAGTAGTATTAAAAATGTTGAAAGTTATATGTTAAAAATTAACAATGATATGGCTAATTATAAGGATTATTTTGATAATATAAGAAAATCAACTATAGAAGTAGCTGCAACATTAGATACTCAATATAAAGGTATTACAGATGATTTAGGTAATGCTAATGATAAGTTAGTGTCAACAGTTGATTCAATTAACAACAATCTTATTGTTAAAGTTAATAATATGGGTAATATGTTAAATAACCTAGTTAGTGATTTAAGTGAAAATCAAAGAAAAGTAGCATTATTAACTTCTAAGTTAGAAAAATTTGCAGAAGTAGAAGAAGCTACACAAGATTTATGGACAAACTATAAAGGATCATTTGAATTATTAAATAGTAACATTAATGATGGTGTAGAAAACTATACAAAACTTATTTCAGAAGGTGTAAATAGTCTATTTACAGAGTATGATAAGAAGATAGCAGAAGCGGTTACTGCATTAAAAAATGTTGTTGAAATGTTAAATGAATCTACAGAAGATATTGTAGAATCTCTTGAACCTTTAGAAAAAATAAATGATTTAACTAAAGTTTTAAGATAGGAGATTTTTAATATGACAAAGTTATTAAAAAAGAAAAGAAAGATAGAAGAAGGTAGTGGGTATTGGATATCTTTTAGTGATCTTATGTCTGGAGTATTAATTATATTTATGTTGCTTTTTATATATAAGATTTTAGATTATCAAAATAATATCGAAAGTAAAGAAGCAATGATAGAAAGTTTAAGTAGTACAAGAACACAAATTATAGCAATGCTTCAAGAAGAGTTCGAAAAAGAAAATATAGATATTTTAATAGATCCTAAGACAGGAGCAATAAGATTATCAGAAGCAATACTTTTTGACTATGGTAAAAATGAGCTAAAGGAAGAAGGAAAATCTTTTTTACAAAAATTCATACCTATATACGTAAGAATACTATTTAGTGATGATGAGATAAAGAACCAAGTTTCTCAAATAATAATAGAAGGTCATACTGATGATGCTGGAGATTATATATATAACCTTAAATTAAGTCAGGAAAGAGCTTTAAGTGTTGTTGAATATCTTATAGGTGATAGTTTAAATTATGATTATAAAAATGATTTACAATATAATTTAACTGCAAATGGAAGAAGCTTTTCAGAATTAATAACAAATGAAGATGGAACTGTAAATGCTGATGCAAGTAGAAGAGTTGAAATTAAATTTAGATTAAATGAAGAAGAAACATTAATGCAAATAAAGCAAGAGTTAGAAAAGGGGTTAAATGATGAGTAGGGAGTATATTAAACCTAGATTCAAAAGTATTAAACCTTATTCTATTTTAAAGTCAATAAGTGAAATTGAAAAATCAAAATATTATAATCCAGATTTTGTTTTAGATAAGGAACCTTCTGAAGATAAATTCAAAGTAGCATATAGAAAATTTGAAAATAATGAAGAGCTAACCACTAAAGAATATAAAATACTTGCTTATTACCTTGAGGTTATAAATAAACATGGAAATTTAAATATATATTTTAATAGTTTTAATATTAATTTTAATAGATTTGTGGGATATAGAGGCTTTGTGAGACCTCTATTATCCTTTATTTATAATTATGAACTTAGAAGTATTGCTTGTAAAACTACTTATGAAGCAGTAAAAAAAGTAGTAAATAAGCTGAAGGATAAAGAAAAGTTTAAAAATGTTTATATTACAGTAAAAAGTAATAGTAAGTTAGATGGATACACTAACAACATAAGACAGCAATTTAAAAAAGCAAATACACTAGAAGAAATTGAACTTTTATTAAAGAAATATTTTATAAAAAATACTGATAAGTTCTATTTTTACTGCATGGTAGAGTATATTGCTATTAATCACAAGAATGAGGATTTATTTGAAAAGTATAGAGATACTGTAAAT
Source organism: uncultured Clostridium sp. (assembly GCA_900543325.1). Lineage (GTDB taxonomy): Bacteria > Bacillota > Clostridia > Clostridiales > Clostridiaceae > Clostridium. The sequence goes on along the minus strand of UQQU01000004.1, from coordinate 71,744 downwards.
AATATGCCATTAGAGTTACAACAAGAAGTATTTAAGGGAATATTAGAGCATTATGTTGATAATTATGATGTAGATAGTTATCCGGATAGATGGTTTGATCTTATTGGTAAAATATTAAAGGAGCCATATTCAGCATCAAATACTAGATGGAATAATATAAGTGATAAATGTAAAGAAGCATATAGAAGATGGAATAACAATAAATATTTATATGACTTCTTCTCTAATACAGTAGAGGGAGGAGATCAAGAAAGACTTGATTTCTGGAAAAAATATATTGATAGTATCTATAGAATAATGTATTTTAAAAATACTAATGATGCTCTTATAATGCAATTTAAGGATCATGTTTTTGCAGAGTTTGCTCAAAGAAATAATGCTCTCTATGTTTATGATAAAAGGGTTTATAGCATAGACCATTTGGAAAAGATAGCGAATAGAAGAAGTATTATTATGGATGATTTAAAGGATAAGAACTTGGCAATGAAAAGAATGAATCATAGACCAGGTTGGCAATTTATTTTTGAGAAAGATATAAAGAGATTAGGATATGAACCAGGTAGGTGGTAAAAATGAGTATAATAAAAAAGTTTGTAAATATATTTAGTAAAAATAAAGAAATATTAGAAGAAATGAAATGGAGTATGAGCTTTGAAGAAAAGGGAATACTCCTTTCTTCTAATAAGGATATTAATGAATTAGAGGATATAAAAGATCTTTTAATTATGTATGAAATTGACGATTTAAATAGTAATAGCATACTAATATCCTATGATGAAATTTATGATTTATATTTTGATGAATATGATAATAAAATAGATGCTTATAAATTATTTAATTTACCACAAATGTTTAAAGGAAATTTAAACATACAAAATAAAAATAATTTTTTAACTGATAAAGAAGTTTACTTTACATTTTCTTTTAAAGGTACAGATAATTCACCATATTCAGTTGAAAAAGAAAATGTTTTAGTATCATCTCTAAATTCAGAATATAGGATAATGCCTAAAAAGCTTTATGAGTTGATTAAGCAAATAACTGCATATAACATAGATATTAATAAAAGAAGTGATGAAGCAATGCAGTTTGAAATGTTAAAAATAATTAAAGATTATACTAATGAAGTTGACATAGTTCTTAATGAAAGACTTAGATTAGAAGAAGAACCAATAATAATAGATAAAATAAAAATAGATTTTAATGATGATGGAGACTTATTAGAAATATATCCAAAGCTTAGTGATGATGAAAACACAAATAAAATGCTTTTAAATAATATAGATTCATATGACGATGTTAGAGGGATGTATAGTGCTCAAGTTAATGGCAAACGTGTAAGATATGTAATTAAAAATAAAAAAACACTAGATACCATAAGGAGAAATAAAACTAATAGGGGTCAAGAAAGGTTAAATATACTTAGTGGAAAAAGTGAAATATTTCAAGATGAGAATATAGATATATCGGATTTTGGGCCAAGGGTTACAGGTATAGGGTATTTAACTTATAAAAATTCTTCTCCTACAATAAAAACTAATGATTTAGATTGGCTTGATAATAATATTGAACTTCCATACATACAAGGAAGTAATGTTGATGGAAATAGTGAAAAGATAATACTTAAACCTGAAGATAGAGAAATGCTACAAGTAAAGTTAGCAAATATGAATATTACTGGTGATAAAAGCACTGAAGTCGAATTTACAAATGAATTTGGAGATAAGACTAAGGTTATAATGCAAAGAGATGATATAGTACAAGAAATAAAAAATATATCATCGCGTATTAAAGAGCCAATGGATATAAAAAGAGTTTCAGATTTAGAAAATCTTATAAGTCTTTGTGATAAATATGAAGAAGAAAAATATATACCTTATAAAGGAATTTACCTTTTAAAAGGTGCAATAGATATAAAGGAAGAATTAATAAGTAGATTAGAAGAAATAAGAGAGAAGCAAGATGATACAAACAGCAATAAGAAGAAAACATTACTCATTGCTGAAAATTTAGATATAGAAGAATATAAAGAAGTTGATAAAGTTGATAAGAAAACACATATTATAGAGGTACCAAAAGGGCTAAGAGATGGAATAAGCTTATTTGATTATCAAAAAGAATGTTTAGGAAAGTTACAAGAGCTATATTTATCATCAAATGTAAATGGATTTTTATTATGTGATGACATGGGGCTTGGAAAAACACTTCAATTATTATCATTTTTAGCTTGGCTTAAAGAAAGAGATGAAGTAACACCATCATTAATAGTTGCACCAACAAGCTTATTAAATAACTGGGACAGTACTCCTAATGGAGAAATTCAAAAGTTTTTTAAGGATAATTATTTTACAACAGATAGAATAGTTGGAACTATAACAAGGGATCGAGTTGAAGAACTTAAAAAGAAAGATATTGTATTCATAACCTATGAATCATTAAGGTTGAATAATATTTTACTAGGTACGATAAATTGGAAAGTTATGATTTGTGATGAAGCACAAAAAATAAAAAGTCCAAGAACTATGGTTACAGTTGCAGCTAAGGCTCAAAATGCAGATTTTAAAATAATATGCTCTGCAACTCCTATTGAAAATACACTAGAGGAATTATGGACTTTAGTTGATTATAGTAAACCAGGATTACTTGGATCCCTTAAGGACTTTAAAAAGGAATATATCATAAAGAGTGATAATGTAAGCAATAAAGAATTACAGGATTTAAATGATAAACTATATTCAAAAATTGAGAATTTTTATATTAGAAGAGAAAAAGATATTTTACCTAAAGCATTACCTAATAAAAGTATTAAGCTTTATAAGGTTAAACCAACTACAGAAGAGCTAGAAGTATTGGAAAAAATAAAAGATACAGAAGAACATACACTTTCAGCTATTCAAAAAATGTTAGGAGTATGTAGTCATGTAGATGTTTTAAGTGAAAATATAGTTAATAAAAGTAATATTAATGATGTTATAAAAAAATCATCAAAGCTTTTAAAAGTTAAAGAGATTTTAGAAGAAATAAAAAGTAAAGATGAAAAAGTAATTATATTTACTAGACTTAAGAAAGTTCAAAAGATACTTCATTTAGCAATTAGTGAGTGGTTTGGAGTAGAAAGCTATATTGTAAATGGTGAAGATAGTAATTTAGATAGAAGAACTTCAAAGATAAATGAGTTTAGAGAATCAAAAGGATTCAATGTAATAATACTTTCTCCTGAGGTAGCGGGATTTGGCATAACAATAACAGAAGCAAACCATGTTATTCATTATACAAGGTTATGGAATCCAGCAAAGGAAGATCAAGCAACTGATAGAGTTTATAGAATAGGACAAACTAAAGATGTAATAGTTCATTATCCTATGATATCTTTTGGTAAAAATGAAACTGTTGAATATGGTAAAGTAACAGATTATGTTCATGATAACTTCGTTAGAAAAGATGAGGCACTTTCTCCTGAAGAAAAACTGAATATACTATTAGCTAGGAAAAAGGACATGTTACTCAATTTCTTCCTTGCAGCAGGAAATGGAGAAATTAAGACTAAAGATTTCTTAAGTTTAGATTCTGATGAGGAAAACAAAAAAGAGAATATTAATATAGATTATATTGAGAGAAATATTATTACTCCACATGAATTTGAAGCACTAGTTGCAGTTCTTTATGAAAAGTTAGGGTACACAACTTATGTTACTAGTAGATCTAATGATAATGGAGTTGATGTTATTGCTTTAAATAATAAAGAAATATTATTTATTCAATGTAAATATACGAAACAGAGTGTTGGTAGAGAAGCTGTAAAAGATGTTATATTTGCTATGGATACTTATAAGGATTATTTAAATAAAAGAGTAGCAAAAGGTGTAATAGTTACATCAAGTAAAAAGATAGCTTACTCTACTAGGGATAGAAATGATATTATTGTTATAGATAATGCTAAGCTTACAGATTTACTTAATGAGTATAAGGTATTTAAGAATGAAGTTGATATTAAAGATAATGAGAGATATAGTTATGAATCTTTAGTAAGAAAAATTTTGACATGCTAATAGCAAAACAAAATAATAAAAAAATATTATATTAATATAAGCACTTACTTAAATGTAGGTGCTTTTAATATTAATTTAAAATATTAAAAAATAATACCTAATAATAACTTGTATAGAATTAAAGGTATTAAATGTAATAATACACCATAGAAAGCTGAACAATGTTCGACATAGAAGTTATACATAATAACGTATAATTATAGTTGAATAAAAATATAAATAAAATAACTAAATTTATAGTATATGACTAAAAAATTAAAGTCATTAATAAGGAGTAAAAAGCATGTTTAATATATTTAAGGAGAGTAAGGATAAAAGCTTATGGAAATTTTCTGTTATTCCTGGAATAGAAGAATCAACTTTTAATAAAGTTTTAGAAAGATTTTATGATTTAGGTATATCAGGACTTGTTAGAGAAAATATTCAAAATTCTTTAGATGGGAAAATACCTGGAGAAACTAAACCGGTAATAGTTACAATAAAAACAGGAAAAGTAAAGAAAAATGATATACCAGGATTAGATAATATAAAAGAAAGAATAGAGTGTCTTGTAGGTCACAATAGCTATACTAAAGAGACTATAGAACATATGCAAAATAAAATGAACCAAGAGGAAGTTGATTATATATCTTTTGAAGATTATAACACTAAAGGACTAAAAGGGGCTAAAAATGGACAAAGTTATAGACCAGAAGATACATGGGGGATTTATGCATATAACAAAGGTGTTCATTCAGAGGAAGAGGATAGTACTTTAGAGAAATCTAGAGGTGGATCACATGGTATAGGAAAGATAGCTTCTAATGCAGCTTCAGAGTTACATATGATGTATTTTGCAAACTGCGATGAAGAAGGAAATAAACATTTAGGGGGAACGGTACAACTAGTAGAGCATAAGTATAAAGATAAATATTATCGTTCTACAGGATATTTTACTGACATAAAGAAAATTGAAAATAATGAGGAGAGATTTTATCCTTATGAAAATACTTTTAGTGAAATATTTAAAAAGGATACTAGAGGTTTAAAAATAATAATACCATTTTTAAGAGAACAATTTAATAATGAAGTAGATATTATAAAGAGTATATGCGATAGTTTTTTCATTGCAATACTTGAAAATAAATTAGAGGTTATAGTAAATGATAAAAATATAAATAGTAAAACTATTAAAAAGTATATAGAGAATAAAAAGTATTACATTCAAGATGTATCAGAAATGAAAGAAGAATTTACTCCATTATATTTAAGTACATATATGAAGAAAAAACCTATGCAAATTACAATAGAAGATAAAAAAGAAAAATACAATTTCAATTTATATTTTAATTATGATGAGTCTATTCCAAAAGGACGTGTAGCTATAATTAGAACTATAGGTATGAAAATTGAAGATAAAAAGGTTAATGGAAATGTAAATAAGCCTTTTAATGCAGTTTTAATACCAGATTCAACTAAAGAAGATGCATTTTTAAAATCTCTTGAAAATGAATCACATACACAACTTTCATTTGAACATATAAAAGATCAAAAACTACAAAAAAATGCTAAGAGATTTATAAATAATATATCTAAAGTAATGGCAAAAATCATTGAAGATGAAATTAAAAAGAGCAATCCAACAGATGGGATGATGGATACTGATGATGTATTATATTACGTAGAAAGTCAATTTAAGCAAGAGTTAGCAGATTCACTTGGAACAGTAAAATTAAGTAATGGAAATAAAGATAAAACTGTAGTTAAGATTGAACAGGATATTCCAAAGAAAAAAGATCCTAAAGATAAGAAGGAAAAGGATAAAGAGAAAAAGAAGCCTTTAAAAAAGGTAAAAAAGAAATCAAGAAATGATGAAAATGATAATGATGAGCAAACAGAAGAGGTTAGTCCAGAAAAGTTAATAACTTATAGTGTACATCCTGATAGAGTAGAAAGGTTAATTATAAGGGATAAAGAGTATGTAAAGTTTGATTTTACAGATACTGATGAAATGAAAAAAGTAAAACTTTGTGATATTACATTATCAGTTGTTGATGGAATGGGACAAGAATATGATAATGAGTTTAATATGAAAGATAATTATGAATATGCAATTGATAAAGCTACAGGACATAAATGTAAAATAGAAAATAACTTAATTAAAGATGTAAAAGTAGTTAAGGGAAATGTACAAGTTGAGTTAAAGCTAAAAGAAAACTATAATAAGGCTTTAAAATTTATGTACTACGTGGAGGTGTAATATGATTTACAAGAAAGATGCCAATTTTCCATATCCTATATTAACAAATACATCTAATAGTTATGATAATTGTAGTTTTATATTAGATATTAATTTAGAAGAAAATACTAATGAATATATATTTGAAATAAATTATGATATTACTTCTCCATTTATTGAAAAGTTATTACAGAATGGACAAGCAACTTTGATTTTAATTATTCAATCTAAGGATAATAAATTCTTTAATCTTGAGTATGGACAAAAGACTAAGAGTATTTCAAAATCAAGAATATCCTTAAGCAAAAGAACTACAATTCAATTATTTATACAGTCAAATGAAGAAATTAATTTTAAAAATAATTATGATTTAAGTTCTTTCTATGAAGAGTTTAAAGATGAAATTTATGTGCCTAAAAACTCAATATTAGGTTTTTCTAATAGTGTAATATTTGATGGAAGTAGCAATAAACCTTTAGAGTTATTTGAGAAAAAGGTTAATCCAAACTTAAAATCAGATGTAAAAATTGAACTTGGTAGTGAAACGATTATTATAAATTATAAAAATGAATCTTTACAATTTACTGATTTACCGCGAAGTAGTACATTTAATAACCCTTATGTATATATGGGACTACAAAAAGCTTTATATAGATTTATTGTAAATAATAGTGAGGATCATGAATGCGTTGATTTAGAGGAAATAGAACCACCAAGTGATGGGTTAGACTTTAAATTATATAACCTTATGAAAAAGAAAAAGATTAGTGAGTTAAATATAGAAAATATTGATGAAGTTATTTATTCTATATCAGATAAGATGTTAGAAAAATATACAGCTGCAGTAAGGAGGTTATATTCTGATGGAAATTAAGCTTTTAAAGAATGGATATAAAAAAAGTGAGCAGTTTTATAATGATTTTTTAGAAGATCAAATAAGAAATAATGACGATTATTTTTCAGGAGATGTAGTTTATATAGATGAAGCACCAGATTTTCCAATTTATATGGGAAGAGGTAGTGAAAGTGAGAAAAAGGAATTATTTATTGAAGCTGTAAATGTAATATCTAAATATTACTTAAAAACTGATAGAGATGTTCATTTTGATGAATTGTTTTGGCATTCACTATTTTGTGTTTATAAAAGAGAGTATTTACTTGAGAAATATCCACAGATAAAAGAAGGAAAAAAAGAATTTGATACTGTAGTAGTTAAGAATTTTGATTGGCAAAATTATATCTATAAATGTGTACTAGCAGCACAGTATGTAAATGATAATGTTGAAACTGAAGATGAAAGACAAAGATATTATGAGCTGATCTTTGATAATCTTGATTTGTATAATTATATTATTAAATATGAGATTTTTAGAAATGAAAAGTTCTTGTTAAATATTTTAGATATTATTGATGAATTAGATTTAGCTAAGGTAATGAAAGCTAAGATAAAGGATAGACCTGATCTTGGTAAGGATGAGCGTGTTGGTAGAAGGGTTATATTTGAGTTTAATAAGAGTTATCCTGTAGTTTTATCACCTATGCTTGATAAGGAAAGTTTGAAGGAGCCGTTTTTAGAGTATCTTAGTTATTATTATGATATAAGTGAGATAAGAAAAAAATTATAAAAATTTTAAATTGTACTAAAGGAGATATAAGGTATGGAAAAACAATTAGAATTAGCAAAAGAAGCAGTAAGTTTAATAAAGGAATTTAGAAGATTAGCAACTATAATAGGAGATAATATTTTTAAGAGTGTAAAGTCTAATAAAGATGGAAGTAAAATAATTATTAATCATGCATATGAAGGAAGATTAGTATATAACTTAAATGAAATTCATAATGCTTTAGAGGATGAGATGGAAGGTTTTGCTCCTTGTGGTGGTGGACTTGATGAAGCGGTAGATTTAGCAGTAGATGAATTTGAATGTGAATATAGAAATAAAGACAAAAAGGAATTTATGAAGTATGTTGGTAAGGTTTATTATATGAAGTTTAGATGTGAAGAGATATATGAGAGATTAAAAGAGATAGAAGAAGAAGTCTCAGAAATAATGTAAAACTTTTAAAATAAGTTAATAGTTAAATAGGGAGATTAATGGGAATAAAGAAAATGCAGGGAGTAGCTGCACATATAGAGTATATAAAGAAAGATCATGATAATGTTGATTTTATAAACTGTAAGTTTTGGAAGAATGAAATTTGTTATAATACCCTTTCTACAAAATATGGAGAAGGCTGTTATACAAAACGGGGATGTATGTATTCAATACCTTTACCACCAGGAAGTAAAAAGAAAGTAAAAATAGAAGATAAGCATAAAGGGGAAAGGTTAAACACTCCAACTATTACTTACACTTATAAGGTTAGTGATATAAAAAGAAATTATTTCAATAAAGATATTACAACTACAGTAAAGGTTGAGCATAGGCCTTATAAGGTAGAGTTCAAATATAACTCTAAGGGTGATAAGCATTTATTAGTAATATATTATAAAGCTAATGGAAAAACTCATGCAATTAATTGTGATTTAGATTTAAGTAAAGTTATACGAATATCAGGAAATGAAGTAATATTTACAGTTAAAATTGATGATATAGTTAAGAGCATGAGAAATATTAAAGAAGATAAGGTAGCTGAGTTTATTAAGAGTGAAAATAGTTCTAATATAATAAGAAAGGCTATTGTGAGTGATAGTAAGGATGTAATAAATAAAATAGATTCTTTAATTAAATTTACAGCTTATGTAATTATTAAAGGGTTTATAGCGGTATATTAAAAATTATAAAAACAAAAGAGGAATAATTTAAATGGAGAGATTACAAATGAATAAAAAGGAATTTAAGACAAGCATTAATAGCTTTGATTTAGTTAACTTTATAAAGGTTGCTAGTAAAAATTTAGGATGGTGAGAAGAAACAACAGATTTTATTTCATTCTTATATTCGGATAGTAATGATTATTGGGAAAATGAGTTAGAAGAAAAATTAGAATTAGATGATATTAGAGATTATCTTAAGGAAGATGAAGAAGAGGCAATATTTATTCCTATTACTGTGAGTGATATGGATGGTGGAGTTATATTAGCTAATAAAAATATAATTCAAGAGAGTGAAGTTTGTATGGGAAGCATTGAGCTTTATGAGGATACAGTTGTAGGATTAATTACTTCTATAGTAAATGATAAATATAAATTTATTATTGCTGAATTTAATGCATGTACAGGTAGTTATGAAATTACAAAGGATTATGGTGAATTTGGGGAAGAGGTAAATGAATTACTAGGTGGATTTATTATAGAAGGGTAGAAGATATATAATTCAATAGTATAAATTTTATTGTTAAAACAGTAGGTGAAATTGTGTAAAGTTAAATTTATCTACTGATTTTTATATCTATAAGTTTTTAATTTAAATTACTATTTTAATTTTATTATGAAGGAAATGAATATAATGATAATAGGTTTATTCGGTTATTGATTGGAGTTATGATTTAGATAGATTATCTAGAATGTAATTTGTTTAAGTAAATTAAAAGTAGTAAAATTATAGTAGATGAAAAATTATTAATGGAGAGATTTAGAGTAGAGTTATGATATTAGATGGAGAATTTTTTAGTGTTAAAAGTAAAGATTACAATAAAAAAACATTAAACTGTGTAGTACAAGCTGTAGAAAAGCTTAATGAGATAGATGATAAACCTTTAATGATGCTAGGGAAAATTCAGAGTGGGAAGACAAGGTCATTTATTGGAGTTATATCATTAGCATTTGATAATGGATATGATTTAGCTGTAGTGTTAACAAAAAATTCAAATGCTTTAGCAAAGCAAACTACAGCTAGAATGAAGAAAGAGTTTTATGATTTTAGAGATGATGATATTATTGAAATATTTGATATTATGTGTATACCACCTAATATGTCACAATTTGAATTAGATAAAAAGATGATTATTGTTGTTAAGAAGGAAAAGAATAATATTCCAAAGCTTATGAAGTTTATAGAAAAATATGCTTTACATAAGGATAAGAAATGTTTAGTTATAGACGATGAGGCTGATTTCTGTAGTATTGGTTATGATAAAAATAAGGATACTGAGGATTTTGATTTAAGAAGGATAGCCTCTCAAATAAATGATTTAAGATTACAACTTACGTGTAAGTTTATACAAGTAACAGCGACTCCATATTCTTTATATTTACAGCCAGAAACTATTGATTTAGGTGGAGAAAAGGATATTAGACCAGTAAAACCAGCAGATACTGTTTTAGTACCACATGGAGATGGTTATATAGGTGGAGAATATTATTTTGATAGAGATAAACATCCATTAGGCGAATATTTATTTCATGCTATAGAAGAAAATGAATTACAAATAATTAAAAGTTATGATAGAAGAAGATTTAAAGATGAGGAAGTTTTAACTAGTAATAAGGTAATAGGACTTAGAACATCAATAATTAATTTTATTGTAGCTGGATGTATAAGAATTATTCAAAATGGTGGAAATCCAAGAGGAAAGAAAAATAAGTTTAGTTTTATTATTCATACTGAGATATCTAAAGCTGCTCATAACAGGCAAGAAAACTTAATAAGTATGTTAATTGAAAAATTAGAAGACGAAGTTAAATATGATAGTAAACTTCTAGATAAGTACATTGAAGAGGGATATAATGATTTAGCTAATTCGGTAAATAGATACGGGTTTGATGTTCCATCTCTAGATGAAGTTAATAAATATGTAAAAAGAGCTATTAAAGAACAATGGGTAACTAGAGTTGTAGTAAATTCAGAAAATGATATTAATGCATTATTAGATGAAGATGGGCAATTAAGACTTAGAACACCTTTAAATATATTTATAGGTGGACAAATATTAGATAGGGGAATAACAATTGCTAACCTTATTGGGTTTTATTATGGAAGATCACCACAAAAGATGCAGCAAGATACTGTGCTACAGCATTCAAGAATGTATGGATATAGAAGCAAGGAGGATTTGGCTGTAACTAGATTCTATACAACCAACGATATTTATTGCAGAATGGCTAACATTAATGAATTTGATAGTAAGCTTAGAGAGGATTTTGAAGAGGGTAATTTAGATCATGGTGTAATTTTTATAAGCAAAGATCAGAATGGTAAGATTATTCCATGCTCACCTCAAAAAATATTAATTAGTAATACACAAGTATTAAAGCCAGGAAAAACAACAACCATTGTAGGATTTCAAACTGGATACAAGAGTAATATTAATAGGTATTTAAAACAAATAGATAATATAATAAAGAGTAATAACAATAATAAGTTAGATGGTGAATTTAAGTTAAGTAAAGATGAAACTATAAAACTAATTAACTTAATATATAAAACTATAGAGATAGAGAATTCAAGTTGTATAGATGAAAAAGCATTTACATCTTTAATAAATTATTTAAGTAAAAACTATGTAAATATTTATTGTAGAACTAATAGAAATATGGCACGAAAAAGAAAAACTAGGTCATCTTTTTCAGATACACCATATAGTGGTACAACTGATTTAAGAATATCTAAAGATATGGCAGTAGATGAACCAACACTCATGTTATTAAAGCAAAATTCTGATGATCCAGAATGGAGGTCAGGAGAGTTCTATTGGCCTGTTATAGTAACTCAACAAAATGTTCAAACTGCTGTATATACTTCTGAGTTGTTAAAGTAGTATAAATTTTATTATGTGATGAAATTAAAATTAAATTTATTTAAATATTATTGATTATAAGAAACTGTTATAAAATAATTTTTATCATTTTGTAACAGTTTCTTTTTTGATTTTTTTAAAACACTATTAATAATAATTTAAAATATTATATAAAAATTGAATTAGGTGATGAAACTATAACAAAAATAAATTAATATGAGGCGGTTGTTTTAATTGTGTTATTGACCAAGACAATAAAAAGGCATACAATATAGTTATATTAATTAATGAAATAAAAGGGAAATATGGTTAATTTAACAAGAGGTTATAAAATGATAAATGAAGATTATATATTAAAAAAAATAAAACCATTTTTAAATAATGAGAATGAATTATTTAAAAGTGACTTTAGAAAGATATTTAATGGATTGAAGAATGATGAGTTAAGAAAAATATTAGTAATACTTAAAAATAATAATATAGATATCATATTAGAAAATAAATGTATTAAGAGGAAAAGTACAAGTATAGATTATGAAAATTTAAAAAATCTTTCAAATGAACAGTTATGCAGTCTTTATAATGAAGGTAATGAAGCTGTCTTAACAGCTATAATAGAAAAAAATAAAAAATTAATATGGAGTAGAGTGTTAAAACATAAGAAATGTTTAAATCACAAATTAGATGATGAAGATTTATTTCAAAGTGGTGTAATTGGATTAATTAAGGCAGTTAAGAAATTTAAAAATAATGTAGGTGCTAACTTAACAACTTATTCTGTATGGTGGATTGATCAGAGTATTAGAAGAGATATTATTGATTTGGGGTTTACTATTAGAATTCCAGTTCATATGGTAGAGACTATACTTAAGATAAATAGAATTATTTCGAAAAATAATTTTGCAACAAAGGAGGAGGTATTAGCGATTGCTTCAGAAGAGGGAATAACTCCAGAAACTTATGAATTATCAGTTAATCTAATGAGTTCCATTTTATCAACAACCTCTATAAATACTTTAGTTGGTGAGGATGAAGATAGTGAGTTAATTAATTTTATATTAGATAAAGAAAGCAAAAGTGTTGAGGAAGAAGTTGAGATAAAGATGCTTAAAGAAACAATTGATTTCGTGTTAGGTACTCTTACTGAAAAAGAAAGAACTATTTTAGAATTGAGATTTGGTTTAAATGATGGCATAGAAAGAACATTAGAAGAAATAGGACAGATATTTGGAGTTACCAGGGAAAGAATAAGACAAATAGAAGCTAGGGCATTAAGCAAATTAAGTCATCCAAGTAGAAGTAAAAAATTAAAAAATTATTTAATTGAGGAGTAGGGTATGAGAAATTTACTAGAAATTATAAATAAGAAGATAGAAGAAATAAGAGAAAGTGGACAACTTGTAGTTCTAAAGGGCTTTTCGAACTTTGAAGAAATAAGTGGTAGAAAAAATGTGGATTTAAATGAAATTATTAATGATAAAATGGGTTACTATTTAAAAAATTTTTATAATAAAGATTATGTAATATCATATGAAGAATATTTAAGTTTATATTCATTTTTTAGTATGCAAAATAAGAAGATAACGATATTAGAAAATAATATATATATTAATTTATATCCATTAATAGTTCCAATGTTAGAAGAAACTAAAGGCAAGTTATTAAATCATTTTGATGATGATAAAGAAGGAGATAAATATGAGATTGGAGATATTTCAGGATACACTGAAATATTCTCAAATTTTATTAAGATAGATGAAGAATATTATGTTGCATATAATGAAAATTTAAATCCAGAGAAAGAACATATAGTTAAAATTTTTGATAGAAAGCAAACTTATGAGATTAATTCTGAATATGTAGTTAGTGATGTAGATTCGTATGATTTAAATGATGAAGAAGATTACTTAAGAGTATTGAAGAAAATTGATATGTCTTCAAGTAGAACTGTAAATATAGTAAATAATAAAAATTATATTACTAAAATATTTGTTAAAGAGAAGTTACCTATACTAAAAGAGATATACAAGGATAGTGTAATATTTTCAATAGTATCTAAGAATAATACTCAAAGAAATGAGAATATTAGAGTAGATTACAAAGAGATACTTAAAAAATATTGGGGACATAATGATTTTAGAAATATAAAAGTATATGATATGGTTGCTTTAGATAATAAAGAGAAAAGAGTAATTGAAATATCACAAGGTGAAATTATTGAAAGTATTGTTTCTGAAACTGAAAAATGTATAAACAATAAAGATTATAGGGACGTATTTGTTACAGCACCAACAGGAGCAGGAAAATCTGTAATGTTCCAAATACCAGCTATTTATTTATCAGAAAAGGATAAGGATTTATTTACTATAGTAATTTCACCATTAATAGGATTAATGAAAGACCAGGTTAGTAATTTAGAGTTAATTAACTATAAGTATGCACGAACAATTAATTCTGATATTACTCCAATACAAAAGCAAGAAATAGTTAATGATATAGCAGATAGAAAATGTAATATTTTATATATTTCTCCTGAAACATTATTAAGCAGAAGTGATATAGAGCAACTTATAGGAGATAGAAAGTTGGGGCTTGTAGTAATAGATGAAGCTCACATAGTAACTACATGGGGAAAACAGTTTAGACCAGATTATTGGTATCTAGGTGATCATTTGAATAAAATTAAAAAAAGTCAAATGAAGAAAAAGGAAAAAGGATTTGGTTTTGTTATTGCAACATTTACAGCAACATCAATATATGGTGGAATTGAAAATATGTATGAGGAAACTATAGAAAGTATGAGGATGATAGATCCTATTACTTACTTAGGATATATAAAAAGGACAGATTTAAATATAAATATAAAAAATGAAAAAGCAATAACAAATAAAGTAGAATATGAACGAAATAAGTTTGATGATTTAATAGAACAAATAGAATTCTCACTTACATTAGATCAAAAAATGCTTATTTATTTTCCTACAGTTGCGCTTATTAATCGTTTCTATGAATATTGCTTAGCACAAGGGCTAAAAGATCATGTATCAAGATATCATGGGAAATTGAGTGGATATGAAAAGGAAGAAAACTATAAAAAGTTTTTGAATAAAGATACCAATATAATGTTAGCAACTAAGGCTTTTGGTATGGGAATAGATATTAATGATATTGAAGTAGTAGCACATTTTGCACCAACAGGAAATGTATGTGATTATGTTCAGGAAATAGGAAGAGCGGCAAGAAGGAATGATTTACAAGGTGAAGCATATTACAGATTTATGAGCAACGATTTTAAACATATCAATACATTGCATGGATTATCTACTATAAAAGAATATCAGCTAGTTGAAGTTATAAAGAAAGTTTATGAATTATATTGTGCTAATATTTCATTACAACAAAATGGAAAAGAAAAAATAACTAAAAAGAGAAACGAAATGCTTATAGATGCAGAAAGTTTTTCACATATTTTTGATAATTCATTTACAAGTGAAGATGATGGTATTAATAAGGTAAAAACTGCAATGCTATTAATTCAAAAGGATTTTGAAAGAAGATTTTCATTTTCACCTTTTCATGTAAGACCTATTCCAATGTTTGAAATTGGATTTTTTAAGATAAGTCCTATGAATCAAGAAAGATTAAAATATAAGTATGGAAAGATATTAGATGAAATTGATAAGAAAATGAATATATGCTCTGTTAACTTGAAAAAGTTATGGGAAAGTGGATTTAATTATAAATATTCATTTCCACAGTTTAAGTATCTCATATATACAAAAGCAGAGGAGTTAGAGTTTGAATATAAATATGATATGCATTCAGCATTAGTTGTAGATATAGATTTTGAAAAAAATTATTTGCAAGTATATGAAAAATATATTGGTGGAATTAGATCAATAATAAATCAATATGTAAGAAAAGAAGAATTTTATTATGTTCAGGATATAGCAGATAAGTTGGAGCAAGAACTTAAAATAAATAAATATAAAGCAAAGGGGATAGCAGACACCCTAATTTCTGCAATGTCTGTATATAAAAGAGACTTTAGTAAAAGTACTCAAGCAAAGGTCTTTACTGTCAAACCATTAAAAAATGGAGATATGAAATATAAATTTTTAAACGGCACAAGTTCTTTCTTTAGATGGATTGATAAAATATTCAATAAGATAAATAATGAAATTCAAGAAAATAAATTATATCTTGTTAATGAAGGCATGAATGATTCGTTTAAAGAAATAATAATGGTATTAGGTATACTAGAAACACTAGAAATTTTGGTTTTTAAGGTTTTAGGTGGGAAAAACAGTCAGATATATATTTATGTTAACCAAACTAAAACTTTAAGTGAAATTATTGCTCAACCATGGAAGTATCATAATAAATTATTAGGGATGGTTAATGAAAGACATTTAGTATCAGTTGAAATGTTAACTTATATTTATGAAGGGAAATTTTCAAGTGACGAAATATGGAATTTAATTGAGGATTATTTCTTAGGAATAATACCTAATAAAGTTATAAAGAATTATGAAAAGAAAACAGGTAAAAAGTTAGAGATATAACACTAAATAAGGACAGTAGGTATTGAAGAATTAAATATCTACTGTTAAAATATATATTGACTAAGACAATAAAAAATAGTTTATAAAGTGTGGTGGTAATATAAAAGGATTAGAATATATATTAGCTTTGTATGATATGCAGCATATAGAATTAGCAGAAAAGCTAGGTATAAAAAAGCAAAATATAAATATGTGGATAAAGGGAAAACAAAATATTCCTAAAAAATATCTTCCTATATTAGAAGAGCTATTTGGTATAAAGGCTGATTACTTTAGTAAAAATATTGATGAAATAGATAAGTTAGAAATACAAAAGGAAAAGCTAAAAAGAGACTTACAGCCAATAATAAAAAATGAGCAATCTGTTTATGTAGGAGAAGATATTAATGATATGGTTAAAGTTCCTATATATGATAAGGAACAAATAAATTCTTTAGAGAGGAATATTGAAAAGGCTAAGTTAATTAATAGGTTTAAGAATTCACTAGAAATTGTAGATCCTAATCCTTATATTGATACATACAAACTAGTGGTAGAAGTTTTAGAAAAAGGACAACATGAAAGTATAGTTCATAAAACAATCGAAGCTCTTGCTCATTACTTAGAAGTGTTACCGGAAGGTATAACTACAGGAGAAGAGCAAGCAGAGTTTGAAAGTGAAATATTTGAAGTTTTTGATGAAAATAATTTTTAAAAAGTAATTAAAAGTTTGGAGGAATATAAATGTCAAGTGCAAACATTGGATTTGAAGAAACGCTATGGAAATCAGCAGATAAATTAAGAGGAAGTATGGATTCAGCAGAATATAAGTATGTAGTATTAGGTCTTATATTCATGAAATATATATCAGATAAATTTGAAACTAAATATGAAGAATTAGTTGAAGAAGGAGATGGCTTTGAAGAAGATAGAGATGAATACGAAGCAGAAAATATCTTCTGGGTACCAAAAGAAGCAAGATGGGGTTATTTAAAAGATAATGCAAAAGACCCTAAAATAGGACAAATAATTGATGATGCAATGATTCTTATAGAAAAAGAAAACCCTACATTAAAAGGTGTTCTTGATAAGAGATATGCAAGACCAGAACTTGATAAAAGAAGACTTGGAGAGCTTATAGATTTAATTTCAACTATAAGACTTCATAAAAATGGTGAAAAGGACCTTTTAGGTAGAGTATATGAATATTTCTTAGGACAATTTGCAAGTTCAGAAGGAAAAGGTGGTGGAGAGTTCTATACTCCTACATCTGTAGTTAAAACTTTAGTAGAAATGATAGAGCCTTATAAAGGTAGAATATATGACCCAGCTTGTGGATCAGGTGGTATGTTTATTCAAAGTGAAAAGTTCATTGAAGAACATGCAGGTAGAATAGGTGACTTAT
This sequence comes from uncultured Clostridium sp., assembly GCA_900543325.1. Classification (GTDB taxonomy): domain Bacteria; phylum Bacillota; class Clostridia; order Clostridiales; family Clostridiaceae; genus Clostridium. The sequence continues at coordinate 53,849 of UQQU01000004.1, read as the reverse complement.
CAATATATGGTCAAGAGCTTAATGCTACAACTTGGAAGCTATGTAAGATGAACTTAGCTATTAGAGGTTTAGATGGAAACATAGGACCAAACCAAGCAGATACTTTCCATGATGATTTACACAAAACATTAAAGGCAGATTACGTATTAGCAAATCCTCCATTTAATATAAGTGACTGGGGTGGAAATAAATTAACAGAAGACGTTAGATGGAAGTACGGGGTACCACCAGAAGGTAATGCAAACTATGCATGGCTTGAACATATAGTATACCACCTTGCACCAAATGGAGTTGCAGGAGTAGTTTTAGCAAATGGAGCTTTATCTTCAAATACTTCTAATGAAGGTGTTATAAGAAAGAACTTAGTAGATGCAAAACTTGTAGATGCTATAGTAGCTTTACCAGATAAATTATTCTATTCAACAGGTATTCCAGTATCTTTATGGATACTAAATAGAAATAAAATAGATAATCCTAAGTTTAGACAAAGAGCAGATGAAATACTATTTATAGATGCTAGAAACTTAGGAAATATGGTAGATAGAAGACATAGAGAATTAAGTGAAGAAGATATTAAGAAAATAGCAGATACTTACCATAATTATAGAAATTTAAATGGACAATACGAAGATATTCAAGGATTCTGTAAAGCAGCTAAATTAGATGAAGTAAGAGAGCATGAATATGTACTAACGCCAGGAAGATATGTTGGAATAGAAGAGCAAGAAGATGATGGAATTCCATTTGAGGAAAAAATGGAGAATCTAACAAGTGAACTAGGAGAACTATTTGAGAAGTCAAGACGCCTAGAGGATGAAATAAGAAAGAATCTAGGGGGAATAGGATTCGATTTTTAATTAAGAATTGAGAATTAATAGTGATTAAGAATGGAGAATTAAGAATGGAGAATGAATGGAGTAAGGTTAAGTTAGTAGATATAATACAATTTAATCCTAAAGAAAGTATAAAGAAGGGAGAAATAGCTAAAAAAGTAGCTATGGAAAAATTAGAGCCATTTACTAGAAAAATATCAGGATTTGAAGAAGCTAAATTTACAAGTGGAACTAAATTTAGAAATGGTGATACTTTATTAGCTAGAATAACTCCATGTCTTGAGAATGGTAAAACAGCTCAAGTTGATATTTTAGATAAAGATGAAATTGGGTTTGGTTCAACTGAATATATTGTATTAAGGGAGAAGTTAGGAATAACAGATAATGATTTTATATATTATCTTTCAATTTCACCAGAGTTTAGAAATGTTGCAATTAAAGCGATGAATGGTTCTTCAGGAAGGCAAAGGGTGCAAAAAGATGTACTTGAAAATAGTGAATTTTTATTACCACCATTAGATGAACAAAAGGCAATAGCAAAGATATTATCTGATTTAGATGAAAAGATAGAAACAAACAATAAAATTAATAAAAAACTAGAAGAAATGTCTCAAGCTATTTTTAAACAATGGTTTGTTGATTTTGAATTTCCTAATGAGGATGGTAAGCCATATAAAAGTAGTGGTGGAGAAATGGTTGAAAGTGAGTTGGGGATGATTCCTAAAGGATGGGAAGTTATATTGTTAGGTGAAATTGTTGATACATTCAATGGTTATTCTTATAAGGGAAAAGAACTTTCAGAATCAGAGGATGCAATGATTACAATAAAAAATTTTGATAGAAATGGTGGGTATAAGATTGATGGGCTAAAAGAAATCGTAATATCTGATAATGTTAAACCACACCACTTTGTAGAAGTAAATGATATTATAGTTGCGCATACTGATTTAACACAAGGAGCTGAAATTATTGGTAATCCAATAATGATTTTTTCAAAAGGTAGCTATGAAAAATTAATAATGTCAATGGATACAGTTAAGGTTAAATCTAAAATTAAGGAAATGAACAATGAACTATTATATTTCATATTAAAAGACTACAGATTTAAACAATATGCTTTAGGATATGTTAATGGAACTACGGTATTACATTTGTCTAAAAGTACAATACCACAATATAAAATTGCATTACCTTATGACAAATCAATTATGAATCAATTAGGTGATAATTTATCTCCAATTATGAGTAAGATTGCTAACAATTTTAAAGAAAATGAAAAGTTAATAAGGTTAAGAGATACATTATTACCAAAACTTATGTCAGGTGAAATAAGAGTACCGTTGGTTTAATTGAGAATTCAGAATGGAGAATTAAGAATTTGGCTAAAATTTAAATAATTCTTAATTATTAACTCTCAATTCTCAATTTAAAAAAAGTGAATATTTCCTTAAAAGAAGCAGGAGAAGCTGAATATTGGATAGAGCTTCTAATGGCAGCAGAATATTTAAATGAAAAAGAAGGAAATTCAATTCTAAATGATTGTGTAGAGGTAAAGAAGATATTACATTCAATAGTAAAGAAAATTAAAGATAGTAAAGAGGTAAAGTAGATATAGAGTTTAATGGGGGAGAAAGAATTATGAGAAAGATATTATTTTGCAATATAGCATGGATGGATAAATATAGAGGAATTAATGATAATGATACACCTGTAAATGGTGGTAGTTATGTTGAAGATACTAATAATGCTCATGAAGCATATAACTTTGAGCCAATGTATTTTACCGATACAGAAGAATACACTCAATATTGCTTAGGTTTTTTTGAAACAAAATCAACTAATGGAAATAATAGAAATCAGCTTCATATTGAAAAAATAGATAATAATAGTGATAAGAATATTGAAGCTATAGATGATGTACTAGTTATTTGGTGTGCTAAGAGTCCTACAAATGACTTCACATCTGTAGTTGGATGGTATAAAAATGCAACTGTTTATAGAGAATATCAGAGTGTTGAGTTTGAGAGTGGATATGTACAAGATTATAATATTTTAGCTAAGGCTGAAGAATGTGTATTATTGCCAAGTAAGATTAGGAGTAGAAAAACAATATGGTGGGTACCAAGAGTTGCTAAAAAAAATGGTCCATCATATGGTTTTGGGCAAGCTAATGTTTGGTTTGCTAACGAAAAGGATAATAGAAATAAAGATGAATATATAAATAAGATTATCAATTTAATAGATAACTATGATGGTGAAAATTATATGTTAGAAAATTCTTAATTATTAAAAGTAGTTAAGGTGAGTTGAGAATTCAGAATTGAGGATTAAGATTTGGCTAATAAATAATTCTCAATTCTCAATTCTCACCTCTCAATTCTAAATTATTTAAGTGGGGTGTGGAAAGTTGAGTTTATTCGAAAATTTCACAGAAGATCTTTTAGAGCAAGCAGCTATTGAGATACTTCAAGAATTAGATTATAGTTATGCTTTTGGTCCAGATATTGCCTATGATGGTGATACTCCTGAAAGAAATAACTATAAAGATGTTATTTTAGAACAAAGAGTTAAAGATGCTTTATTTAGTATAAATAGACATTTACCAGAAGAAGCTTTAGAGGAAGCTTACAGAAAGATTATTACATTTAATAGTCCAGTATTAGTTGATAATAATAAAGAGTTTCATAAGCTTTTAGTTGAAGGTATAGATGTTTCTTTTAGTAAAGATGGAGCTATTAAAACTGAAAAAGCTTATATTATAGATTTTAAAAATATAAATAAAAATGATTTCTTAGTAGTAAATCAATTTACTATAGTTGAAAAGGAAGAAAGAAGACCAGATTTAATTATTTTTGTTAATGGTATTCCTTTAGTAGTAGTTGAATTAAAATCAGCTAGTGATGAAAATGTAGGTATTGAAGAAGCTTATAATCAAATTCAAACTTATAAGAACGATATACCAAGTTTATTTAATTATAATGCATTTTGTATATTATCAGATGGTATAAATGCTAAAGCTGGTACTATTACTTCTAATGAAGAGAGATTCATGAACTGGAGAAGTATTGATGGTGAAACTATTGCATCTTTAGATGTACCACAATATGAAGTTATGCTAAGAGGTATGTTATCTAAGGAGCGTTTATTAGATATAGTAGAAAACTTCTTATTATTCCAAACTTCAAGAAAAGCAGATTATGATGCTAATGGTAATAAAATTGGAGATAAGGCAGTTAATATAAAAATATTAGCAGGTTATCATCAATACTTTGCAGTTAAAAAAGCAGTAGAAAAAACTAAATTAGCTTGTAGTGAAAAGGGAGATAAAAAAGCAGGTGTTATTTGGCACACTCAAGGGTCAGGTAAGAGTTTTTCAATGGTGTTTTATGCAGCACAATTAGTAAAGCAGTTAAACAATCCAACAATAGTTGTACTGACAGATAGAAATGATTTAGATGATCAATTATTTGGAACTTTTGCTAAATCAGCTGATATTTTAAGACAAACTCCAAAGCAAGCAGATGTTAGAAAGCTTTCAGATGAGCAAAAGCAATCTAATGTTAAAGCTAAAGATAATTCAAAAGAAGTAAATGGATTATTTGATTTACTTAATGATAGAGAATCAGGTGGAATTATCTTTACAACTATCCAAAAGTTTAAACCAGAAGATGGAGAAATGCCTGCTTTAACTGATAGAAGAAATGTAATTATAATGGCAGATGAAGCTCATAGAAGCCAATATGGATTTGAAGCTAAAACAGATAAAGAAGGTAATGTTAAATATGGATATGCTAAATATTTAAGAGATGCACTTCCTAATGCAACATTTATAGGATTTACAGGTACTCCAATTGAGCTTGATGATAAATCAACTCCAGTAGTATTTGGTGATTATATTGATATTTATGATATGACTAGAGCTGTTGAAGATGGAGCTACTGTAAAAATATATTATGAAAATAGAATAATCAAACTGGATACTAATGAAGATATTATTGAAGAAATTGATGAGGAGTTTGATGAAATAACAGAAGGTCAAGAAGATAATGATAAAGAGAAGTACAAGAGCAAATGGTCAAGATTAGAAGCTGTTGTAGGTTCTCCAAGCAGAATTAAAAAGTTAGCAGAAGATATAGTAAATCACTATGAAGAAAAAGCTAAAACTGTAGATGGAAAAGCTATGGTTGTTTGTATGAGTAGAAAAATCTGTGTTGATCTTTATGATGAAATAATTAAATTAAGACCAGATTGGCACTCTGATGATGTTAATAAAGGTAAAATAAAAGTAGTTATGACTGGTAGTGCAGCAGATAATGAAAGATTGCAAGCTCATATTGGTGGTAAACAAAGAAGAGATACATTAGCTAATAGAATGAAAGATAATAATGATGAATTAAAAATAGTTATAGTAAGAGATATGTGGCTAACAGGCTTTGACGTTCCATCAATGCATACTATGTATATAGACAAACCAATGAAAGGCCATAACTTAATGCAAGCTATTGCTAGGGTTAACAGAGTATTTAAAGATAAATCAGGTGGAGTTGTAGTTGACTACTTAGGAATACTTGAAAGTCTTAAAAAGGCATTAAAACAATATACAGATAGTGATAAACATAATACTGGTATAGATACTTCAGCAGCTATTGCAGTAATGATTGAAAAGTTAGAAGTATTAAGAGATATGGTACATGGATTAGACTATTCAGGCTATATGGGAGATTCTCAAGCAAAAAGAATAAGAGCTATTACTACTGGTATGAACCTAGTTTTAGGTTTTGATGAAAAAGATCAAAAAGAATTTAAACAATTTGCTACAGAATTAGCAAAAGCTCATGCTTTATGTGCAGCTACAGATGAAGGTAAAGAAGTTGCTTTAGAAGTAAGTTACTTTAAAGCAGTAAAGGCAAGTTTAGTTAAACTAGATACTAAAAAAGTAGTTAAAAAGTCAAAGCAAGAGATGGAAGCAAGAGTTAATCAATTACTAGAAAAATCAATAATATCAGAAGAAGTTATTGATGTATTTGATACTTTAGGAATAAAAAGACCAGATGTTTCTATTCTTTCAGAAGAGTTCTTAGAAGAAGTAAAAGGAATGAAAGAAAAGAATCTTGCCGCCGAAATGCTTAAGAAGTTATTAGAAGGTAACTTAAAAGCTATGGAAAGAACTAATTTAGTTAAATCTGAAAAGTTCTCAGAAAAGTTAAAGAAGACTTTAAATAAATATAGAAATCAAGCAATAACTAATGCAGAAGTTATTGAAGAGTTAATTAAGATGGCTCATGATTTAAAGAATATGAAAACTAGGGAAGAAGAATTAGGGTTAAATTCTGATGAAATTGCTTTCTATGATGCATTAACTGATGATGATGCAGTAAAAGAATTTATGACAGATGAAACTTTAAAGATGATTGCACATGAATTAACTTATGCTATAAGAAGAAATATTTCTATTGATTGGAGTATAAGAAAAAGTGCCCAAGCAGGTATGAGAAGGATAATTAAGAGGCTTTTAAAGAAATATGATTATCCACCAGATAAATCTAAGAAGGCATTGGAAACAGTTTTAAGACAGGCAGAGTTAATGTGTGGGAATGTAGATTTTAATGATGAAGAATATGAAATGGTAGCAGAAAGTGCTAATAACTATAATATTAAATAAAAAATAGAAAACATTTTTATAAAAAAGGAGTTGTTATAACAATTCCTTTTTGTATAAGGAATTTAAAGTAAATACAATATTCATGGAATGAATTATTAAAAAAGGGGAGAGTATTTATAGTAGAGATAATAGTAAATTTTCCAAGGAAATTAAGCAATAATAAAAAAGATATAAATTTTTTGCCTAACTTATGGCATTCATTAAAAAATAGGAAAGATACAGTAATAATACTAGATTTAAGAAGTACTACTTATATAGCTTCTAATCTATGCTCAGCATTAGGATTGATACTTGAAAAGATTAAAATTAAAAATAATAAAATATATTTAAGAAATATGCGTAGTTATTTGAAGCAAATTTTAATTAATAACGAATTTCTTTCAAGTATAGAATTTCAAAAAGCTCAATGGAGCAGATATAATTTTTTAGATTATAAGAAATTTAAGGTAGAAGAAAAGGAAAAATTCGAAGGGTATTTAATAGAAAAATTTGATGAGTTTACAAAAGAAAACTTATTAAAATTTAATAAAAAGGATACAGTAAGAGCAATAAGTGAAATGTTTGCAAATGTTAAGATGCATACTAATTCAAAAGAAGTTGTAACTTGTGGATATTATGATAAAGATAAAAAGGAAATGTATTTTACAATATCTAATCATGGAATTACTATGTCTAAAACTATAGAAAGGAAAATAGGATATGTATTTGAAAAGGAAATTGAAGCTATAGAGTGGGCGGTTAAAAAATCAAGTTCAACGAGACATAATGATGAAACAGGAGGATTAGGATTATATAGCACAAAAGAATTCATAAATAGTATAAATGGTGAGATGTGGATAGTATCAGGAAGGGGATACTGGCATAATAAAGAGAATAATATAGAAAAATATGAACTAAAAAGTTCTTTCCCAGGAACTTTAATAACTTTTTTATTTCCACTAGACTATAGTAATGAAGAAGAGTATATAGATAAAGAAATAATATCATTAGATGACATAATAGGCGGTGAGTTATGGTAAATATAATTGAGTTTTTCCACGATAGTTATCAGCAAAGATTAAGAAAATTGTCTCAGCTTCAAAGTGAGACTTATGAGGAGGCAATAGAAAAATATAGAGATGCTTTTATTTCAGATATTGTTATGATAAAAATGGACAATAGTATTGAAGATATAAAAGAGGATAACGGATATATTAAAAATATTTTTAATATAATTACTGAAATTAATATAAGTGAAATTGAAGAATTTTTCAATAGAATTAGAGATATTTATATTAATTGGATAGATTCACAAGGACAAATAGCTTTAGAAGATTTTGAAAATTTATTAAATAATATAAATTTTAATAGTTTTAAATATGATTTAAGTAATAATGTACTTTTTAGGGGGAGGTATAGTGATTCTATATTAACACCATGGGATATGTTTCACATACCTTTTAATAAAAGGTATTTAATAGGAAATCAAAGATATAGTCTAACAGGGCAACCACTATTATATTTAGGCTTTTCAATTTTAGATGTTTTAGCAGAGTTAAATTGTGATTTTAATAAATTTGATGAAGTAAAATTATGTACATATAAGCCTAATAAAAATTTTAGAGTATTTGATTTAAGAAATAGTTTTTATGAATATCTAAGATATAATCCTTTAGATGATTTATTAGATGATAGTGACTATACAAAAAAAATAATATATAATGATGTTAAGAATAAGTTTTTCAAATTTATATTATCTTCAATTTGTAGTTTTGAAAGAAGAGAAGAGCATAGAAAATATTCTTTTTGTGAAGAGTATGTTTTACCTCAAATGTTAGCACAGATAATTAAGAAAAATAATTTTAATGGAATAATTTATTCATCTACTAGATTAAATAGCAGTAAAAATGATAAACTATATAAAACAGCATATAAGGATAATGTAGCTATATTCACTGATTATTGTAGAGAACATGTTTATGATAGAGAGTTATATAGTAAATTTAAGGTTTCAAATCCTATTTGTATTAATCAGATTTCTGAAATAGATTTGGAGAGTTTACAGGAAATATGTGATAAAATAAAATTACTAGATAATGATAAAAAGTTCGAGAATTATTATTTGATTGCTGCAAAACTTGAAGAGGAATTTTCAAAAATAAAAATTAAAGATCAGGAATATTTTAAACATAATATAGGCAAAATGCATATATATTTAGTATATAATATGCTAATTGATATTAGAAATGAATGTATTAGAAAAAGGAGGGATATAAATGGAATTAATGATTAAGGATATTATAGGCTCTGATATTGCTTCAGATAATGAGCAGGGAGATTTAATATTTGATGAGATTGTTTCCGGTGTTGACAATCATGAAAAACAAATTTTCCTTGATTTTTCTGATTTAAAACTTATTACAACTGCCTTTCTTAATAATGCAATAGGAAAGTTATATAAGAAATATAGTAGGCAAGAATTAAAAGGTTTATTAAAGGTAAAAAATATAAAAAATAAAAATGATCTAGAATTATTAAGATTAGTTGTGTTAAATGCAATAGAAATGTCTTAAATATATATTTAGAATAGAATTATAGGTAAATCCCCCTTCGAGTTTGATAGAACATGAGGGGGATTTTTCCATAGATTATAAAATATATAGATAAGCTGCTTAATTTTGGGATTGAGAAGTTAAGGGCAAAAGAAGGCATTTGAGGGAAAGGTTTTATAGTTTTAAATAGTAAGTTTAGTTAGGCTTGAAAATTTAAAGTTAGCTAGATTATTTTATATTTATAAAAAAGGAGAAATAGCAATTCTATAGATATAAAGACCTTTTGTTTAATTTAAAGTAGTACACAATATTAATATCATGATAAAATAATAATATAACACGATTTATAATAGATAAACAAAAAGGAAATATTATGAATACAACACAAGAATTTTCAGTAGATATATTAAATCACAAAGAAATACATCTAAATATGCCACAAAGCGATTTAGTAGACTATAGAGTATTTTCAAGATTACTAGATGATGATAAAGTAGTAGCAAGCTATAAAATGTATTGGTTATTAGGCATACTAGATGAGGTGGCATTAGGAAATACAGAAATAGAATTTAAAAAAATAATATCAAGAATGATAGTTTATTCTTGGTATCCAATACTACAATACAAATTAAATTATGGAATATTTGATAATCTTAAAAAGCCAGTAAATTATATTGCTATAAAATATAATTTACCTAATAATTATGATGAAAATAAATTATTAGACTTTATTTATTCAAATGATGATAAAGAGCTTAATAAAATGATGAAAGAACTAACATACAATGTTCCATATAGGCTATTATCACCGTTTTTTACAGACAAGCTAAAAGGGCAAAAAGATAGTATTAAAAATAAAATGATAACTGAGCTGTCATTAGAAAGTGAAAACTGTTTATATAAAATAGTAAAAGGTGAGAAAGATAAGATTATTTTAAATGAAGGATGGAAAGGTTATTTACAAAAGAATTATAAAGTTATTAAAGGATGGATTTATTATAAAATAGTTTGTTTTCTTCAAAAAAGAAATCCTAACGTTCCAGCAATAGCTTTTAAAATAGAAGCGCCTAAAAGTAGAAATTTAACTAGGGCAACTACTTTGTGGAAAGAAATAATTATATCTAAAAATATTAATGATATTTATACAGGTATGAATTTTACAAAAGAAAATTATGATAAGTTAGGGGGATTAAGTATAGATCATTTTATTCCTTGGAGTTTTGTACTTCATGATGAGATGTGGAACTTAACACCTACTTTTAAGAATATAAATAGTTCAAAAAGCGATAACTTACCATCATATCAAGAATATATAGATAAGTTTTGTAGTGTTCAATATGAAGCTTTTTCTTATTTATGTGATAAGAAAAAAGAGAAAGATTTAGAGTGTTATATTGATGTTATGAGATTAGAAAATCCTTTTGAGTTTTTAAAATATAAATCAAGGGAAGAGTTTAATGATAAATTAAAACAAACAATATCTCCAATATATCAAATAGCTTTAAATCAAGGATTTGAGGTTACAAGTAAAGTTTATTGGAAGCGATGAAGATATATAAATAAATTTAATAAGCAAAAAGAAAAGCCTGAAGAGCGTAGTGGATTTAAGACCGTATAGTTCTTAAAAAGGTTTATTAAGATGGGAGAGAATTAAACGAATGTATAGATTAAATAAAGAAGGAAACTTTTTAGAAGAAATTAATGAAACAACATTTTATGAGAATGATTTAAAGGAAAGGCAACACATAGAGGAATGGTTAAGAAAAAATCCAGAGGTAATGGGGGAAGAATTACTTATAATAGGTCATGAATATGATGACTTTGAAAATAATGAAAGAATAGATTTACTAGCAATTGATAAAGAGGGCAACTTAGTAGTTATAGAAGTAAAGAGAGATAATTCAGGAAATAATGTAGATTTTCAGGCATTAAAGTATGTATCTTATATGTCTCGAAGAACTTCAAAAGAAATTGTTGAAATATATAATAATTATATTAATGAGAATTTACTTCAGTTAGATCCTATTCAAGAAATAATGGAATTTTTAAATATTGATAATGAATCATTATTAAATGATATGATTAATAATACACAGAGAATAATAATTATAGGGAAAGAGTTTGACAAGAGAGTTTTATCAGTATGCGCGTGGCTTTATGAAAATGGAATTAATATAAAATGTATTTCTATAAAACCATATGAATATAAAGATGAAATATTTATAGATACAAATCAAATAATACCACCGGAAAGAATTGAAGAGTATTATATAAATAAAAAATCAAGAGTATCAAATCAGATAATAAAAAGTGATGATAAAGTAATTGAATTTTTAAGCAGTATAGTAGAAAATATAAATTCAATGTCAAATTTAAATATTAAATATCCAGGTAAAAGATATTATTTAGGAGCTTCTAATATAAAAAATACTAATATATCTTTCTGTATTTCATATAGTAAAAGAAATGCTGTTGCAGCAATATCTGCAGAATCATCTAAGAAAGAAGCTACAGATATTTTAAAGAGAATATTTGAGCATAAGTCCGACTATATAAGTAAGGAGTTAGGTATAAAGGTATCCTTAGAGAGTGGTAGTAGAAATGAGAACGTATATAGATTATTAATAAGGAAAGAAATTGAAGATACTGATAATCTATTAAAGTATTCTAATTTTATAGCTAAAAAATTTATTGAATATAAAAAAATAATTGAAAATGAAGTAAAAATTGAAATTAATAAAGAAAAGTAGAATAAGTATTAAGAGTAAGGATAATTAAGAAATGATAAACAACACATTATATTTTTACAACAACAATTCAAAAACATATATAGAAAGTACACTATCAGTAGATATGAGCCATCTATATAATGATTTTCTAAAACACATACCTAAAGGTGGACATATCCTAGATTTAGGATGTGGATCAGGAAGAGATAGTCTTGAATTTATAAAACAAGGATACAATGTTACAGCAGTTGATGGGTCAAAAGAATTATCAATTGCTGCTAGTAAACTTATTGAACAAGAAGTGATTTGTAGTAAATTTGAAGAACTACAATTAACAGAAAAATTTCATGGTATATGGGCATGTGCATCATTGCTTCATGTTAATAGAAAAGATATCCTAGATGTTATAAAAAATGTATCATCAAATTTAAAAATTAATGGAATATTTTATATGTCCTTTAAGTATGGTGAAAAGGAATATATTGATGAAAAGGGAAGATATTTTAATTGTTATACTGAAAAAACTTTTAGTGAATTAATAAATAAAATTAAAGGTTTAAAGATTGAAAAAATATATAAAACAATTGATATTCTTCCAGGAAGAGGGGATATTACTTGGTTAAATATACTTTGTATAAAAGTAGATTAAAGTAACATTAAAAATTTAATCTAAATAAAAATAAAAAAATTAAGTAATAGAAAGTAGGAGGTTATCATGCCATTTATAAATTCAAAAATTACAACAAAATTAACTAAGGAAAAGAAAGACTTAATAAAATCTAAACTTGGAGAAATCATTACAAACATACCAGGAAAAAGTGAAGATTACCTTATGGTAGGTTTTGAAGACGAATATTCATTATACTTTAGAGGTGAAGAACTTCAATTTGGAGCATTTGTAGAAGTAAAGATCTTTGGAAAAGCTGATAAAAAATATTTGGAAATGGTAACAAAAGATATTTGCAATTTATATGAGAAAGAACTTAATATACCTCAAGATTGTATATATATTAAATATGAGGAAGTAGATAACTGGGGTTTTAATGGTTTCAATTTTTAAAACTATATAAATACAAATTATAGTATATATTAATTTAATAGTATTTAGTAAAGCTATATAGGAATTAAAAATGATTCTTATATAGCTTTATTGATTTAAACAGAATAATTATTTATAATTTTTTGTTAAATTAATTAATAAGAATATCAAGTAAAAATGAATAAATTATAGAAAAAAATTAATCTTTTTATACCAGATATATTTAATGAAAAGTTAGCTTAGAAAAATAAATCTATACATATAACAGTTAATAATTGTAAATAATAAAAGAAAATATGTTTAATCTGGAGAGATAAATATGAATTCTTTAATTAATGAGGCATATAAAATAGCTGAGAGTAACAATGTAATTCTTAAAGGTAATATAAAACTAAGCAATAATACTAATTGTTTAATATTTGCTCATTATTGTGATAGTACTTTATTTTATAAAAAGTTTTTTAAAGTTTCTAAGGATATATTTAAGGTTAAAAGTATAGCAAATAAAAATTTAAGAGAAATTAAATTCTTATATTAAAGTAGAGGAGTTAAAAGCTATCTTTTAGTTTTTGATTTTTATAATAATATGCTATAATTATCTTAACTAGAAATGTTTTGGAGGTGAGTTATGGCAGTATATTTAAATACAAGAAAATCATTTGAAAATTTCAAAGAACTTAGTAGTTATGAATATTTTGTTGATAAATCTAATATTATCTCATTAATTAACAAGAAGATATCTACTAGTGATAAGTATATATGTATAACTAGACCAAGAAGATTTGGAAAATCTAGTGTAGCGGATATGTTAGGAGCATACTATACAAAAGCTGTTAACTCAAGAGAAATATTTGATAAGTTAGAGGTAAGTGAAAGTGAATCTTATGAAGCTAATTTAAATAAGTATAATGTTATAAGTATATCATTTAATAAAATTCCTGAAGATGATATAAACTTTAATAATTATATGAACATGATAAAAACCTCATTGATAAATGATATTAAGAATGCCTATCCTAAGATTAAAGATAATAGTTATTTTACTATAAGTGATATGTTAATGGATACTGAGGAAAAGTTCATTTTTATTTTTGATGAATGGGATTATATTTTTAGTAATAATCTTTTTGAAAAAAATCAAAATGATTTTTTGGAGTTTATAAGGCAGTTGCTTAAAGATCAACCTTATGTGGCATTAGCCTATATGACAGGAGTTCTTCCTATAAAAAAATATTCAAGTGGTTCGGCCCTTAATATGTTTGATGAATTTACATTTTTAAAAGATAGAATATATGATGAATTTTTTGGATTTACAAATAGCGAAGTATATAATTTATGTAAAAGGACTAATGAAATTGAATTTGAGGAGCTTGAAAGCTGGTATAATGGTTATTTAACTACTAGGGGAAAGAAATTATATAATCCACGTTCTGTAGTAAAAGCACTTCAAAATGGATATTGTGAAAGCTATTGGACTAATACTGGAGCAATGGATGAAGTTTCAGAGTATCTTAAATATAATACTTTAGAAATAAGAGAAGATGTAATAGAAATGGTGGCTGGTGAAGAAATTGACATAATAATAAATGAAGAGTTTAGAGCTGGTCAAAAGACTCCAAAAACAAAAGAAGAAATTTATTCTGCAATGATAATATTAGGTTTTTTATCTTATCATGATGGATATTTAAAAATTCCCAATAGAGAACTTATGAAGGAGTTTGAAAAAGCTTTAAGAGATGAGTCTTTTGGATATGTTTCAAATATTATAGAAAAGTCAAGAAATATGTTAAAAGCTACAGTTAATAGAGATACAGAAACTATAGAAAATATACTTCATGATATTCATAATTCAGAAATACCAATACTTCAATATAATGATGAAAATTCTTTATCTTGTGTTTTAACACTAGCATATCTTTCGGCTAGAGATACTTATAGAGTTGAACGTGAAGAAAAGAGCGGGAAGGGTTACGCAGATTTTACATTTCATCCAAGAAGGAAAAGAGATACAGCATTTATTGTAGAACTAAAGAAGGATGAAAGTGTAGATAGAGCTTTAGAACAAATAAAAGAAAAAGAATATGTTCAGAAATTTAAGAGTGAAAATAATGAAGTATTAGCAGTTGCAATATGTTATGATTCTAAGAGTAAAAATCATAGTTGTAAAATAGAAAAAATACAATAATTAATTTAAATTTATAAAATAGGTAGTAATAAGAAATATAGAAAATCAAATCTTGTTACTACCTTTAAATTTTATAATTTAATAACTTTTATTGTTTATATATTTAAACAAAATTTAAGTTCTTCTATGTCCACAAGATACTATAACACCATATTTTTCAGAATCTAATTCTTCAAAGGTAGTTTCTTCTGGTGGATATAAAAGGTCAACAGATATATCTATATCCATAAGTTCTTCTTTTCTAAGGGGTGAAAATCTTGGATCATTTAAAGCTGCACTAATAGAATTATTTATTATTTCTTCAGCAATAGAATTTGTAGTAGGTTCAGTTGTTCCAATACATCCTCTTAAATCACCATTAATTTTAAGGGAAACAAATACGCCTTTTTTATCATTTAACAATTTAGATATATCATCATAATTGCTATTAATTAGCTCATCTACAGTTAATAGCCTACCATTATTAAAGTAGTAATTAAGATTTAATCTTGCAAGACGAGTATAAACATTACCTTCTTTTATCCTTCTTTCATTTTCCTTATTTTTATCTTTTAGAAGTTCACTATATAAATCAGCATTTTTATTAGAAGATGGAGTAAATTCCATAATTCCATAACCAACTCCAAAAGGACCTTCATAACTTAATAATTTAGATGATATAGTATTGTCATTTATAGCACCAGCTAATATATAAAGTGATCTTAAGCCACATTCACCAGCTTCGCATATTAAATGTTTATCTAAAGTAAATAAGCTTTTTAAATCACCTTTTTCTAAAGTACTAATTAATTTCTTATCAAATTCTGCACCAAGTGGTGTATAAGGATAAGGCCCATCTTTTGTTAATCTATGAGACAAATCTCCAGAGGCTATGAAAACAGCTTTTTTATTAGTATCAAGAACAGCTTTATTTATACATTTACCAAAGTTCATAAGTTCTAAAGGAGAAAGCATTCCATAAGTGATATGAACTAGTTTATAGTTCTTTTTATTGTCTACAAAATATAAAGGAACCATGGCACCATGGTCAAGTTCTAAATCTATATTATATAAATTTGCAGTATTTTCATCTAATGATGCAGTAGGAATGTCTTCCATAGATGCATTTTTTATAATTTGAGATGTAAGTTCTTTATCTATTTGAAAATCTAATTTAACATTTGGTGCATTAAATATTTTTCACTATAGATTTTTTATTATTAAAACTAAATTTTTAGAAATAATATATAAAGAAGACTAAGGAAGAGGGGAGATAAATGGAAAATAAAAGGAAAAATAATTTAGGAACAGAGCCAATAAGCAAATTATTAAATAATTTTGCAATTCCAAGTATAATAGCAATGCTTGTTAGTGCATTATACAATATTGTGGATCAGTTTTTTATTGGAAGAAGTGTCGGTGAGCTTGGAAATGCTGCAACTAATATAACATTTCCTTTAACTACATCATGTATCGCTATAGCGTTATTATTAGGAATCGGAGCAGCGTCAGCTTTTAATTTAACATTAGGAGAGGGGAATAGGGAAAAGGCATTATATTATATAGGAAATTCAGCTTTTTTATTATTTGCTTCTGGAGTAGTATTATGTGTCATAATTGAGATTTTTTTAGAACCTATGCTTATATTTTTTGGTTCTCCCGCTAATGTTTTAGGTTATGCTAAAAACTATACAAGGGTAACTGCAATTGGTTTTCCATTTTTAATATTTTCTACAGGTGGAGGACATTTGATAAGAGCTGATGGAAGCCCTAAATATAGTATGCTCTGTAATTTATCAGGGGCTATAATTAATATTATCTTAGATCCTATATTTATATTTGGCTTAAATATGGGAATGGTGGGAGCTGGTTTAGCTACAATTATAGGACAAATTTTTGGAGCTTCATTAGCTTTAAGATATTTATTTAAATATAAAACTGGAAAAATAGAAAGAAAACATTTAATACCTAATTGGAATTTTGTTAGTAAAATAATTTCCTTAGGTGCAGCACCATTTTTTAATCAGCTTGCCATGATGATTGTACAAATTGTAATGAATAAATCATTAACTTATTATGGAGCTTTATCTGTATATGGTGAATCAATACCACTTGCATGTGCAGGAATTATTACAAAAGTAAATCAAATTTATATGTCAATAGTAATAGGTCTTTCTCAAGGATTACAGCCTATAGTAAGCTTTAACTATGGAGCAGCAAAATATGACAGAGTAAAAAAAGCATATTCTACAGCTATAAGCTATGGTGTAATAGTATCTGTAATAGCATTTCTTATATTTCAGTTTATGCCAAGACAGATAGTGTCTATTTTTGGTTCAGGATCAGAAGCTTATTATTCTTTTGCTGTAAAGTATTTTAGAATATTTTTATTATTTACATTTATAAATTGTTTCCAACCAATATCATCTAATTTCTTTACGGCTATAGGAAAGCCAAAGAAGGGTATATTTTTATCATTAACAAGACAGATATTATTCTTGTTACCTTTAATAATCATATTACCTTTATTTATTGGTATTGACGGAATAATGTATTCAGGACCTATTGCTGACTTTATAGCAGGAGCTGTATCTATTGCTATGATATATATTGAGTTTAAGCATATAGGTGAAAATAGAAGCTTTGAAAAGAAAGTTGTATAAATTTAAATTATAAGTAGAGTTTAGACTGTAAGTAGGATAAACTCTATTTTTTTTGCAAATTAAAGCCTTATAGTATTATAACGGATAATATAGAATTATATAGAATTTGGGGAGGGAATATTTATGTCAAATTATAGTGTGTTTTTACCTAATTATAGTATAGGAGTAGATTCTTACAAAAAGATACCATATGTTACAAGAAGATATGGTAATAAAGTAGTAGTCATTGGTGGAAAAACAGCTATATCTAAATCAAACATATGAGTTAGAGCAAATAGTATTAGACATTATTATTAGTACAGGCTTAGTATCAAATTTAACTAGTGATGCAGAGAAGTATTACTATAATAGTAGTTTAGCTCATTGTGTTTATTATGGTTCAACTGTTATACCAGGATGTAGTGGACATCTTCATGGAGAAATAGTATCTTTTGGAGTTTTATGTTTATTAACCTATGATAAACAATTTGAAAAGCGTGATAGAATTTATGAGTTTAATAAGAGTATTGGACTTCCAACATGTTTAGATGATATTGGTATTAAGAAAGAAGATGTTCAGTAGAATGAATGGAGTAACAGAATGGTATTGCACTCCTTATGAAGTAACAGAAGAGGAATTTGTTAAAGCAATTTTAGATACAGATGAATATTCAAAAAGTAGATAGAGTGAAAATAAAGTAAAAGCTTTAAGGTTATTAAGTAGTAAGTTATAAAGCAGTAGTTAAAAATTTTTTTAACTACTGCTTTATTATTATTTTTTAAACCATTCTGAAGGTGATTCATTGAAATAGTGAGCATCAAACTCTGTAACTTTATAATCTTGTATTCCATAAACCTTAAAGGGTTCATTATTTAAATAATCATTAATTTTTTCAACAGAGTCAGCTTTTATTACAAATATACCACCGCTCATATCAGATTTAAGTCCAGACATTAATATAAGTCCAGAATTCATTGCTTTTTGGGTATAAGCCATATGTTCAGTCATAATAGTATTATTTATTTTATCAGTAGCTTTTAATATACCTTCAACAACAAAATATTTCATATATATTTCCTCCTTAAATGTAAATATTATTTATTTAGTATTATAAATAAAAATAAATAATAGTCTAGATATATTAAAAATTTAATAAGTAAATAGGGTATAGGAGTATGAATTACTAAGCTTGATTTTGTAAAAGATATTAATATTAAAAAATATATTTATTTATACGAGGTAAGATATGATTAATATAAAAGAAGTTTTAAAGATACAAAAACTACATCTAAATATGCAGCAGTAGGAACAGGTTCACTTCTTATTGAGTCTACACCTGTTTTATATGAAGGTATTAATGAAAAAGTCTTAATGGGAGAACAGGTATATTTTGGAAATTTTGCTCATTATCCATCAGAAGCAAAGGAAGGAACATTACCACTTCAACCACCTTTTGTTGTTACATATATTTTAACACAATGTTCAAATGTAGAAGAGGTAGTTGATGCTCTTAATAATAAGATTACAATATTAGCTATGCCTATGCTTGGAATGATACTAACAATCCACTGGGCATTTACAGATAGAACTGGAGAAACAATAATTATTGAAAGTGATGAACAAGGGGTATAAATTTATCGTAATTCTATGGGAGTTATGACTAATAGTCCAAACTACTCTTGGCATAGATTAAAACATCAGTAATGTGCTCAGAATCACTAAAATTTTATTGGGTTACATATGAAAACCAAAGAGTACAATGTGTAGATTTAAATAAGTTATTATCTTTGATATGGGAAGAAAAGTTGATTTTAAATATTTAACATAAAATGAAATAATATGTACATATATAACCAATATGTGGATTGACCTTGTATATATTTGTAGTATAATAAAGAAAAGTTATTAAATAAAAACTATAGTTAGGAGAGAGAAAATGATAATAGAAGTAAATGATTTAACTATTGGTAGCTTCCAAGGTGCTATTAACCTTGTATATGAAGATAAGCCAGCAAATAATGAAGTAGTTGAAGTTTTAAAAGCTAAAAAGGTTTTTGAAGGAAAAAGTGGTCAAGTATTTTATAAAACTACTAATGAATTAAATTATGAAATTTTTGTAGGTCTTGGAAAATATGAAGACTTAGAAAGAACAGATTTAATAAATGCAGTAGCTAGAGGGATTAAACAAGCAGAAAAGTTAAAAATAGATGACTTAAGCATTAATTTTATAAAAGCTAATGGATTATGTACTGGTGGAGTTACTAAGTCTATAGTACAAGGTATAAAGTTAGCTAGCTATAAATTTGATAAGTATAAGCAAAGTAAAGAATCTTATGAACCAAAGGTAACTATAATAGGTGGGCCAAAAGAAAAGTTTGATAAGATGAGAGAAAAAATAGAAGAAGCAAGCAATGTTGCAGATGGTATTATCTTAGCTCGTGATCTTGTAAATGAACCAGCTAATATATTATATCCAGAAACTTTAGCAGAAAGAGCTGTAGAAGTAGGAAAAGAAAGCGGATTTGAAGTAGAAGTATTTGATGAAAAGCAAATAGAAGAATTAGGAATGAAAGCTTTCTTAGAAGTTGCAAAAGGTTCTGTACACAGACCAAAATTAATTGTTATGAGATATATGGGTAACGCTCATAGTGATGAAATAGTAGGGCTTGTAGGTAAAGGACTTACTTTTGATACTGGTGGATATTCTCTTAAGCCATCAACTTCTATGGATACTATGAAAAGTGACATGGGTGGAGCAGCTGCTGTTATTGGAACAATGAAGGCACTTGCAAAAAATAAGGTGGAAAAAAATGTTGTAGCAGTTGTAGCAGCTTGTGAAAATGCTATTTCAGGTGGAAGCTATAAGCCAGGAGATATTATTGGTTCTATGGCAGGTAAAACTATTGAAGTTTTAAATACAGATGCAGAAGGAAGATTAACTTTAGTTGATGCTATTACTTATATTATTGAAAAAGAAAATGTAGATAAGATAGTAGATGTAGCAACTCTTACAGGAGCAGTATTAGTAGCCCTTGGAACTGAAATAACAGGAGTATTAAGTAATGATGATGCTTTTTATGAAGAGTTATTAGTTGCTGCAAAGAGAAGTGGTGAAAAGTTCTGGAGATTACCTAATGATAAATGCTTTAAGAAGCTTTATAAGGGAGATTTTGCAGATCTTAAGAATATTGGTGGACGTTATGGTGGAACAATTACTGCAGGTATGTTTATTGAGGAGTTTGTACAAGATAAGCCTTGGTTACATTTAGATATTGCAGGAACTTCTTGGACTGATGGTGGAAATGATACTACACCAAAGGGAGGAACAGGAGCGCCAGTTGCAACTTTATATGAATTAGTTGTTAAGCATAAGTGTAAACATAAATAAAAATAAATTAAAAAAGAAGTCAAATTAATTTTGGCTTCTTTTTTAATAAATGAAAAGATATCTTTTCATTACTAAAATAAGAGTACATTAATTTCCGGTTAAAAGAAGTACATTTGTATTAATTTACAATTAAGTTTATTAATAATTATGAACATATAAGTACATATTTTAACATCCACAAAGCCTTAAATATATAATTACTTAAAAATATAATAAATATATAAAGTTTTTATTATATTTTTTAAAGAAGAGAGGAATTTTTATGGAAAGTTTCACGTTAAGAGAAGCAACAAAAGGAGACTCGACAATTATTGCAGAACTGGTATATAAAACAGAAGATGATCCTGAGCACGTCTGGGGTTATGGCAGTAAGGATGAAATAATTCATAGAATAAAATGGCTAGTAGAAAGTGAAGATTCTAGGTATTCATATAAGAATGTTGAAGTTGCAGAACTAGAGGGTAAGATTTGTGGAGCTATAATATTAATAAAAGGAAAAGATTTATCAAAGCTAGATTTAATAACAATTATAAAGTTAATTAAGTATATTAAAGGAATAAAAAATAAAATTAGATTTTTAAAAGATGTTATTTTAGAATTAGGGTTTAATGAGTGTGAGAAAAATGAGTTTTATATTGCTAATTTAGCTACTTTAGAAGAGTATAGAGGTAAGGGAATTGGAAAAGCTCTTATAAAATTAGCTGAAGAAAGTGCTAAAAAAGCAGGATATAAAAGTTGCTCTTTGTTAGCAAAAGATGCTGGTGTTAAAAGTTTTTATGAAAAGTTAAACTTTGTATTTGAAGAAGAAGAACCGTATTATTCTCATACTTTATATAGAATGATTAAAGTTATTTAATTTAATAGATAGTACTTTTTGAAATAGTGATTATATAGTGAAATAAATAATCGCTATTTTTATATTGCAAATATAAATAAAAATGTAATATAATTGTAATTATTTATATATAAAGACAGAATTTTAGTATCAGAGGATGTAGAAATGAGAGTGTGTAAAGAAATTTTGGATAAAATGCCTATAGCTATGTTATATGTAAAATGTAGTTTTGGGAAAAATGAAGATTTAAATATGGAAATTGAATATGTTAATGATAAAATGCTTCTATTATTGGGTATGGATTACAAAGAAGTGATATATAAAGATTTTTTTGATGTTTTATCAGAGTATAAGGAAGATAAAGATTTTATTAAAATATTAAAGAATCCTAGTGGTAAGAATTCAAATTATACTAAGTACATTAAACAATTAAAGGATTTTATTAATATAATTATACAAAAAGAAGATGATAATCATTTTTCATTATACTTTGAAAATTGTATTGATAAACGTTTCTTAGAAGATATTCAGAGAAAAGATCAAATTTTCTTTATTAAGGATATAAAAAATAGATATGTTTATGCCAGTGAAAATTTTAAAGTGCTGTCTGGATGTGATAATGAAGATATTTATGGATTAGACGATATTAAAATATTTGGACAAGATAAAGGGAGAAAATATGCAAAATGTTGTGAAACATTTATAGAATCAAAAAAATTTTATCGCAGAGAAATTTGTAAATTAAAAGATAAGCTTTATTCACTTCATAGATATGCATTATATAATAATAATGAAGTAATTGGAGTTATAGGAATTCTTGAAGATATAATTGGGAAAATGGAAAAAATAAATGACGGTAATACGTTAGCATATATAACTAATAATATATCTGAGTACATAATTCTCAAGGACAGTGATGGAGTTTATTTAGATTGTAATAATAGTTTTTTAGAAGAATTAAATCTTACTAGAGAAGAAGTTATAGGGAAAAAAGTTACTGATATTCCTAGATTAAATAATATGTTTAAAAATACTGTTGCTACAGATTTAGAGGTTATTAATGAAGGTCGTAAAAAAATATACAATGAATCTATTAAAATTAATGAAAAATCTGTAGAGTTTGAAATAATAAAAGAACCTTTTTTAGATAGCTATGGTAATCTAGTAGGTATCATTGATACAGTAAGGGATATTTCTCATAGAAGTGAAATTGAAAGATTGAGACTAGAGTTTTTTGCAAATTTATCACATGAGCTAAGAACTCCTTTAAATCTAATTTTTAGTTCATTGCAAACTATTGAGTTAGTAGAAAAAGATTCATTGAAGAATAACAATAGATTGAAAAACTATATTGAAATAATAAATCAAAATTCTAAACGTCTATTAAAGTTAGTTAATAACTTAATAGACTCTACTAAGTTTGATTGTGGATATTATGAGTATGAGCCTAAAAATTATAATATAGTACATTTTATAGAAAATATAGCTATGTCTGTGGCTGACTTTGCTAAGCAAAATGATATTACTTTAACTTTTGATACAGATGTTGAAGAAAAAATTATGGCATTTGATTTGGAGAAGTTAGAGAGAACTATGCTTAACTTACTTTCCAATAGTATTAAGTATACTAATTCACCAGGAAAGATAGAAGTATTATTAAAAGATTGTGGTGAAACATTTAATATAACTGTAAAAGATAATGGAATTGGAATACCAAATAATAAGTTGAAAGTTATTTTTGAAAGATTTAAGCAAGTAGAGAATAGACTTAGAAAGCGAAGTGAGGGAAGTGGTATAGGGCTGTCCCTGGTAAAAGATTTGGTTAAAATTCAGGGTGGTACAATAGAAGTTAAAAGTGAAGTTGGCGTTGGAAGTGAATTTACTATAAAGTTACCAGTTAAAGTTTTAAGTGATAATGGAGCTTTTAAAGAATCAAATTATAGGGATTTATCTAATAGTACGGTAACAAGAATGAATATAGAATTTTCAGATATATATATTTAAGACATAAATAAGCAAAGATAAGTTGATTAATTTCCTGTATTCTATTAATGTTATCATTGGTTATAATTGGATATAAAAAGGAATAAAATATTTAGATTATTAATGTATTGTCAGGCTAAAAATAGTAACAGTTTATAACTTTTAAGAATATTAATATATAAATAAATATTATAAAGTAGTACTCAAGCTAAGTGCAGCTAGAGTACTACTTTTGTACTTTTAAAACACAAAACTTACATAAAGTGCGACTAAATTTTATTTTATTTGGAAATACTGATAAAAGCGTGAAAGGTAGAGAATGGAGGTCGTGATAATGCAACAAAAGTGTGAGAAGTGTGAGAAATGTGGCAAAAAAGCTGTCTTTTTTGATGTTAACTTACAATTATGGTTGTGTGAGGATTGCGTTAAGAAAGAGTATAAAACCTTTAATTTAGAAGAATTCATAGAAAAAAATGGTGAAGATAGATATAATGAAGAACTTAATAATATATTAATGGCTATGGAGAAATTATGTAACTCTATAAGTGAATCAAATAATAAAAGAATTGAACGACAATTTAAGAATACACCATATTCTAAGGATTTAAATGAGTTATTATCTGCTATGACAAGGGAAAGATTAGCTAAGATTGCTGAAACTTTAGGTATTAGGAAAGTTTATAAATATAAAAAACAGGACTTAAAGGAAGTTTTATTATCATCTTACGAAACACTTATATTAGAAAAATTTAAACTTTTAGATGAAAAGGCATTTAAGTCTTTAAGAAAATATTCTAAAAATGATGGCGAAAGAATTTTAGATAATATATCTAATGATGAGGGAATTTATGTAGATTATTTTGCTGAACTTGGAGCAATATTTCCAGTTGAAAATAAGGATGGTAATAAGGTGTTCTTAATGCCAACAGTAACTCAAGAGCTTGTTAAAATATTAGAAGATTTTCAAGTGAGACGTAAAATTAAAAATAATACTAAGATAATAAATCTATATAGGGGGATGGTTAGAGCTTATGGTTTGTTAGAAGTATATCAAATTGTTGAATTTTTAAAGCAATATTTAGTTGAGGAATATGATTATCAGGAGTTAGTTAATATTTTAAAGGAAAGTTCTAAATATAGTGATGAATATATTGTTGAAGGGGCCTTTGTATTTAATTCTAATATAGATAATTATGTTAGTCTTTATAATGATATTAATAGAAAAATGAAAAATAGAGATTATAGAAAATTCTCTGAAAGTGAATTATTATCATTATCTAAGAGTAATTGGGAAGTTGATAATAGTTATGCAAGGGATTTTAAACGAAGATTTTTAAATTATTTCATTATGTCAGAAGAGGAAATAGATGATTTCCTAAAGTTTTTATATGCAATAGCTCAGGAGAAAAGTTTAGATGAAATTTTAAATGAGATAAAAGGTATGATTCAAGAGGAAGAAGCTAAGGAAATAGGTGTAGATATAATTGAGAAATATGTTGTGAATTTACCTATTTGGACTAACAAGGGAAGATGTATAAAGGAATTAAAAATTAAATAATAAAAGTATTAAAGTGGATTATCAATATAAAAGATTGTAATCCACTTTAATTATTTTGATATTCATTTTAAGCCTAGATCTGGTTTTGATGAAGTGATTTTTTTATAAGTCTAAAGCCATATCACCTTGTTTAATCCATTCTTTCTTACGCATAAATTCAGAAATTATAAATGTAAGAAGAGCAGGAAGTACAAAGTGCATTACTATTATTTGTAAGATAACTATTTTTGATGAAGCTGTTTGTGTCATTGTTTGATAAGCCATAATTTGTCCTACAAATCCTGCAGATCCCATACCAGATCCAGTTGCATTATTAGTCATCTTTAAGAAAGTTGAAGAAATAGGACCTAATATTGCACTAGATATAATTGCAGGTAGCCATATTACAGGTTTTTTAATTATATTAGGTATTTGAAGCATTGATGTACCAATACCTTGTGCAAGAAGTCCGCCAAATTTATTTTCTCTATAGCTTGCAACTGCAAACCCAACCATTTGGCAACAGCATCCTACAATAGCAGCTCCAGCAGTTATTCCATCAAGATTTAATATAACTCCAATAGCAGCAGAGCTGATAGGTAGTGTTAATAATATACCCATAATTACAGAAACTAAAATACCCATAATAAAAGGTTGTTGTTCCATAGCAAACATTATTATTGTTCCAAGCCAAGTCATAAATTCTGATATTGGAGGACTTAAAAGTAATCCAACAGTAGAACCAACTCCAATACTAATAAGCGGAGTTATTATAATATCAATTTTTGTTTTACCAGCAATAAGATGTCCAATCTCAATTCCTACTACAGCAGCAATAAAGGCACCTAAAGGTTCGCCAGGCCCAGCAAGTGTAATAACACCAGTATCGGAAATAATGCTTCCAGCAAGTATCTTAGTAGCAAAACCACCAACCATACCTGATACTGCAGCAGAAATTACTACAAGTGGAGTTTCTTTAAATTTATAAGCCACTCCCACACCTATTCCTGCACAAGTAGCTGCAGCTGCAAGCTTACCTATAAGAAAGATAGTAGTACCTATATTTCCATCTATGAGATTACCTATTTGTTGTAATATAGTACCTATTATTAATGTGGAAAATAGACCTAAGGCCATACCACTTAATCCATCAATAAATATGTGATTTAAGTATTGTTTAATTTTTTTCATAATAAATATGTCCCCCTTTTCATTAACAAGTGTATATACATATGTAATAATAGATTAAGTTTAGCATAATTTTGACATATGGGTCAATTTATTTTAAAATCACTAAAAAGTAGCTAATGGTAGTATTGCTAAAAATAAATAATCAAGATATAATATGAAAGAAATTTATAAATCTAGTAGGATTACTAGGAGAGGTTCGTATGACCATCCCTCTATAAAAAACTAGGCTTAGTTATAGTATTTGTTTATTGTATTATGGCATTTGTTATGACTTAATAAGAATATGTTTTGTTTATAAGATCCTGTAATTTATAAAAGTTATAAATTGGGATCTTTTTTATTTTGGAAGGTAAAAGAAGACCTCTCTTACATTTACTAAATTAGGAGTAGGAGTGGAGTATGGATAGATATAATAAAATTACAAATAAAAATAATAGAGAAATTGTTTTATTAAGAGCATTTCCGTGCATTTGGGGAAAGTGTAGTTTTTGTGATTATATTGATGATAATGGAAGAGATGAAGAGGAATTAAATAAGCTAAATAAAGAGGTTTTAAATAATATAACTGGTGAGTTTGGAGTACTTGAGGTTATTAACTCAGGTAGTTGTTTTGAGATACCTAAAGAAACTATGAATTATATAAAGAAAATAGTAGATGAAAAAAAGATTAAATTATTGTTTTTTGAAAGTCACTGGTGCTATAGAAATAGATTAGATGAAATTAGAAATTTCTTTAATATACCTATAATATTTAAAATTGGTGTTGAAACTTTTGATTACGATTTTAGAAATAATTTTCTTAATAAAAATGCTAAGTTTAAAGATGTCAAAGAGGTAGCTGAGAAATTTCAATCTGTATGTTTGATGGTGGGAATAAAAGGCCAAACTAAAGAAATGATTAGAAAAGATATAGAAATACTTTTAGAGAATTTTAAGTATGCAACAATTAATATTTTTGTTGATAATACAACATCTATAAAAAGGGATGAAGAGTTAGTTCAATGGTTTAGAGAAGAATATAGTTATTTAGATAATCATCCAACAATTGAAGTATTATATCATAATACTGATTTTGGGGTAGGAGATTAATACAAGCTTATTGCATAAATTTATTTCCATAAAATGTATCTTCCTCCGGGGTCAATCCAAATATTGGATTAACCCCAGAGGGAGATTTATTAGAATAAAAAACAAGGTTGAGATGTAGAATTATAGTAAGATTGATATATTTGGAGGAAGTATATGTCATCAGATATTCAGGAAATAAGTAATTTGAAAGAAATTTTATGTAGGAAAAAAGTTGCTGCAATAAGGAAGAAATATTATAAGGCTGAAAAGAGAGTTTGTAAGAAGATATTAAAAGATAATGATGGTAATTATGAACTTCTAATTAAAAGTAGTTTTGTAGAGTTTAGAAAAAGATATTTTAGTAATCTTTATAATGTTATTAATGGTATAGTAAATAACTCTATAGGAAGTATAGAAGGAGAAATGAGGGCTTATATTTCTGAGAAGGAAAGAAGTAGAACATTTGAGGTTATATCTTTAATAAAGAGTATTTTAGAAAGAAATAATATAATATGGGCATTGCATAAGGAGTATTTGGAGTGTAGAAAAGATTGTAAATGTCCAGAAGTTATTACTATTGTTATTGGACAACAACATCAAAATTTAGCATTAAATATTTTCAATATGTTAGGAACTATAGAAAATGGACAAGTTTTTATAATTAACAATGTAAGAGTTAGGATAGCTTTTAATTTTATGCTTGAAAATAATATATATAATTTAACTAATAATAATATAAGATACTGTATATTAGAAGATCAAACATTACCAATACTAACTCCATAGGTAGATTACCTCTAGTTTTGAAAATACATATAAGCTAGAGGTAAATAAAAAAATTATTAATTTTGAAAAGAAATGTTTTTGGAAAAATTTCTAAAAAGTCAGTAAATTTTTTAAAATATATAGAAAAATGAAAATAATATGATATAATAAATACATAATAAGAAAACGTATACAAAATATAAACGGGAGGATTTAATATGGTTGAAGAATTAAAGGTTGTAGAAGTGAATGAGGAAAAAAATGAGAAAAATGATGAAGTAAAATCATCTGAAAAGGATGCCATACTTAAAGAGTATGAGGATACATTAGGGTATTAAGAGAATTTAAATTATAAGCTTATAGGAGCTGATGGGTAAGGCTCCTTATAGTTTATCTGTGGTATTTAGGGTAAAACAATTATGGTATAAAAGGGTATTAAATAAGATGTTAGATAGGACAAGCTATTTAACATCTTATTTTTTTATTGAAATAAATAGTAGTATTCTGTAAAATACCAATTGAAGGTATTAAATCAAGTTATAGTGTATAAAGATATTTTATTTATGTACTTACTTGAGGAGGAATTAAAAATGCAAATGAAAACAGAAATTAGTATTAATAAGGTGAAAAAGGATGCTGAAGATTTATTTAGAGGGGGATTTTTCTGTTCTGAAGCAGTAATGAGTAGTATTAGAAGTAATTTTGAATTAGATATACCTGAAATTGTTATTGCAATGGCATCTGGGTTTCCTGTTGGAATAGGTAGGTCAAAATGTTTATGTGGAGCTGTTTCTGGAGGGGTAATGGCATTAGGGTTATTCTTTGGAAGAACAGTACAAAATGATCCTAAGGTTGAAAAGAATTTAGAAGTGGCAAAAGAGCTACATGATTATTTTAAGGTAGCTAATGGTAAGAATGCCTTATGTTGTCGTATATTAACAAAAGAATTCGATATGGGACAAGGTGAACATAAAGAGCAGTGTATCCACTTTACAGGATTAGTTGCTGAAAAAGTAGCTGAAATAGTTGTTAGAGAGTTTAAGTTAAAAAATATTGATAAATAATTTTATGGAGAGCAAAATATGAAGATAAATAAAATACATCACGTAGCAGTGATTTGCTACCTCTTCAATTATATGAAAAATAGAAGGTAATATTATATTTTAAATTATTTTAATAGTTTCATTAATTTTTATTATAAAAATTAACCTCCATAAAGTTAGAATTTATAGCTCATTGGATAATGAGGTTTATATTACCAATAAATTCATAACAAGATTCGACAAACTGCTTTGAATATATTTTGTATAATTAACTTGTAAGGACTTAGAGTCAGATTTTTATTAGGAGGATGGTTATGAGTACACAGGACAAGTTACTTGAGTTAGCAGAAGAAGCGGTGGAAACAATTAAAGAAGTAATCAAAAGTACAGGAGAGGAAAATCAAATAGTTAATGTAAATTATAATAGGTGGGGAGATACCATAAATTTTACATTAAAGAATAATAGAACTGTTGAATACAGTTTAAGTGAGTTAGGGTATATTTTCGAAGATGATTTAGAAGGATTTGAGATTTTTTCAATAAATAGATTTAGAGAGCTTTATATTAAACTTAAAAATATTCAATCACAAACTGAGCTTTTATAGAGGGATAGCTAAATGTTTTAACTTAACTTTACAATTAAATAATTATTGAGGCTGGTACATGAGTGAAATACTAAAGGGCTGAAGGTGTTTTATTCAGAAAGGGATGTACCAGCTTTTTTTATTTAATATTACTCTAAAGGTTTTAGATAATCTTTAATATTATCATAATTTACAGTAAAAGATTCTCCATCTTCAAGGATTATATGATTTCCACTATAAGGTTTACCATCTATTAAGAGAATAAAGTTATTAACATCATAATTATAACAATAAGTGTACATTATACTATCTAAAATTCCACCTTCAGGGCCACTACCAAGATTTTTTATATTATCATAATAATCACTAGATAAGTCTACAGTTAACAAATTATTATTTCTATCTAATTGGGCATTTTTAACATAAAGACTTTCTGGTAAGGTTGATACTCCAGGTTTTACTTCTTTTTTTAATTCTTCTGTAAGTGAAGAAATCAATGCATTATCTTTTACTGGAATTACAGTATCTTTATAATAATAGCAATTATCAGAACAATGATAATAAAAAATCCTACAGTTCTTATTAACGATAGAGTCTTCTGAGGTGTTTTTATTAATACCTTCTTCAATATATTCTTCAGCAAAAGAATAATCAACAGTAAAATATCCTCCTGGTAAATCTCCTAGTAAGCATGTATAAAGTTCATCTCCAAAATAAATAGCTACTTTTTCTATTCCTAAATTATAGCCAAATGTACAGATTAATGAGGAAAGTAATCCAGATTCTGTAGCAGTCCCAAGAGTCATATATTTAGTATAATCATCGGAAAATACTACTGTTAATATATCTGTGCTCATATCAATTTTAGCTGATTTTACTGAAACTTTATTTGTTAATGTTAAAAAATCACTGCTATATGTTGTATTTTGAAGTTCTTTTGTTAATGCCTTAATAATTGCGTCATCTTCAACTTTAATAGTAGTATCTATATATTTTAGTTTTAATGTTGTAGTATCAAAAAAGAATAACCTACAGTTTCTATTCTGTATATTTAATGAACCAATATCATTATCTTTATTATCATTTTCAGATGAAGGGTTATTTATTTCATTGTCTGAGTTTGATGATTCATTATTAATAATATTAGAATTATTTTCTTCAGTTGATGTTTTATCATTTACATTTGTACAACTAAAAAGAAAGAAAGTTAATGATAGTAAAGCAAAAATAGTTAAGAGATATTTTTTCATTGCTTACTCCTTTAAAATAAACTTCATTTTTACTATTATATGAAGATAGAGCTATTAGTTAGCATTATTATGAAAATAAAATTAGAAAAGAAGTAATATTGGTATTTTAATATGTTATTAAGATAAAATTAAAATTTATGTTATACTAATTATGTACTAAAATTTGCATCATATAAGGAGAAAAATATGTATTTAATTGATTATCACATTCACTCAAACAATTCTTTTGATAGTAAAGAAGCTGTATCAGCAATTTGTGAAGCTGCAATTGAAAAAGGAATAAATGAAATTTGCTTTACTGAGCATTTTGCAGTTAAAGAAGGAATAAAAAGCTATGGATTTTTTAATTTAAAAAAATTTAGTGATGAAATAAAAGAGTGTAGGGAAATTTTTAAAGATAAGCTTATAATAAGAGCTGGAATTGAAATTTGTGAACCACATGAAAATGAAGAGGAATTAAGAGAAGTACTTGAAAATATACCTTTTGATTTTATTTTAGGATCAGTACATAATTTTGATTATAATATTGGACTTATAACATATATGAGTTCTCATTCTAAAGAAGAAAGTTATAGTAGATATTTTGAGGAAGTAAATAAAGTTTGTACTTCACCTCATATTGATGTTGTAGCTCATTTAGACTTAATGAAAAGATATGCCTTTAACACTCATGGGAATTATGATTTTAATGAGTATAAAGAAAAGATAGAAGAAGTACTTAAAAACATAATCAAAGCTGGTAAAGGTATTGAGGTTAATACTTCTACTTTAAGAGGAATGGTTAATGAAACTATGCCATCAATTGATATATTAAAGATGTATTATGATTTAGGTGGAGAAATAATAACTGTAGGTTCTGATGCTCATAAGGCTGAAGATGTTGGTGCTGATATTAAAGAGAGTATTGATGTATTAAAAAATATTGGATTTAAAAATATATATACATTCCAAAATAGACAAGCAATTGCAATAGAAATTTAATAAAAATTACTACTGGAAAACCAGGACAATCTGTTAATGAATGGGATTTGCTGTATTTGGAAGTTTTCGTAAGATAAATAAGAAATTTAATGTTTTTTAAATAGTTATCATATTAATTTACTTTAAATTGAATTTGAGAAATTTAATTAAGAAGAATACAATTTAATTAAGCAATTACTTAATTAGATTGAGGTACACTTATGAATGAAAAAGTTAAAGTTTTTAAAGCTATAGGTGATGAAACTAGGTTAAAGATATTAATTTTATTATCTAGTAAAAATGTATGTGCAAAGGGTATTGCTAAACATTTAGAGATTTCTGAAGCAGCAGTATCTCAACATATAAAAACTCTTAAGGAAGCAAATCTTGTAATAGCATATAAAGAAGGATATTACGTTATGTATGAATTAAATAAAGATGTTTTAGAAAATGCTAAAAAGTTTATGGACCTTCTCATTCATAAAGATATAGATTTAATAAGTAAGCAATGTAATATTAAGATTAGTGATTTCAATATGGCTACATGTAAACTTAGCTGTAAATCAATGAAATGTTGTTGTAAGAGAAAATTTAAGGAGGAATTGTAATGAAAGTATGTTTTCCAGTTAAATCAAATGAAGGTATGAGTAGTATACCTTATAATCATTTTGGTAGTGCTCCAGAGTTTGTTATTTGTGATTTAGAATCTAATGATGTTAAAGCTATAGGAAATGGAGATTTAGGACATGAACATGGAAAATGTCAACCTATTAAAGCTTTATCAGGTGAAGTTGTTGATGCTGTTGTAGTTGGTGGTATTGGTAAAGGTGCTATAGTTAAATTAAATTCTATGGGCATAAAGGTTTATCAAGCTATTGAAGGAACTATAGAAGAGAATGTTAATTCATTGAAAAATGGTGAATTAAAGGAGTTTGATAGTAATCATACATGTAACCATGATGGATGTTCTCATCATAACCATTAAAAATAGATATTGGGCCAGCTCTAATAAGCTGGCCTTTTTTAATATTGAATTAATATTTCTAGATAGGGTCTGCTAATAACCGACAAAATACGGGATACCTCTGAGGTGAATCCAATATATGGATTCACCTCAGAGGTAGAAAAGAACATACTTTCACTTCGGTGAAAAGTATAGTAGAATATAAAGTGATAAAATTACAGGGGATGGAAGCAGATGAAAGGAAAAGAGCACATGATTGTAGGAACTACTGCAACAGCAACTATGGGAATTGGTTTTTTAATTACTAAGACTTTTGATAGTGCTGTGTATTTAGCTCCCTTAATTATTGGTGGATTTATTGGATCATACATGCCTGATATTGATTCACATAATTCTAAAGCAAGACAAGTTTTTAATAAGATATTAACATTTTCTATAATAGCAATAGTATTAGGATACATGTTAGGAATTGCATTAAGTGTAAGTGATATATTGAATTTTTTAGAAAATAATATTAAAAATTGTTTTGCAACAATTATGTTTTGTATAACAACTGTATTAGGAAAGTTATCTCCACATAGAATGTTTACTCATAAATGGCTTGGTACGTTAATGTTTTGTGGAAGTGTATATTTAACAGGAAATATATATTTAGCATTAGGTTTTTCTATGGGATATATTTTACATATTGTTTGTGATAGATTTTCACCAAGAGGTAAGAACTTAAAATTCTTTGAGTTTAAATTGCCTTGTAAAAATTCTAAGAATAAAACAATGATTACTTGGTAAAGGTAATTTTTAATAAAAGAATTAGTAAAAATAAAAGAATTGACAACTATTTAGTTGCCAATTCTTTTATTTTTATATTTTTAGGTAAATTTGCTTTTATTGCTTTAAGCATACTTTTTGGATCTTCTGTTACTATTGAACAAATAAGTAAATCATATTTAGTTGTAAGTTTTAATTCATAAGTGCTTGTCTTATCTTTTTTTTCAAGTAATAAACTTTGAATTTCATTGAATTCACCATAGTTATTTTTTACTACTACATAATTATCATATATTGCAAATTTAGTACAAGATAATTTTATACAGAAGAAAACTATTATATTTACAACTAAAACTGCTATTAAGTAATAAGGTGCTATATTATGCATAAATGTATAAATAGCAAATAATGCACTAACAATTAATAAAATAATAGATGGAATATATGTACTTAAAGAGCTAGTAGTGTATTCAAATTTTAAATTAGCTTTATTTTTAAATATCTTTTTATAATAAATAGAATACAGAACTGTTAAATAATAAGCTGGCATTCCAACCAAAATAATTAAAAATAATATAAGAACAAAATTACTCATAAAAAGTCCCCCTCCAAGAAAGTTTTTCTTAAATTTATGTATAAATAATATTTTATACCAATAAATCTATATTATCAATATAGACAAGGATTTATAGAAAAAATAATAAAAAAAGATTATGGAAAATATTTACAAATAATATTTTGAGGTGTATAATATATTTATAGTAGTCGAAAGAAAAAATTTAAGGCTACTAGAATCTATAGATTTTATAATTATAAAAGCTAAAGGGGTGGTGCTTCTAAATGTCGTTATTAGATGATGTTCAGTTAGTGAACAAATATGATAGAGAGGAGGCGTGCGTAAAGTTTAAAAATAGGCTTTTAATTAATGCTAAAATTCAACTTTATAAATGTTTTAAAGAAGGAGATGATCTAATCTATCTAATACATTAGTAAAGGGGGATAGAAGTTCGTTATTCATAAAATCGAGTTTTAAACATTTTTTATTTAAGATAATTTAATAATGTATATAAAAAGGAGCTATTTAAGTTTAGCTCCTTTTAATTTTAATATAAAAGGAGAATGATATAAAATGGAATATATAGCCTTAGTAGCCAAGAAGATAAAACCTTTTGTAAGGTTGATTATTTTTTTCTTGGTCTTTACTATTTCTTTTTCAATAATTATTGGAACTTTAAAGTATACAATTCCATTTATAATTGGATTAATAACAGCTTTAATTTTAAAAAAACCAACAGAAACTCTTATTAAGAAATTTAATATAGATGGAAATTTTGCTGCAAGTATTTCAATATTATTATTTTATGCAATTACAGTAACTTTATTAGGCTTTGGTATAGTTTATTTTTGTTCTGAAATTAAGGATTTAGCAACGGATGGTTATCAGTATGTATATGATAATAGGTCGGAGATAAATACATTTCTTCAAAATTCACTATCAGCTTTTGAAAATATAGATGAATCTATTTTAGAAAGTTTAAAAAGTAATATAAATAAATTTATATCAGATATATCAAATTATGCTTTAGATTTTAGTATGAATATTGTGAATTACATAATAGGTGTAATTTCAGCATTTCCATATATTATATCTGTAATAATTTTTGCAATATTATCTAGTTTTGTTTTCCTTAAAAAGTTTATTAAAAAGAATACATCGCCTATAAAAAATACTGATTGTATAAATGAATTTGGTAAGTTTTTAAGTATTATAACAGAAATTAAAGATGTTCTCTTTAAATATATAGGTACATATTCTGTATTGATTTTATGTACATTTATAATTACACTTATAGGATTTAGTATATTAAAAATACCATATACATTGTTATTAAGTTTGATATGTATGATATTAGATTTATTACCTGTGGTAGGAATGATATTGGTGTTTTTACCTCTTGTAATTATTTATTTTTTTAGTGGAAAGTATGTTACTGTTATATTTTTAGTAATTTTATTTTGTGGAATTATGATTACTAGGAATATATTAGAGCCAAAGCTTTTATCATCATCTTTAGAATTGTCTCAACTAAGTGTTTTGATTGCTATATTTGTAGGGTTAAATGCTGGAGGTTTTAAAGGAATGCTGTATTTGATAGCTCTATTTATAAGTTTTAATTTTTATAAAAAATATCTAATTAATAATGAGAAAAATATATTAAAAAAAAGTGAAGTTAAAGTTGAAAAATAGATATAGCAATATTTATATGTTTTATGAATAACTCTCTATTAAAATAAATTGTTAACAGTAATGATTTACTTAATAGGGAGTATTTTTATAAATAAATGTTAATTATTTAATAGTTTTTTAAATAGAAATTATAAAAAAATTATTGCAATAAAAGAAAGTAGAAATGGAATTTATTTACATAAAGTGTAATAAGTATTAAATATAGGTTAATAAACTTTGGGAAAAATGAAATAAGAAATAGTGAAAATGATTACTGTGATTTAAAGAGTGTGTTTATACTCTATGATATAAAAATTAAAATAAAAGAAGTTTTGGGGGGGAAATTATCTTGATGAAGGTTTTAATAGCTGATGATGAATTAATAAATAAAAGAGAAAAAGAAGTAAATGAATTTGATGTTGAGAAAGCAGAGCATTTAAAAGAGAATTTTCTTAAGGACTGGATGATGGGGAAAATTAGGAGCTCAGAAATTGAAAAAGATATGAGGTATTTTAATATTAAATATACTAATTCAATGGGACTTATAGTAATTAAACCTTTAATAAAAGATAGAGTTTTAATTGAGGAAGAGTTGCAAACAGAGTTAATAAGTTATGCTATATATAATATTGCAAATGATATAATGAATAAATTTAACTATTTAAATGTATTTATTGATTCAAAAAAGCAAGTTGTTATTTTATGTGATATAAATCCAATAAAGTATTGGCATAGTGCTGTGACTGAATTAGAAAATGCCATAAACAAATGTCTTAAGATAAATGTAGTTATATGTGCATCATTTTTACGTGATGATCCAGTTCAAGTCAATATTGTTTATAAATCATTATGCAATAGGTTAGTTGAAAAGAGTAAGAAAACGTCTATAGTTATTGAAGTTCAAAAATATATAAATAGAAATTATAATAAGGAAAATTTATCTATATCAGAAGTTGCAAATAGTATAGGTGTTAGTCAGACATATCTTACTAGGGTGTTTAAAAGGGAGCTTAGAATGAATTTTATTGATTATTTAACTAATGTAAGAATAAAAAATGCAATAATTTTAATGAGAGATCCATCCTTAAAGTTATATGAAATTGCAGAGATGATTGGATATAGTACAGAACATTATTTTAGTAATGTATTTAAAAAGCAAGTTGGAATATCACCTGAAGATTATAA
Organism: uncultured Clostridium sp.; assembly: GCA_900543325.1. GTDB lineage: Bacteria > Bacillota > Clostridia > Clostridiales > Clostridiaceae > Clostridium. The sequence continues at coordinate 16,500 of UQQU01000004.1, read as the reverse complement.
ATTAGGCTTAGTTAGTGAAGGCAGAAACTAATAATATTATTTATATTTTATAAATAGTATTATTGTTTTAATTTGCCATTAATTTTACTTTTAGTATAATAATAAGTAAAAGATTATCTTAAGGGAGTATGAAAAATGGCAGTTCAAAAAACTAACGCAATGAGAATTTTAGATAAAAACAAAATAAATTATGAAGTAATTACTTATGATATTTCAGATGATAAAATAGATGGTATTTCTGTTGCAGAAAAGACTGGTCAAGATATGAAAGAGGTATATAAAACATTAGTAACACAAGGTGTAAGTAGAGAACTTTACGTCTTTGTTATACCAGTTGATAAAGAATTAGATTTAAAAAAAGCAGCAAAATCAGCTGGAGAAAAAAGCCTTCAAATGATTCATGTTAAAGATATAACTAAATATACAGGATATATAAGAGGGGGATGCTCTCCAGTAGGAATGAAGAAGCTTTATAAAACATTTATTCAAGAAGAAGCTAGGGATTTAGAGAATATTTGTGTAAGCGGTGGTAAAAAAGGTCTTCAAGTAAAGCTAGAGCCAATGGATTTAATAAAGATAATAAATGGTAGTTTTGCTGATGTTATACATTAATATTTTTTTATATAAATATTTAATAAAAAAATATATGTAACATAAAAGTTTATAGAAATTTTACTAATAATAACCATAGTATTTGTAAATACTATGGTTATTATATTTTTAGAGGTGAAGCAATGTTTAAATGGAGAGATTTTTATTTAATGAAGGTTTATGATTCTAAAAATAAATATATTGGTGTTATTGAGGATATTTCTATAGATTTTAGTAAGGGAAGTATAGAAGGATTTGTAATTTCACCAGCTTCTATAATAAAAAAGCATACTTTTGTTGCTATCAATGCAATAACATCTATAGATAAAGTAATGAAAATTAAAGAAACGTCAAAATTCAAAGGTCTTAAGTTTAAAGAAATTAAATTTATTGACATTTTAAATGAAAATAAGACATTAATTGGAGTCCTTGAAGATTTAATAATAGATAAAGAAAATTTCAGTATAAAAGGATTAATTATTAGTTCAGGAATTTTTGATAAGATGTTTAAGGGAAAAGAAATTATTACATTAAAACATTGCATTTTATGTGATGATTATATTTTATACAATGGGAATGAGCGTATTAAGCTTAAAACTTTACCTCATGACTTAGGAGGTTTTAAGGATGTTAGCAAAGCATAAAAAATTGATTTATAAGACAATAATAGCAATAGTTCTTGTAATACTTAGTATTAATATATATATATATTTTACACCTATAAGAGATGTTGTTAATTTATTAGTGATTTCATTTATAATTGCATATACTTTAAAACCATTAAAAAATTATTTAAGTGAAAAGTTAAATATATCTCATAAAAAAAGTTCACTTTTAATTATATTATTGTTTTTATTAGCATTTGTAGGACTTCTATATTGTATAGTGCCATCTATATTAAATGAAAGTGGAAATTTTGGAATTATGCTAGATAGTATAGAAGAATATATTCTAGTTCTTGCAAATAGATTTAAGTTAGATAGATTACCAATTTTTGAAACCATATATATACAAGTTGGTGAAAAAATAAATATGATTCTAAGTAATGCATCAACTAATTTAGTAGATAATATGATTTCTCTTGGTGAGAATATTGTTGGTCTTGCAGTTGTACCAATTACAACTTATTATTTATTAGCAGATGGACATTTCCTTTACAATAAACTATTATTAATTTTTCCAACAGATAAAAGAGTTTTAATAAAAAATATAAATAACAATATTGATAAAATATTAAGTAGATACATATTAAGTCAACTTCTATTATCATTAATAATTGGTGTATTATCATTTGTTTTATTATTAGTACTTAGAGTGAAGTTTCCCTTAGTTTTATCTATAATAAATGCTATAGCTAATATAATTCCTTATTTTGGACCGATTATTGGTGGTGTTCCTATAATTTTTATGGCACTTACAGGTTCTGTTACAAAAGGAATATTAGCAACTATAGGAGTATTTTTAATACAACAAGTAGAAGGTAACTTTTTAGCTCCAAAAATAACAGGGGATAGTACTAATATGCATCCTATAATAATTATTATTTTATTGATATTAGGCGAGAAAATTGGTGGAGTAATAGGTATGGTTTTAATTGTCCCTATTGCTGTAATTATTAAGGTTGTATATGATGATATAGATTATTATTTGTTTTAAATTTAGAAGCTAAGTCTTAGATTAGGCTATTGAGCTTTTATAGAAATTTTAAATGAAAATTACTAAGGTTGATACTTGCCAAAGTTTATTGACATAAATACTTAAATGAAATATAATCTTGTCATAAATATATAGCATAAAGCGATGAAGAGAATGAGTAAATATGATGTAAATATTAAGAGAGGAAGTGGTTGGTGAAAACTTCTTATTTAGCATATTGAAGCTATCTTGGAGCTTATTTTACTTTAAGTGATGTATATTCATATACATAATTAGGGTGGTACCGCGGAAATTATAAGTTTTCGTCCCTTTTTCTTTAGGGATGAAGACTTTTTTTATTGGTTGAATTCCCCATAAAAAATAAATTTAAGATTTAGTTTAATTTATAATTAAATTACTAATAGAAGAAATTTGGAGGTAGAAGAAATCATGAAATTCATGGGAGCAAATGAATTAAGAGAAAGCTTTATTAGCTTTTTCGAATCGAAAGAACATTTAAGAATGGAGAGTTTTCCATTAGTACCTAAAAATGATAATAGTTTATTATTAATAAATGCAGGTATGGCACCACTTAAGCCATATTTTACAGGTATACAAAAACCACCAAAGACTAGAGTTACAACTTGTCAAAAGTGTATAAGAACTGGTGATATAGAAAACGTAGGAAAGACATCAAGACACGGTACTTTCTTTGAAATGTTAGGTAACTTCTCATTTGGAGATTACTTTAAAAATGAAATTATTCCATGGTCATGGGAATATGTAACAGAAGTTTTAAAGTTACCTAAGGATAAATTATATGTAACTATATACTTAGAAGATGATGAAGCATATGACATTTGGACTTCTAAAACTGATATAGATCCAAGCAGAATCTTTAGATTAGGTAAAGATGATAACTTCTGGGAAGTTGGAACAGTAGGTCCATGTGGTCCTTGTACAGAAATTCACTTTGATAGAGGTGTAGATGTAGCTCATGTTACAAATGTAGATGATTTTGTAGCTGCTTCTGATGCTGATAGAATAGTTGAATTCTGGAACCTAGTATTTATTCAATTTGATAAACAAGAAGATGGTAGCTATGCTCCATTAAAGAACAAAAATATAGATACTGGTATGGGACTTGAAAGAATTGCAACTATAATGCAAGGTGTTGACAACATATTTGAAATTGATACAGTAAAGAATATCTTAAATAAGGTATCAGCTTTATCAGGTGTAGAATATGGAAAAGATGCTAATAGCGATATTTCATTAAGAATCGTAACTGACCACGTTAAGGCTGTAACTATGTTAATTTCTGATGGTGTTCAACCAAGTAACGAAGGTAGAGGATACGTTTTAAGAAGACTTTTAAGAAGAGCTGCAAGACATGGTAGATTACTTGGAATTAAAGGATTATTCCTAAAAGATGTTGTAGATGCAGTTGTTGAAAACTATGGTGGAAATTATCCAGTATTAGTTGAAAATAAGGATTATATAACTAAGATAATCACTTTAGAAGAAGAAAGATTTAATGAAACTATTGATGGTGGAATGAATATCTTAAATGGTTATATTAAAGAATTAGAAGAAGCTAAATCTACAGTACTTTCTGGAGAAAAAGCATTTAAATTATATGATACTTATGGATTCCCACTAGAATTAACAGAAGAAATCCTTGAAGAAAAGGGAATGACTGTTGATCACGAAGAATTTAAAAAGGAAATGGAAGCTCAAAGAGAAAGAGCTAGAAGTGCAAGAGGAGAAACTTCTTACATGGGAGCTGATGAAAATCCAATTAACAAAGTAAAAGCTGATGTTGAAACTGAGTTTACTGGATATACTTCAACAGAAGGTGTTGGAAAAGTTGTAGTTTTAGCAACTGATGAAGCTTTTGTAGAAGAGTTAACTGAAGGAAATAAAGGTTATATCTTAACTGATAAGACTCCTTTCTATGCTGAAATGGGTGGTCAAATTGGTGATACTGGTATGATTACAGGAGCTAACGGAACAGCTTATGTATATAACACTAAGAAAAATGTTGGTGGAAAGACTGTTCATTATGTTGAAGTTAAAACTGGAAGCATTAAAAATGGTGAAGAAGTTACTTTAACTGTAGATAAAGTAAGAAGATCTAGCGTTTGTAAAAACCATACAGCAACTCATATGTTACAAGCTGCATTAAAAGAAATTGTTGGATCTCATGTTCACCAAGCTGGTTCTTTTGTTGATAATGAAAGATTAAGATTTGACTTTACTCACTTCCAAGCTATGACAGCTGAAGAAATTCAAAAAGTTGAAGATTTAGTTAACGATAAGATAATGGAAGTTGATACTGTAGAAACTAAGCTTATGACAATTGAAGAAGCTAAAGAATCTGGAGCAACAGCATTATTCGATGAAAAATACGGTGATAAAGTAAGAGTAGTAGCTGCAGGAGAGTTCTCTAAAGAGCTTTGTGGTGGTACTCACGTATCTAATGTTGGAGAAATAGGATTATTTAAAATAGTTTCTGAGACTGGTGTAGCTGCTGGTATTAGAAGAATAGAAGCTTTAACAGGAAGAGCTGCTATAAAATATATGGAAGAAAAGCAAAGATTATTAAAAGAAGCTTGTGCAGCACTTAAGTGTACTGAAAAAGATGTTTTAAAGAAAATTTCAACTCAAGGTGCAGAACTAAAAGAAAAAGATAAAGAAATTGCAGAGCTTAAATCAAAACTTACAAGTGGAGCTTTAGATGATATATTAAATTCTGCTAAAGAAATTAATGGAGTTAAATCAATTGCTTATGCACTTGAAGGTGTAGATGGAAATGCTTTAAGAGATTTAGCTGATAAAATAAGAAGCAAGATGGGTTCAGGAGTTGTAGTGTTAGTAAGTAAGTTAGGAGATAAAGTTAATTTAGTTACTATGGCAACTAAGGATGTATTAGATAAAGGAGTACATTGTGGTAAGATTATTAAGGAAGTAGCTACTGTTGTTGGCGGTGGCGGAGGTGGAAGACCAGATATGGCTCAAGCAGGTGGTAAGAAGCCAGAAAGTATTCCACAAGCTATAGAAGTTGCCTTCCAAACAATAGAAAATTTAGTAAAATAGTTTTTTTTCAGAGTATACAATTATGTTAATTTAGGTTATAATATAAGTAATAAAGTTGTATAAAAAACTTCCAATGATTAAAAATAAATAAAAAAACTTTCGTAAGGGGGTGAAGCTGCTTAGGAGGCAGCGGACGATATGGATAATAATCTTGACAGAACAATGCAATTTGACTTAAACATTAACAAAGAAGATTTAACTAAATCAATTTTAAATGATGTGTATACAGCATTGAAGGAAAAAGGATATAACCCAATAAATCAGTTGGTAGGTTATCTAATTTCAGGGGATCCTTCTTACATTACTAGTTATAACGGAGCAAGAGCTTTACTTAGAAAACTTGAAAGAGATGAAATACTTGAAGAGGTAATAAAATCTTATCTAGAAATAAAATAAAAGGTGCCCGTTAATCGGGCACTTTTGTTTTTTAAAAATAATATAATAAGAAATTAAGAAATTAAGAATTGCTTCTGAGAATGTAAAAAATATTAATTACTCAACATTTATGGAAGATAAACACTTAATTATTTAATTCAATAAAGGAGTTTCTATGAGAATATTAGGACTTGATATGGGATCAAAGACTATAGGAGTTGCTTTAAGCGATCCTTTAGGATGGACAGCACAAGGAATTACAACAATAAGACGTACTAAGAAGGAACAAGATTTAGGGGAAGTACATAAAATATGCAATGAATATGGTGTAGAAACTATAGTTGTTGGATTACCTAAAAATATGAATGGAACTATTGGAGAATCAGGAGAAAAAGCTCTAGAGTTCGCAGAGTTATTAAAAGAAAAGACTGGATTGCCAATAGAAATGTGGGATGAAAGATTAACAACAGTAGCGGCACATAGAGCAATGCTAGAAGCAGACCTTTCAAGAAATAAAAGAAAGAAAATTGTAGATAAAATAGCAGCAACATATATATTACAAGGATATCTTGACAAGTTGAGACTTAGTAAGTAACAATCCATAGCGAAGTTACTTGGTTAGCTAAATCTATATGCTAATTAAATTAAGATGTTTGCAGTTTGAATATTTTATGTAATAATATAATAAACAATTCAAATGAAAAAGGAGTTTGAAAAAATGGAAAAAGATTTAAAAACAATACAATTATTTGATGAAGATGGAAATGAGATAAATTTAAATGTAATAGCATTCTTTGATATGGTAAATCCTGAAACAGAGGAAAAAAGTGAGTATGTTATAGTTCAAGAACAAGGATACGAAGATGAGAATCCTTTTGCTTTAAAAGTAATAAAAGATGAAGAAGACAATGATATATTTGAATTAATTGAAAATGAAGTAGAGTTAGCGGCTATAGAAGAAGCTTATAACACTATTTTTATGGACGAAGAATAATAAAGAAATGAGGTGTTAAGTATATGAGCACAGTTAATATAGATATTGAATTATTAAAAGAAAACTTAAAACAAAAGGGCTATAAGTTAACGCCTCAAAGAAGAGCTATTGTAGATGTAATCATTGAAAAAGAGGGAGAACACTTAACCGCAGAAGAAATTTATGATGAAGTTAAGAAAATATGTCCTGATATAGGTTTAGCAACAGTATATAGAACTGTATTATTATTAGAGGAAATAGGCGTTATTTTTAAGTTAGATTTAAATGATGGATGTAGTAGATATGAACTTGTTCATAGTGAAGAAGAACATAGACATCATCACTTAGTATGTAATGAGTGTAAAGCTGTATTTGAGGTTCAAGATGATCTTTTAGATGAACTTGAGGAAAGAATTGAAAATACATATGGATTTAAAATTTTAGATCATAGTGTAAAGTTCTTTGGAATCTGTGCTAAATGTTGTGAAAAACAAAAAGGTGAATAAAAGGATATTTTAAATAGTATGTATATACTTTGAAATACATAATGGAAAAGAGAAGGAGGGGACATATGAAGAATGAAAAAGCAAAGGTTAAGATTATTCCTTTAGGTGGGGTAAATGAAATCGGAAAAAATTTAACAGCAATAGAATATAAAAATGATATAGTTGTAATAGATTGTGGACTTAAATTCCCAGATGAAGATATGTTCGGAATAGATTTAGTTATACCTGATATAACGTACCTTATGAAAAATAAAGAAAAAGTATCGGGAATATTCTTAACTCATGGTCATGAAGATCATATTGGAGCGTTACCATATGTTTTAAAACAATTAAATGTTCCTGTATATGGAACAAAATTAACATTAGGAATAGTAGAAACTAAGCTTAAAGAACATGGATTATTAAGTTCAACAGAGCTTATAAGAGTAAAGCCAAGAGATGTAATTAGATTAAATTCAGTATCTGTAGAGTTTATAAAAACTAATCACTCAATTGCTGATTCAGTTGCAATTGCGGTACACACACCATTAGGTGTTGTCCTTCATACAGGAGACTTTAAAGTGGACTATACACCTATTGATGGTGAAGCTATGGATTTTGCAAGATTTGCAGAACTAGGTAAAAAAGGAGTACTTGCGATGATGGCAGACTCTACAAATGTTGAAAAATCCGGGTATACAAACTCAGAGAAAATTGTTGGTGAAAGTTTAACAAGAATATTTGGAAAAACTAAAGGAAGAATAATTATTGCAACATTTGCATCAAATATCCATAGAATACAACAAATAATTGATGCTGCTTCTGTATATGGTAGAAAGGTTGCTGTATCTGGAAGAAGTATGGAAAATATAATGAATGTAGCTATAGAATTAGGCTATATTGAAGTTGATAAAGATACTCTAGTATCTATTGATCAAATTAGTAAATATAATAATGATCAGGTGGTTATCATAACTACTGGAAGTCAAGGTGAGCCAATGTCTGCATTATCAAGAATGGCAGCATCAGAGCATAGAAAAGTAAATATTGTTGAAGGTGATACAATAATTATTTCAGCAACACCTATTCCAGGAAATGAAAAGCTTGTATCAAAAGTTATTAATCAATTATTTAAAAAAGGTGCAGAAGTTATATATGGATCTCAAGAAAATATTCACGTTTCAGGTCATGCCTGTCAAGAAGAGTTAAAGCTTATGCAAACATTAGTTAAACCAAAGAATTTTATTCCAGTTCATGGTGAATATAGACATTTAAAACAACATGGAGAACTAGCTATAAAATTAGGATTAGATTCTAAAAATGTAGTTATTCCTGAAGTTGGAGATATAATCGAAGTTACTAGAAGTGGTATTAAAAAGAATGGAAGCGTTGTTTCTGGACAAATATTTGTTGATGGGCTTGGAGTTGGAGATGTTGGTAATATAGTATTAAGAGATAGAAAACATTTATCTCAAGATGGTATATTGACAGTAGTTGTAACTTTATCAAAAGAAAATAAAACTATAGTTGCAGGTCCAGATATTATTTCAAGAGGATTTGTTTATGTAAGAGAATCTGAAGGGTTAATGGATGAAGCAAGAGATATTGTTAGAAATATTTTACTTGATTGTGAAGAAAAGAAAATTACTGATTGGGCAACATTAAAGTCAAATGTAAGAGATGAGCTTAGAGCTTACCTTTACGAAAAGACTAAGAGAAAACCAATGATTTTACCAATTATTATGGAAATATAACTACTAGTTGACAAGTAACAAAGATAATAGTAGAATAATTTAGAGATTTGGAAATTGGATACGAGTGTATCCAATTTTCTTTTTGGGCAAAATATTTATAGGTTTACAAAAGGAAAAATATAAGTTTATAATTTAGTAATTTGAACTTTAAAAGATATAGCGTAGTATAGGTTTTATTACCTCTAGCTTGCTTTGTTTCAAAAATAAGATAAGCCTTTAAAATAAAAACTATGAGTTTAAATATTAATATTTAAAATTTAAATTCATTAATAAAAGTTAATGGAGGAAATTAAATGGAATTAATAACTAGAGATGATATTAGAAATATAGCAATAATAGCTCACGTTGACCATGGGAAGACAACATTAGTTGATGCTATGTTTAAGGAAAGCCATGTATTTAGATCAAATGAAAAAATGGATGAAAGAGTAATGGACTCTAATGATTTAGAAAAAGAAAGAGGAATTACAATTCTTTCAAAAAATACTGCAGTTATGTATGACGGAATAAAAATAAACATTGTTGATACACCAGGACATGCTGATTTCGGTGGAGAAGTTGAACGTGTACTTAAGATGGTTGACTCAGTTTTACTTGTTGTTGATTCTTATGAAGGACCAATGCCACAAACAAAGTTCGTTTTAAAGAAAGCTTTAGAGTTAAAGTTAAAACCAATCGTTGTTATAAATAAGATAGACAAACCAAATGCTAGACCAGAAGAAGTTATTGATGAAGTATTTGAATTATTCTTAGAATTAGGTGCTGATGATGAACAATTAGACTTCCCAATAATATACGCTTCAGCGAGAGAAGGTTTTGCAAGATATAATGTTGAAGATACTAATGATGGAATGGAACCATTATTTAAAACAATAATTGAACATGTTGAACCACCAAAGGGATACATAGATGGACCTTTCCAAATGTTAGTTACAACTTTAGATAGTAATGCATTCGTTGGTAAAATTGCAATCGGTAAAGTACATAGAGGAAAAGTTAAGAAAAATCAAAGTGTTGCTTTAGTTAGACAAGATGGAACTAAATCAAACTACAAAATAACTGCTGTATTTGGTTACAATGGATTAAAGAGAGAAGAAATCGAAGAAGCAGGACTTGGAGATATTATTGCAGTAAGTGGTATTATGGATGCTAATATAGGAGAAACTATAGCTGATGCATCTAATCCAGAAGCTTTACCATTCGTTGAAATTGATGAGCCAACACTTAACATGAACTTCATGGTTAATGACTCACCATTTGCAGGTAAAGAAGGTGAATTCGTTACTTCAAGACACTTAAGAGATAGATTAATGAAAGAATTAGAAACTAATGTAAGTTTAAGAGTTAAAGAAATAACTCCAGATTGCTTCGAAGTATCAGGAAGAGGGGAACTTCACTTATCAGTTCTTATTGAAACAATGAGAAGAGAAGGATTTGAATTACAAGTTTCTAAGCCAAACGTTATCTTCAAAGAAGAAAATGGTAAGAAATTAGAACCAATGGAATATTTAACTATAGACGTACCAGAAGAATTTATGGGTGCTGTTATGGAAAAAATGGGACCAAGAAAAGCTGAAATGGTTAATATGACATCAGCAGTTAATGGATATACTAGATTAGAATTCATAATTCCTGCAAGGGGTCTTATAGGATTCAGAAATGAATTCATGACAGATACAAAAGGAAATGGTATCATGAACCACGTGTTTGAAGGATATGCTCCATATAAGGGAGAAATCGAATCAAGAAGCAGAGGTTCAATAGTATCATTCGAACAAGGTGAAGCAATTGCCTATGGATTATTTAATGCTCAAGAAAGAGGTAGATTATTCATAACTCCAGGTACGCCAGTATACCAAGGTATGGTTGTTGGAGAATGTTCTAGAGCAGAAGATTTAGATATAAATGTTTGTAAAGGAAAGAAATTAACTAACACAAGAGCTTCAGGTTCTGATGATGCTGTTAAATTAGTACCAGTTACTACATTAACATTAGAACAATCAATTGAATTTATTGGAAATGATGAGTTAGTTGAAGTTACTCCGGAAAGCATTAGAATTAGAAAGAGATACTTAGATGCCGCTGAAAGAAAGAGAATGATAAGTAGAAGTAAAAAATAATTATGTAAATTCTTTATAATTGCATATAAAAGTATTATAATAGTGAATAGCTAAAAGGTTTAGCTATTCACTTTTAAATACAGGGGGTATTTATGAAAAAAAAGCCTAAAAATACCGGTAGAACTTTAAGAAAGAAAAGAGCTAAGAATACTGGAAGAACTTTAATTATTTTACTATTAATTATAGTAATAGCTTTAGCTTCTGTGTTTATATCAACAATTAAAAAGCCACTTAAAATTTCACAATCAGAAGTAGTAAATGTTGAAGAAGGGGACAGTTTCTATAGCATTATAAATAGTCTTTCTAATGAAAAGAAAATTAAAAGTCCATTTATAATAAAAATTTATGCTAAGTTAACAGGACTTGATTTAGAGGTTGTTCCAGGAAGTCATACCTTAGAGAAGGGTATGTCTGTAAAGGATATAGCTAAAACTTTAAAGGATATCAATAATGCAAATGCAATAACTATAACTATTCCAGAAGGATTTAATATAGAAGATATAGCAACTAGAGTAGAAGAAAAAGGCATTTGTACAAAAGATGAATTTTTAAGTGCAGTAAAAAGTTATCCGTTGCCATCTTATGTAAAGGATAATCCAGATAAAAGATATAATTTAGAAGGTTTTTTATTTCCAGATACATATAATTTTGAAATCGGAGTTGAACCAGAATACATAATAGAAACAATGATAAAAAGGTTTGAAGAAGTGTGGAATGAAATAACAGAAGGACTTGATATCAAAGAGGATGATATTGAAAAGATAATTAATGTAGCATCTATTATAGAAAAGGAAGCAAGAGTAGATGAAGATAGACCTCTAATAGCTTCTGTAATTTATAATAGATTAGAGCAAGATATGCCTTTGCAAATTGATGCAACGGTTATTTATGCACATGGATATTATATAGAGAATGTAAGAAATAGACATTTAGCAATTGAATCAAAGTATAATACATATTTGCATAAAGGATTACCAGTGGGTCCAATATGTAACCCTGGGGCTCCATCTATAAAAGCTGCATTAAATCCTGCTAATACAAATTATTTATTTTATTTATTAGCATCAGATGATGAACATTATTTTACTGATAATTATGATGACTTTTTAAAAAAGAAAGAAGAATTAGGATATTAACATATACGGAGGTTTAGTATGAGTGGAATTACCTACGATTATATGGAGGAATATATAAGAGGATTAATACCAGAAAGTGAAGGAAGATTAAAAGAGCTAGAGGTATTTGCTAAGGAAAATGGTGTGCCTATAGCTCAAAAAGAAACAATAAAATTCTTAGAATTTATGGTTAGTATGAAAAAGCCATTGAGAATATTAGAACTTGGTACTGCAATTGGTTATTCTGCAATTATAATGCATGATGCAGCAGGAACAAATCCTCATATAACTACCATAGAACGAAGTGAAGAAATGATAAAGTATGCAAAAGAAAATATAAAATCTTTTGGACTTGAAGATAAGATAGTTATTGAAGAAGGCGATTGTCTTGAAATACTAGAAAAGTTACAAGAACCATATGATTTAATTTTTATGGATGCAGGGAAGGGACATTATAATCACTTCTTACCACATTGTTTAAGACTTTTAAAAGATGATGGTATAATAATTGCTGATAATGTTTTATTTAGAGGTATGGTTGCAAGTGATGAATTAGTTAAAAGAAGAAAGATAACAATAGTTAAGAGAATGAGAACTTACTTAGAACTAGTATCACAGGATAAAAGTTTAATAACATCAGTAATTCCTATGGGAGATGGAATTGCAATTACAAGAAGGAGGTAACAGTATGAGAAAGCCTGAAATATTAGCTCCAGCTGGTAATTTAGAAAAGCTAAAAATAGCTATAGATTTTGGAGCAGATGCTGTATATATAGGTGGGGGTAAATTAAATCTTAGAGCCTTTTCAAATAATTTTTCAAATGAAGAAATGATTGAGGGAATTAAGTATTGCCATGATAGAGGTAAGAAAATTTATGTAACATTAAATGTCTTTGCAAGAAATCATGATTTGCCTTCAGCAGGAGAATATATTAAAGGACTTTATGATATAGGTGTAGATGCAGTTATAGTGGCTGATCCATCATTAATTGCTATATGCAAAGAAGTTGCACCAGAATTAGAAATACATTTAAGTACACAGGCTAATACTGTTAACTGGATGGCAACTAAATTCTGGTATGATTTAGGTGTTAAGAGAATAGTATTAGCTAGAGAGTTAACATTTAAAGAAATAAATGAAATAACTGAAAATATTCCAAGTGGATGCGATATTGAAGCTTTTATTCATGGTTCAATGTGCGTGGCATATTCTGGAAGATGTTTAATATCAAACTACATGATTAAAAGAGATGCTAATAAAGGTATCTGTGGAAATGTATGCAGATATAAATATCATTTAGTTGAAGAAACTAGACCAGGTGAATATTATCCTGTTATAGAAGATGACAATGGAACATATATAATGAATTCAAAAGACTTATGCATGATTCATTATATACCTGAACTTGTTAAAAGTGGTATTTATTCTTTCAAAATTGAAGGAAGAATGAAAAGTGAATTCTATGTAGCATCTGTTGTTAAAGCATATAGAGAAGCATTAGATAGTTATTGGGAAAACCCAAGCAACTATAAATTTAAAGATGAGTGGATGGATATGCTTAGAAAAGTAAGTCATAGACCATATCATACAGGTTTCTATTTAGGAGTAAATGGAGAACAAAATTATGATGATGCAGGATATGTTAGAGATTATGAAATTGTTGGTATGGTAAAATCTTATGATCCTGAAACTAAAACTGCAACAGTACTTCAAAAGAATAGAGTATTTGAAGGTGAAGAAGTTGAAGTTTTAAGAGCTGATGTACCATATTTTAAGATTAAGCTTGAAGATATGTATGATTTAGATAAAGATAGAAAAACTGATGTTGCTAATAGAGCACATATGATGTTTACTGTTAAAGTTGATACACCATTAAAAGTTAATGATATGCTTGTAAAAGCAAACAATGTTATTAATATTAATAACAACTAAGGAGGCCTAACAAATGAATAAACCTATTTTAATAGGAATTACTGGAGGAACAGGATCTGGTAAGAGTACAATAGCTGATGCTTTATATTCTAATTTTTCAAAAGATTGTATAGCAATGATACAACAAGATATGTATTATAAAGATCAAAGCCATTTATCTATGGAGGAAAGAGTTAAAACTAATTATGACCATCCAATGGCTTTTGATAATGATTTATTAGTTGAGCATTTAGAGAAATTAATAAAAGGAGAAGCTATAGAAAAACCAAGTTATGACTTTACTGTTCATAATAGAGCGAAAGAAACTACTACTGTAGAATCAAGAGATATAATTTTAGTTGAAGGTATTTTAATATTAGAAGATAAAAGAATAAGAGATCTTTTAGATATAAAAGTTTATGTAGATACTGATGCTGATATAAGAATTTTAAGAAGATTAGTAAGAGATATCAATGAAAGAGGAAGAACTGTTGAATCAGTAGTTGATCAATATTTAAGCATTGTTAGACCTATGCATCTTCAATTTACAGAACCATCAAAGAAATATGCTGATATAATTATTCCAGAAGGTGGACATAATTATGTTGCAATAGATTTATTAATGGCAAAAATTAGAGATATACTTAAGTAATTTGAATAAAACACCTCATTTTAGTCTAGAATTTAGCTAAAGGAGGTGTTTTTTTTGTATAGATATAAAATTGATAATAAAAAATCACTAATTGTTTGTATTGCATTTTTTAGCATTTTTATTGCTTTAACTATAAGATTATATATATTAATGATCTATCCAACAACTTCTGTTCAAGGAGAACTTGAAAATCATCAAGTTGAATATACTAGTGATAGTAATTATAAGTTGTTCGATACAAATGGGAATAGCCTTATAAATTATAAAAATAAGTATATTATGGTTCTTGATACTCAACCTTTTAAATTAAACAATTATGAAGAAACATTACAAGACTTATTAGCGTTAAACTTTATAATGAAATCAGAAGATGAAAATTTTAATTTTACTGATATAATGAATCAAAGTGGTAAGATTTATTATACTAT
This sequence comes from uncultured Clostridium sp., assembly GCA_900543325.1. Taxonomy (GTDB): domain Bacteria; phylum Bacillota; class Clostridia; order Clostridiales; family Clostridiaceae; genus Clostridium. Next base: position 1,361 of record UQQU01000004.1, on the reverse strand, counting down.
AACTAAAGAAACTTACGAAAAGATAAATAAGTTAAATGATATAAAGGGTATATATACTTATGTTTATAATGAGTTAGATTTAAAAGAAAGATGGAGTGTAGAAAATATTATTGCATCTATAGATAAAGATAGTGTATTGGAAGATTCTTTTGAAAGTAGTATTGTAGACATAATTAAAGATAATAAAAGACCAACAATAGGTTTTTATTTAGATGATAAATCCATATATAGAAGTAATGAGACTAATTATGGGGAAAATAACAAAAATATAAGATTGACTATTGATAAAGAATGGTCAGATAAAATAAGGGATATTTTAAATAGTGATGATTATAGTAATTTAGATAATGTGGGTGTAGTTCTTTTAGAATCAAGTACAGGGAAAATAAAAGCAATGGTACAGAAGGATGAATCTGAAGCAAATGTCAATTTAGGTATAGGGCAATTAGGATTTGAACCAGGATCTATATTTAAAGTTATAACAGAGGCTATTGCTTTAAATGAAGGTTTAATTAATATGGATGATACTCTTTATTGTAGTGGTGATATTTGTAGTAATGGAGGTAAATCCTATGCTCATGGAAGTTTAACAGTAAATCAAGCCTTTGAGGTTTCCTGTAATGATATATTTGCAAAGATAGGTCAATTGATAGGTTATGAAAGGATGTTGAAATATACCACTAATTTAGGTTTATATAATAAAGTTCTAGGTTTAAGTGGAGAAAATAGAGAAGAGGCTGTAGGGGTAATGGCTAAACCTAGTGATGGAATTAGTAATTTTGCTATAGGTCAATGTATAACAGTAACACCACTTCAAATTGCAGGAGCTATTAATGCTATAGTAAATGATGGAATATATATTAAACCATCTCTTATAGAAGCTATAGTGGATGAAGACAACAATGTTATAGAATCTATTCAAAATGAAGAAAATAGAATATTTACATCAACTACATCAAAATTAGTTAAAAATAGTATGCATGATGTTATTTGGAAAGGAACTGGTTCAGCAGCAAAAATAGAAGGTATAACACAAGGTGGGAAAACAGGTACTGCTACAGGTCAAGGTGGTGCTACTACTCACGGTTGGTTTGCTGGATATTTCGAGTTAAATAACAAAATGTATACATTAGTAATTGTAGTTCCAAATATAGATGGTGTAGATGAAAATGGAAAAGAGTTAGGCGGGGGAAATACAGCAGCACCTATTTATAGAGATATCATTAAATCATTAATGGAATAATATTGCGCACCAAAGCGTTAATGCCGTGATGCCGAAAATTAATGATATAACCTCCAGTAAGTCATATAATTTCGCTAAGAATTTATATTATTATTTCCATAAAATTAGCTAAAGCTTC